>JBJXGL010000025.1:0-6814 GCA_046160365.1 Aestuariivirga sp. | reverse complement strand
GCCTTGAGGCCACCATCCCAGGTTGGAGCCCGCCTATAGGGAACGGGTCCGTAGTAACCCGCCGGGGGCAGTCCAGGGGTCCGGGGCTCGAGGCAACGTTCGCCTTCCACCGCAGACCTGCCCTCCCCACCATCCAGGCTCACCGTCATGAGCAGGACCCTCGATTGGAGGGGAGCGATGGGACAGATAGAACATGATAGGAACATTGTCAAGAGGTGTTTGCGAGATATTTCGGAGCCAAGGCGCTTCTCCCAGATAGACTTACACCCGAGGTCGTCGACACAGACTCATGCCCATCTCCCGGACTCGTCACCCCGGCGAAGGCCGCTATCGGATTCACACATCTCGATTGCTGTTGCGAGGGTCGCAAATGGCCAAGCCGGCCTCTAGGCCGCAGCTCGACGTTCGGTGCCTGTGGCACGGCCGGAGCAGCGCCGGGCCATGACCCCGTCTTGGCCATTTGCGGGAGTTCCACGACGCAATTTAAGGCGAAATACGAGTTGTTTCCGTTGAGGAGGCGCGCATCTTGCCGTCGATGCGACCATCGCAAGAGCATCGGGCGGCTTACCGGCGGCACGGAAAATCTGTGCATGCGATAGCGGCGAAGGCCGGGGTCCAGCTATTTATGGATGTTGACTGGGAAATCGTCGCGAGATGCAAGCTGGGCCGCGGCCTTCGCCGGGGTGACGGACAAGAGGGGAACCAGTCAGAGTCTATGAACTCTGGTATTAGGTCCGTTGAGACTTGCCCTCTCCCCCTGTTCGACCATCGGCGTAGGTGATGCGCCGGCCCAAGCTTTCCGGCGGCGCCGTGCCGCTTGAAAGACTGGGCCGGCGGGTCAAGCCCGCCGGTGGGGGTGTCGGGCGATGGAAGGGTGCAGCCCAAGACATTTAATTCTCTTAGCGCCAAGGCGCGGGGGTGATGTGCGCATTGATCCGTATACGGAAGTTCGTGCTGTTCCCCGGTCCTCGTCTCACCACCAGATGTCGCCCGGCAGGATGTCTCCGCGATGCACGCCCTGCAGGAGCAGGAAAGAGAATTCCACGTCACCATCCGGCCAGACCACATCGAATGAAATGTAGAGGCCCTCGGCGGTATCATGCATTGCATGCAGTAGCTCGGCGCTGCTGCCGAATTGCCGATGGTAGTTGTGGCCGAGTGGCATGAAATCGAGCACGTCTTCGCCTGGCGTGAAGTCCGTTATGACGTTTTCGCCTACTATGACGAAGCGGTCGTGCCCGGCACCGCCCGTCATTTCCCGCCCGGCGCTGAGAACGTCGTCTCCCTCGCCGCCATAGCCTTGCGTAAACAGCGTGAGTTCGTCGTTTCCCTCGCCGCCGTAGAGAACATCGCCGTCGTCCAGGTCGCCGCCTCCCAGCGTGTCGTTGCCATCAAACCCGTATATCGTATCGGCCCCATCGCCGCCTTCGATCTGATCGTTGCCGGACGTGCCGAGGATCGTGTCGTTTCCGCCGCCGCCATCGAATTTTTCGATGTTTCTCAGGAGATCGTAGATCAATCCGGATTCCTGGCGGTATCCGCGCCCGAGATCGATGACGTCATCGCCATCGCCGCCGACGAACAGGTCAACGCCGCCGCCACCGTCAAAAATATCGATGTTGCCGTCGGATGTTCCCACAAGCACGTCGTCGTCTTCGCCACTATAGACACGGTCCGAGCCACTGCCATCTTCGAGGCGGTCCTTGCCTTCGCCGCCAACCAGCACGTCATTTCCAGATCCGCCGTAGAGCCAGTCATCGCCGGCGCCGCCATCCAGATAGTCCTGCCCGCCCTCGCCGCGCAGAGTGTCACCGCCCTCGAAACCGAACACCTCCTCGTCTGCATCGGACCCCAGGAACACATCTATCCATTCCGACAGACGGTAGCTGCTGTTTGTGCCATCCGCGTCCCACAGGACAAGGATGCCGCGGGAAGTGCTGTAGGCCGTGCCCTTAATTTCGCCTCGAGGCAGGTGTTGTCCGTACTCGGAGACTTCCATTTGATGCCAGGTCAATTCGGCCATGGTCAATGGATCGATGGACACAGGGGCAAGGAGTGGGTCGGACAAGAGTTTCGTGGGGGCGGCGTATTTGGTCATGGGTGCGATTTCCTCGAATTTGCCCAATAATGCCTTTCGCGATCTGAATGCTGGCTGAACGTCAGAGCCTGCTTTCGTTCATGCTGCGCGGTTTATCCTACGCCCCCGCTCCCACCGGCGCCGGCAGTTGCCTTGCACCGAGGTTCCGCCGCATCGCTGGCATAGCATTTGATGGCACCGGCCAGCATGGGGGATGGAATGCCGAAATGCATAGGAAGGGTTGCAATGGAAATTACAGTGACAGTGCATTTAATTGCTGCGCTCGCCCCACTGCAGAGTAGCAGCTTAGGCAATTAAATGCGCTTTCATCGCAACTCGAGGCCTAAGATCGCACTTTCCGCAGGAACGCCAGCACCGGCGGCGCTACTTGGTCGGCGGCTTCGAGAAGAATCGCGTGGCGGAGGACGGGCAGGATGACCAGCTCCGAACCTGGCATGGCCGCCGCGATCTCACGGTTGAGTCTCGGATTGCATCCACCGTCATTTTCGCCGGTGAGGACGAGTGCTGGTGCCTTCACCTCATGCAGCCAGGGCGACATTTCGGTTTCCGCGTAGATATCGAAGACGGACAGGAACACGTCGGGGTCCGTGTCAATCACCTGTTTCATGCGGCGGGCGACGACCTCAGGCGATCGCGCCGCAAACTCCGGCGTGAACCAGCGGTCCTTGAGTGTCTCGAGCACTTGCGGAATGCCTCTCGCGCGCATCGCCGCAACGACGCCCTTCACTTTCGCGGAGTCATCCTGCGTGCGGAATGCGGCGGTGGAATAGAGGCCGAGAGAGAGCACGTGGCCGGGATATTTCCGCGCATAGGCGGGGCCGATCATGCCGCCCAGCGAATGCCCGGCGAAATGCGCCTTCTCGATTCCGAGCTCGGCGCGCAGCGCCTCAAGGTCCTCAACGAGATCATCGAGCACGTAGGGCGGTTTCGGCGTGGGCGACCTGTCATGGCCGCGCAGATCATAGGAGATGCAGCGGAACTCTCCCTTAAGGCGCTCGACAAGGCCATCGAAGGAATGGCGCGAAGCACCGATGCCATGGATAAGGAGCAGCGGCGGGCCTTCGCCCTCCACCGAGAAGGCGGACCGGATCGACGTGGGCATGATCACTTGTCCGGATACTTGTCGCTCATCATGTCATGTCCGATCGCCCAGTCGGTTTTCTCGACATCGGTGAAGACCACGTGGAACGACTCGGGCTTGCCGCCTGCCGCCCGGATGAAACCATCCACCAGCTCCCTGGCGATGGCTTTCTTCTGCTCGCGCGTGCGGCCCTTGAACATTTCGACACGGATGATCGGCACGGTTCCCCCTTAGGCAGCTTTTTTCGGTTGCACAAATTGCGGCATCACGACCTCCGCGAAACGGCTCATCATGTCGAGCGTTGCTTCCTCGGATTGGCCGAAATTCGATGTGGCAATCACTTCATCGATGCCGAGTTCCGCATAGACGGACAATCGATCAACCATCTCATTGCGCCCGCAGACCAGCAGGTTGCCCGCGAGTTCTTCCAGTGTCTGGCTGCGCGGCAGCGGCCGGATGATGCCCTTGTCGACGATTCCAGGACCGCCGAACACGTTGTCGAAACTCTTGTAGTAGGTATAGGCGAGTTCCGAGATGCGCCGCTGTTCGGCGTCGTCCTTCACGAGATAGACGCCGCGCTGCAGGCTCAGGCGCGTGTCGAGCGGCCGGCCCGCCGCCGCCTTGCCGCGCTTGAAGGCGTTCACCTGATCGAGGAGTTGCTGGTGGCTGCCGCCCAAAGGCGTGGTCTGCACATGATAGCCCGCCTTTGCCGCCGCCTCGATGCCTGCGGGGTTCATCACCGCCACCATGAGCGGGATCGGATCTTCCGGCCGCGGCATGATGGTGAGCGGCGCGAAATCGTAGCGCGGGCCGGTCCACGAGACATCCTCCTGCGTCAGCAGCGCCTCGAGCAGTTTCAGGTCTTCCTCGAACAAGGGCTTGGTGCTCTCGATGGGAACGCCCATGCGCCCCGTCTCGAAACCGAAGGCGCCCTTGCCCACGCCCAGCATCAGCCGTCCATCGCACAACGCCTGTGCCTGGATGACCTCACCGGCGAAAATCCGCATGTCGCGCAGCGGCAGCTGGCACACCGACGTCATCAGCAGCAGACGGCTGGTGTGCGCGGCGATCTTAACCGCCATCTGCAATGGCGACGGAATCAGGAGGATGTTGACGAGATGATGCTCCGGAATGCCCACACCGCGATAACCAAGAGCCTCAGCCTGCAGCGCCTGAGCAACCACGCCCTTGTAAAGGCTTTTGCCGCCGATGGCTGGATCCAGCATGTGGCTTGAGAGAAAATGTATGAAATCCATGAGAAGATCCCTGAGCGGACGGCAGATTGGCAGAGCGCAAATCATTTGAAAAACGAAATTTTTCAGGCACTGAGTTCGAATAACCCGAATTTGGGCCCCTCAGCTGTTCTGTGGGACAGGACGCTATGGACATGAATGTACCGCGCGGCTTTCTGGCGGTGATTGAGGCGCGGAGCCTTGTGGTGGCCGGCAGTGTTAAAAGCCTGATATCAGCCCGCTTCAAAAATCTTTTGCCGGAAGACTTGCGCCAGTTGCGCGGCATCGAACCCCATGGCTCTGTCTGTCGCGTCGTCGGGAAAGCAGGTCTCGATGTCTGCAGCGAGTTTCCGCAGTTTCTCCGGCACGTGGCGGTTGGTGATCTTAAGCGCGCGTGTTGCGATGGGAGCAAGTGTGGCCAGGCATTGTTCCAGCAACACACTGGAGCGGTCGTACTTCTGCCAGGCGAGAAAGACCGGAGAAGCCACATCATCCTGACCAAACGCTCCTGACTCTGATCCGGGCAGAAGTGTCGGCATGGCCAGCATGCGCATTTCTTCTTCATAGCCGACAATGGCCATCGGCAGACACCCGAGATAGCTCAAGCCATCGTCAACCCCGAGAAATTGCGGCAACAAGGATACACTCTCATCTTGCAGCTTCGCTGCGATGCGGCCAGCGATGACAGCGAGATTGGCATAAGCGCACACCAGGCCATCAAGTGCGGCCGCCGCTTGCATATTGTGATAGCCTCCGGTGCTCACAACTCGCTCATGACCCTTCTGCCGGCCAGGTGGGAAGATGACAGGATTGTCGCTGACGGCTGCGAGCGACTGGCGTGCCACGTCTTCCGCAGCTTGTGCGGCACGATGGACCTGTCCAAGAATGCGCGGCAGAATGCGAATGCTCACGGGTGCCTGGTAAGGCCGGCGCGGCGTTGCCCCCGCTCCCATCAGATCGCGCAGCGAAGAAAGGGCCCATGCATCGTGTGGATTGTTCCAACAGTCTTCAAGTTCTTCGGCAAAATGCCCGTACGGGGTGTTGAAAGCTTCCGCTGCCAGAGCGAACACCTCAGCCGACAACTCCAGCCGCGCGCGCGCAGAAAGCGCAGCATCGGCGATCAGTGCAGATGCCGCCGGTGACCCATTGACCAACGCCAGCAGATCTTTCTCAGCCAGCGGCCATTGTCCGGGCGCGTGCAAAAATATGTGTGACAATGACAGGATTTCTCCAGCACCTCCTTGTCCGCGCGCAGGCACATAGGGCATGGAACCTCCCGACAACATGCCGGCTACCGCCTTGGCAACGGCAGGCGAAACGGCGGCGTGACCCTCAATGAAGTTTGCGAGCCTCGCAAACACGATGGCGCGTGTTACCCGGTCTGGCAGTGCTTTGCCCCAGGACGCGGCACGATGATGCGTGGGAAGTGCCGCCTGGGTTTGGCGGGCTTCTGCATTGAGGCGCAGCTTCGCTCTTCCGCCATAACCAGTGTTGACACCGTAGATGGTGACGTCAGGGTTGTTGATCAATTGCAGAAAGGCTTCACGCGCCTGTGCGATTGCCCGCACAGCGGTTTCGCCAAGTTCAACCGCTTCGCCTGACCAGGCAACCCGCTTGCAGTTTTCGATGGTGAAATCAGCCCTGGTATTCAACGTCACTGTCATGCCGGGACCCTATGGATTCACCGACCATGCCATGCAACAACAACTTTGTGCAACGGGGTGCGTGCGAAGTACTCATTCGCTCAACCCGCCTGATCGCCTTGATCTTGAAGGCGAGAGGACAGGCTTGGTCAACACGTGCTGGCAATGCAACTGTCCGTGTACTGATCGCTAGCGCCTTGCACTGTGAGCGACGCTAAAAGTACCTGCCACATCTTCAACCCCTTAGCCCCTATGACACTTACAGTTCGCCCATCTGATGATGACGCGACATCAGAAGCAGGATGAGAAAAAGCAAATTGATCAAGCTCAGCATCCACGAATTGCCATGAGCCGTGTGCGCCACGAGCGCCAGTTGTCAGCGCGCGCATCAGAAGATGATCACCGTCTCTGAAAAAGACTCACGCGATATGTCGCGCGATCGCATGAATGGCGCCGAGCGTTGCGAGGTTGAAGGGCACGTTGAGGAAGTCGGGCCAGCTGGAGAGTTTCACGGCGACGAGCTGGTGCTGCCAGTTGATGTAGATGAGCTGGCCGAAGACGCCGCGCGCCATGATGGTGCGGCTGACTGGGTCTTCGATCCAGAACTGGTTGCGGTAAGCGCCTTGGGGAAGCGTCAGCGTGTAGGGGGCGTGGAAGATGGCGTGATTGCCGGTGCGGGTGGATTCGATCCATGATGGCGGCACGATGCCGCCGCCGTTATCGAGCAAGAGCTGGCCGAAGCGGGCGTAATCGCGCAAGG
>JBJXGL010000024.1:0-11575 GCA_046160365.1 Aestuariivirga sp. | reverse complement strand
TCACGCTCTCCCACAGCCCAAAAGGCTTCTGGCGATCTTCGATCCGTCACCCTGTCTGCCCGGCTCCGTAAGCTCGCGGAGCCGGGCATCTCCAGCCCTCGCGGGCAGGAAATCTGTAGCCACTTCAATCGAGAAATCACATCCACGGCTCATACAAGCGGGCGTGTCAGGCCGCCGGGCAATCAACTTCCGCCAGCGGGAACGCCGGCGGTGAAGGCTTCCTTGCCCCAGACTTCCTTGACCCGTGCATCGCGGCCGCAGGCTTTGCGGTAACGCTTGTAGGCGTCCGACTGGCGGATCAGGCCGAAGCGGGTGAGTTTCAGGTCATCGCCCTTGTAGTAGTTCTGGTGATAGTCCTCGGCGTCAGTGAATGTGGTGAAGTTCCTGACCGGGGTTGCGATTTCTTTCTCGAGCGATTTTTTCGCGGCCGCGATGGCGGCATCGGCCGAAGCCTTTTGAGCTTTGCCGAAGGTGAAGACAGCTGTGGTGTAGGCAAATCCACGGTCACAGAACTGACCGCCATCGTCGGTCACATCCACGGTGCGCAGGAAGCGCGCCACCAGCTGGTCGTAGGAGACGATTGCCGGGTCGAACTCGACCTTCACCGCCTCGACATGGCCTTCGTGATTTTCGTAGGTCGGGTTCTTGAGCGTGCCGCCGGCGTAGCCGGATGTTGTCGAAGTGACACCCTTGACCTTGTCCATATCGCTCTCGACGCACCAGAAACAGCCGCCCGCGAACACGGCGGTCTCGGCATTGGCGTGAGAAGTAAAAGACAATACGGCGGCGGCGGCGAGCATCAGTTTGCGCATGAGCAACTCCTCTTCACGTGTTCATACGCAAGCGCGCACGGGAAGTGAAATCAATCGCGGCCACAAGCGCGTGACTGCGGCGTGAAGTTAACCGGAGCTTACTCGCCTTGTGGCGCGTCTTCCGCGGGCGGTGCCTCGACCGCTTTGGCGCGCCTTGTACGTGCGGGGCGCGACGGCTCCACCGGCGCTTCATCGGCGCTGGCAGTTACCGGAAGAGGCGTGCGAAGGAACGATGGCGCTTCCCACTGGCCGGACTCCTCGGCCTGCTGGCCGTTGTCCGCCGGAGCATCCTCATTGCGCGCGGGCTGGCTGCGAGTTTCGCCATCCTGGTCGCGCGGCGGATCCTGATTGCGGTCCCGCTTGTCTTGCCAACGCGGGCGGAAACGCTCACGCCCGCCGCCTTCACGGTTGTCGCGATTGTCGCGGAATTCGCGCGGCCGCTGCTGCTGGCGCGGCTGCTCCGGCATATCCCCGGCCTGCGCGGCCGCGATATCGGGCTGATCGCCAAGGCCCGGCTGCTGCGAGTCGCTGGTCATCGCCGGGGAATCTTCGCCCTCGCCGTCCGCACCATCGTCGCCCTCGTCGCCCTCGTCATCGCCGGGCTTGCGGAACTGCTGCTGGTACTGCTGCTGATAGGCCTGCGCCGCCGAGACGATGCGGAGATAATGCTCGGCGAACTGGTAGTAGCTTTCGGCCATCACGATATCGCTTGCGGATTGGGCATCGCGGCCAAGCTGGAGATACTTGTCGGCAATGGTCTGGGCGGTGCCCCGGACTTTCACGTCCGGTCCGTTGCTCTCGTAGACGCGGCTCAGCGGATTGCCGCCGCCCCCGCCTCCGCCACCGCCCCCACCGCTACCGCCGCCATGACGGCGATTATTACGGCCGCGGCCGCGCTTGTTATTGTGCTGACCAGGTCTCATGCGAAATCCATTATCGAAGTTCAAAGTGCGCAAACGGCCAAAGCCGCCCCATTCCCAAAATAGGGTGTTAGCAAACTGGACGACTCATGCGGTGAGTCTTGCCAAATCCGAACCCTGTGGTTGCGGTCTCTGTTCTTCTGCCGCAGGCTTTTCCGATTGGAATTGCCGTCCCTCAACTGCGCTGGCGAATGGTGAAGAAGGGGGAAAAACCCCGCCTACTGGCACCCCAGCCCGGCGCTATCGCAAAGGGCAGAATGAATGACCAAGTTCCTCATAGCGGAATTGCTTAGTCCATTCCAATGGTTTTTTTATGGGCGTCTGATGAACAGGAGCGCCCGCTCATGGCCTCCCAGATCGGCTTTCGACTGGCGGAATTCAAGCCCTTGGGCGCCGAAAATGGCTTTGACGGAGGGCTGCTGCCCGGCCCCGGATTCAACGAGGACAGCTCCTCTGGGGGCGAGATGGGCAGGCGCGCCAACGGCGATTCGGCGGTAGGCCTCAAGCCCGTCCGGGCCTCCGTCCAACGCCTTGGCCGGGTCGTAGTCCTTCACGTCCGGGGCAAGGCCGGCGATATCCGCCAGCGGGATGTAGGGTGGATTGGAGACGATCAGATCGTAGATACCAGTAACGCCGTCGAGCCAGTTCGCTTGCAGGGTTTCGAGGCGGTTTCCTACTCCAAGGCGGTCCGCATTTCCGCGTGCGGCAGTCAAAGGGGCTCTGGAAATGTCAGTGGCGACAGCGGATGCGTTCGGCAACTCCGCCAGGAGCGTGACAGCAAGAATGCCGCTTCCGGTTCCGAGATCGAGAATGCGTGGTGCTGTGTGGCCCTTCAGATATTCGAGAGCGAGGTCGATCAGCGTTTCGGTATCAGGCCGCGGATCGAGCACGGCAGGCGAGATCGCAAAGACGCGGCCATAGAACTCACGCTCGCCGATAATGCGCGAAACAGGTTCGTTGTTTTTTCGGCGCTGCACAAAGTTGCGAAACGATTGCGCGGCATTTTCCGCAACCGGCTGTTCGGGATAGGCCACGATATCTTCGTGACTGACTTTTGCCGCGTATTGCAGGAGCAACCGCGCATCGAGCGCTGCATCCTCAACATCATCCTTCAAGAGCCGCTTTGCTTCCGCAAGCAGGCCGCAGACAGTCTCAGGCATTGGATTCTTCGGTGGCGAGCAGTTCCGCCTGATGATGCGTCATCAACGCCTGCACCATTTCTTCGAGCGCAGGACCTTCGATGATCTGATCGAGCTTGTAGAGTGTCAAATTGATGCGGTGGTCGGTGACGCGGCCTTGCGGAAAATTATAAGTGCGGATGCGCTCAGAGCGGTCGCCCGATCCCACCTGCCCTTTGCGCGTGGCGGAACGCTCGGAGTCAATGCGGTTGCGTTCGATCTCATAGAGCCTGGCGCGCAACAGCTTCATCGCCGCGTTCTTGTTTTTGAGCTGCGACTTCTCGGTCTGCTGCGCAACGGAAAGACCAGTCGGGATGTGAGTAATGCGCACCGCCGAGTCGGTGGTGTTGACCGATTGCCCGCCGGGACCGGACGAGCGGTAGACGTCGATGCGCAAATCCTTGTCCTCGATCTTGATGTCCACTTCCTCGGCCTCGGGAAGCACGGCCACCGTGGCGGCGGAGGTGTGGATGCGGCCTTGTGTCTCGGTGTCGGGCACGCGCTGCACCCGGTGCACGCCGGATTCGAATTTCATTTTCGCATAGGCGCCCGCACCATAGATGTTGGCGATCACTTCCTTGTAGCCGCCATGCTCGCCATCGCTCGCCGATATGATCTCGACCCGCCAGTTCTGCGAGCCCGCGTAGCGTTGATACATGCGGAACAAATCACCCGCGAAGATCGCCGCTTCATCGCCGCCGGTGCCAGCGCGCACTTCGAGAATGACGTTTCGCTCGTCGGCGGCATCCTTGGGCAGGAGCAGGATGCGGAGAGCCTGCTCCATGGTTTCGATGCGGGTGTCGAGATCGTTGCGCTCGGCCTGCGCCATTTCCGCCATCTCGCCGCCAGCCGCGATCATCTCCTCAGCGTCGCGGCGTTCGCCATAGGCCTTGCGAAGGGCAAGTGCCGCCTTCGCCGTGGGCTCGATTTCGGCATATTCCTTCGACAGCTTGACGAACTGATCGCCCGAAGCGCCGCTCGAAAGATCATGCTCGACAGCGGCGAAGCGCTGCACGATCCGGTCAAGTTTTTCCTGTGGAATCCTGGTCATGCGCGGCGCTTGTAGAGCAAGCGCCGCCTTGATGCCAAGGCGTCAGCCCTGCCCTTCCAGCGCTTTGATATCGAGCGGGCGGCCCACCAGGATTTCGCCCGGCGTTCCGAGGATGCCCTTTTCCTGGCCGTCGATCAGGTAGCTCAGAAGCCCGCCGTCGCGGGCGATCACCACGAGGCCGTCGCGGTCGGGGACGCGGTAGGTATCGCCCTGCATCAGCATCTGGGTCATCACCACATTGCCGGATGCATCTTCGATCCGAACCCACACCGGGGCCTTGGCCTTGAGCACGAGGCGCGTGTCGCCATTCTTGATGCCGAAGGTGCGGCCTTCGGGCGTCTGGATCATGTCGTCGGCGGACTGGATGCTCGCCACATTCTGCGGCTCTTCCGCGGGCTTCTCGTCCGGCACCTGCTGGGTGATGAAATCGCCCAAGCCTTCGAGGTTGCTGCCTTCGGAGGAATTGCCCTGGGCCGCTTCGGTTTCGGCGAGAGCGGCCAACTGATCGTCGGCCATCGGTTCTTCCTTGACCGTGATGTCGGCGGCCTGTTCGTCCGTGGACGACGTTGCGATCTGATCGTCGCTCGCAATCTCGGCGGTGGCCTGCTCGGTTGGCTCCTGCTCGTTAACGGGGATCTCTTCGGCGGGCGTCTCGACAGCTGCGACATTCTGCTGCGGAGCGGTCTCGCCACCGGGCATCATCAGCCAGGAAGCGCCAGCGAACAGCATGATGGCGCCGGCGACCGAAGCCACGATCCCGCCGGTTCCGCCAGGCATGGCGGGAATCCGGATATTGATCTTCGGCATTTTCGGCATCTTGCCGAATTTCAGAATCTTGGCGCTCGAAAGCGGAAGCGGATCGGCGGGATGGGCCTCTTCGGCCGCGACTTCCGGCAACGGTAGGAAGGCATCGTAATGCGCGATCAGCGGTTGCGGATCGAATTCGAGGAACTGCGCATAGAGTGCGACCATTTCCAGCGCCTCGCGGCGCTCCGGCATGCGCGTCAAGTCGCCATACTCGATAGCCTCGATGTGATAGGGATGAACGCCGGTCGCTTCGCCCGCATCCTCGAGCGAAAGCCCGCGCCGTTCGCGCTCGCGCTGCAGATACCAGCCCGCCTCGCCCGCGGGATCGGTGTCGCCGTCGGGCTTGATGCGGAACATCGCGTGTTCCGTTGTTTCCTCCGGCGTTCCGGTCTCTTCCATCTCGCCAGTCTGTTCCAACTGATCTTCGGCGGCGGCGGCGGTCTCGATATCCTGGGCGGTCATGTCGCTACTCTCGAATGGCGGGCGCAATTAACCGCCCGTTAACGCTGTTCACGCCGAAACAATGAACGAGAATGGTGAATGGGTGGCTAACGGGGGAAGTTTTCTCTGGCGCCTCCGGGGGTATTTTGCACCCTTCCGGATTGGCTACCCCAAGTGAGCACAACAGGTGTTGAGAGGGACAAGGGGCGGGAGTAGCCCGTCAATGGATCCTCCACCGGAAATTGCTTCGCTATTCCCATGCAATCAGTGCCTCCTCGGGCGCCGTGGGAGGCGAACGATTCTGGTGACGCCGAGATGGAATGACGAAGGTGGGCAATGCGGCGCATTCTCCAATCAGTCTACGGTTGATCCCCCCGTTGCGCCACAGCAGCCCGCGCAATCCGGAACATCCGAATGCGCAGGCCGTCAGTTCCTCGAAAAACCCTCAGACGATCATGAAGTCATCGACAGTCAGATTGAGACCCGCGGAGATGCGGGCGAACACCGTAGCACCGCCAGCGGCTGAGCCATTGGTGTCGTAGATCAGGTCGCCGTTGTTGCGGTTGTAGATGATGTGGTCGTCGGCATCGAGTCCGCCGCCGGGGGTACCATTGCCAATCGCCTTGAAGTCCTGCGCCAGGATGGTGCCGGTGTAGCCCAGGAGCGTGAAGATGCCATTCTCCAGAACGATGGTGTCATCCGCGGCATTGAAATCCGTCACGGTATCCACGTTGGCGGCGCCGAGAAGCGTGTCGAAGTGGAAGGAGTCCGCGCCGGCAGCGCCAGTAAGCTGGTCGTTGCCCAATCCGCCATGCAATTGGTCGTTGCCACCAGCGCCGTTGAGCCGGTCGAGACCTGCGCCACCGCGAAGGATGTCCAACTGGTTGCCGCCGGTGAGAGTGTCATTGCCATTCGAGCCGGTGACATCGAAGGTCTCCACACCATAAACGTCGAAATGCTGAGTATCGTGGAAAATTACCTGATAGAGGCCGGAGCCCTTGACGCCACTGATGACACGGTCGCCCGCGCCGGTGCCTGCATTGAACACCCAGCCGCCAGCACCCGTTACCGCGCTGCTGTATCTGCTATCGAGAATGAGCGTTGCCGAGTCTCCGAAGGCATTCGGGTTGAGCCCGCCATCAATGATATCCCCGTTTGAGGCATGGACCCTGATTAAATCAACGCCAGCGCCGCCGTAGATGGCGTCGGTGCCCGACATGTCAATTAGAGTATTGGCGGTGTCACCGCCGATGAGCACGTCGTTGCCTGTCCCACCATTGAGCGAATTGCGTCCGGCTCCGCCTTCCAGCCAATCATCGCCGGCGTCGCCGAAGAGGCTGTCGTTGCCATCGCCGCCGTAGATGAAATCGCGGTCATCGCCGCCGTAGAGCGTGTCGCTGTTGTCGCCGCCATAGATCGTATCGATGCCGGCGCCGCCGAAGACCGTGTCTTTGCCGGCGCCACCATCGATCTGGTCGTCGCCACCGGCGCCGCTGATCAGATCATCGCCTTCATTGGAAACAATCCAGTCACTGCCTTCGCCTGTGGTGATGACATCGTTGCCCCACGACGACAGGATTTCATAACGCTCGAAATTGTAGATGTTGAAGCTCTGGCTGAACGTGTCGAGGCCGCCGGGACCGATGGAGGCATGGCCCGGATTCATGATCAGCGAGCGGCCCTCGTCAGTGGCGATCCGCAATGTGTCGAAGCCATCGCCGCCATCGAAAAACTCCGGAGCCGTGACCGGGAATGCGTCGGAGAATTGCAGGTTGAGGAAGTCGTTGCCGCCAAGGCCGTTCCATGAGGGAACGGAATATTCGCTCGACATTGTCCACAGAAGCGCGTCATCGCCTTCCGTGCCATAGATGACGGAAGGTGGAAGTACTCCTTGCAGATCGAGATCACCAACGCCGATGTTGGTTCCAAACCCAATATAGCCTCCCACGAACGCTCCCACGGGTCCGCCAATGATGCCGCCAATCGCGGCGCCCGTTCCGATATCTTCCCAGACCGACATGATGAATTTCCTCCAGTTGATTGAGCGAAGGAAACCACCGGTCTCCCGCCATGGTGTTATTAACTACCGACGGGTTTTGAGCCCGCCTTGAACGGCGCGGTGATTTCCCGTTCATTTTTCAATCATACCGGCGGCAATGGGATCGGGCGGTGTGTTTCCGCACACCGGCGGGGATGATCCCGGGCCTCTCCCCAGCAAGTTGGAGGAGTAATATTCCTTTCTCCCAACTAGCTAAGGAACAGCGCGCATTTCGATTCGTCCGTGAGCGAACTAAAGCGTAACACCCTGCCGCTGCGCGAATTCGAGGAGATCGCCGCGGATCGAATGCGCTGGGCTTCTGAGCAAGGGCTCCAAGAAGCTCCACAGCTTGGCGCGGTCGAGACTCATGATCATGGCTTTGACTGGGCCTATCGCCGACGGCACCATGGAGATCGAGGTGAGGCCGATGCCGACGAGCCCCATGGCCTCGAGCGGGCGGCCGCCAAGTTCGCCGCAAAGCGTCACCGGCTTCTTGTGCCGCTCTGCCGCCTCAACGATGGTGCGCATCACCAAGAGCGCCGAAGGGCTCAAGGGATCATAACGTCCTGCAAGGCGCGGGTTGCCGCGGTCCGACGCAAACAGGAACTGCACCAGATCGTTCGATCCGATCGAGGCGAAATCGACAATCGGCAGAATCTGGTCGAGTTGCCAGACGAGCGAAGGAATTTCGATCATCACGCCGAGCCTCACCTGCGACGGCAACTGATGCCCGCGCGCCGCGAGATAGGTTTTCTCGGCTTCAACCGTCTCCGCCGCGCGCCGGTATTCGTCGACATCCGCGATCATCGGGAACATGATCTTCATCGGCAGTCCCGCTCCCGCCAGCATCAGGGCGCGGACCTGGAGCCGCAGCAATGCCGGGCGGTCGAGCGCCATGCGGATCGAGCGCCAGCCGAGCGCCGGGTTTTCTTCCTTCGGCTGCCGGAGATAGGGCAGCGTCTTGTCGGCGCCAATGTCGAGGGTTCTGAAGACGACGGGCTTGCCCTTGGCTTGTTCGATGATGGCGCCGTAATGCTTCATCTGGCTGGCCAGACGCGGAAACCGCTGCGCCAGCATGAACTGCAATTCGGTGCGGTAAAGCCCAACGCCATCGGCACCCGAGTCATGGAGATGCGGCATGTCGACAATCAGGCCGGCATTGATGTTGAGCTCGATCTTCACGCCATCGCGCGTCAGCGCCGGCTTGTCGCGCAGCTCCGCGAACTGCGCCTGCTTCCGCGCATAGAACCGGACTTTCTCGGCATAGGCGCGTTGCAAATCTGGCGACGGGCGCACGAACAATTCGCCAGTTGCGCCATCGACAATGATGGGGCTGCCGGTATCGACGAGATCGATGAGCCCCACGGCCTGGCCGACCGCGGGAATGCCAAGCGCGCGCGCGACAATGGCCACATGGCTGGTCTTGCCGCCCTCCTCCAGAATCACGCCACGGATCTTGCTGCGGTCGTAGTCCAGAAGTTCGGCCGGCCCCATGTTGCGGGCGACGATGATCGAATTCGCGGGTAGATCGCTGCGCGAGGCGGTGGCGACCGCGCCCGTCAGGATGCGGAGCAGCCGGTTCGACAGATCGTCGAGATCGTGCATGCGCTCGCGCAGGTAAGCATCGCCGGTGCGCATCATGCGGGCGCGATTGTCGGTCTGTACGCGCTCGACGGCGGCTTCCGCCGTGAGGCCGGTGTCGACGGCTTCATTAAGCCGGTTCACCCAGCCCTTGTCGCGCGCGAACATGCGGATGGTTTCGAGCACGTCGGAATAGTCGGTCGCTTCCGCTTCGTCCGAGCCATCGAGCAATTCGTCGACATGCGTGCGCAATTTTTCGACGGCCTTTTGCAGGCGCTTGCGCTCTTCCGGAATGTTCTCGGCGATCATGTTCTCGATGGCGACGCGCGGCTCGTGTAGAACCGCAAGTCCGAGAGCGATGCCATCCGCCAGTGACTCGCCGCGCAGATGATGGCTGCGCACATGGGCGACGTCGGCCGCCACTTCGCGCGCCACTTCCCGGAGTTCGCCCGATGCGATCACCTCCGCCAGCACCATGGCAGTGGTTTGCAGCGCCTCCTCTTCCTCGTCGGTGTAGTGGCGTTGCGTGCGGTTCTGCACCACCAGCACGCCCATCACCGAGCCGCCGCGCATGATCGGCACGCCGAGGAAGGCGTTGTAGATTTCTTCGCCGGTCTCGGGGAGATATTTGAACGCAGGATGATGTTGCGCGTCGGAGAGGCTCAATCCGATCGCTTGCTGCGCGATCAAGCCCACAAGGCCTTCGCCGGTCTTGAGCCGCGACTTGTGCACGGCTTCGCGCTTCAAGCCTTCTGTGGCGTAAAGCTCGAGGAAGTCGCCCGGCCGCATCACATAGATTGAGCAGACTTCCGCCACCATGTTGGCGGCGATCAGGGTGACGATCTTGTCGAGCCGCTTCTGCGCCGTCTCCGGTTCCGCCATCACCTCGCGGAGCCGCTTGAGCAGGACGCGCGGGCCGAGGGCGGAGCCAGGCATCAGGCAGTGCCCTCGCGCACGCGCGTTGACGTCCATTTCGGACGTGCGGCTTGTTTATGGCGGATGGCTATTGTCATGGCTGCTCTAGTGCTTTGCGTCCAGCCCATAAGCCTGATGCAGGGCACGCACCGCGAGTTCGGTATAGGCTTCGTCGATCAGCACGCTCACCTTGATTTCGGATGTGGTGATGGCCTGGATGTTGATGCCCTTCTCGGCCAGCGACTTGAACATCTTCGCGGCAACGCCCGCATGACTGCGCATGCCGATTCCGACGACCGACACCTTGGCCACGTCGGCCGAATGCATGAGTTCCTGGAATCCGATCTTGTCCTTGACGCCGTTCAGCACCTCGATGGCCTTTTGCAGATCCTTGCGCGCCACCGTGAACGTGATGTCGGCGGTCGAGCCATCGGCGGAGACATTCTGCACGATCATGTCGACGCTGATGTCGGCTTCTGCGAGAGGGCCGAACAGCGAGGCGGATACGCCCGGCTGGTCCTTCACCTTGCGGATCGCCACTTTCGCCTCATCGCGCGAGTAGGCGATGCCGCTCACCACATGTTGCTCCACGATTCGCTCCTCATCGCATACGAGTGTCCCGGGGCCGGTGCCGTCGGGTTTGTTCTGGTTTGCCGCGTCCGGCGGCTCGAAGCTCGAACGCACCTGCAAGGGCACCTTATAGACCATCGCCAGTTCGACAGAACGGGTTTGCAGCACCTTGGCGCCAAGCGAGGCCTGCTCCAGCATTTCTTCGTAGGAGATGCGGTCAAGCTTGCGCGCAGCGGTCACGATGCGGGGGTCGGCCGTGTAGACGCCGTCCACATCGGTATAGATATCGCAGGCCGCATCAAGCGCCGCCGCCACCGCGACCGCCGAGGTATCCGATCCGCCCCGGCCCAGCGTGGTGATGCGCTTGTCGGGGCCGATGCCCTGGAAGCCCGCGATCACCGCGACCTGCCCCTGCTCCATGCGCTTTCTGATTTCGTCGCCGTCGATGGCGGCAATGCGTGCCGCGCCATGAACGCCATCGGTTTTCAGCGGAATCTGCCAGCCATGCCAGGAGCGCGCCGGAATGCCCATGTCCTGCAGCACGATGGCGAGTAGACCGGAGGTGACCTGCTCGCCGGAGGCGACGATGGCGTCGTATTCCCGGGCGTCATGAAAAGACGCGGCTTCCCGGCACCAGCCAACCAGCCGGTCGGTCGTGCCGGCCATGGCGGAGACGACCACGGCCACGTGATGGCCCGCCTTCACTTCCCGCTCGACGTGGCGCGCGACATTGCGGATGCGCTCCACATCCGCGACCGACGTGCCTCCGAATTTCATCACCAAACGGCCCATCGGCCCCACACCCCTCAAGTGCCGAAAAGCCCCAGCCTTGGCCGCTGGTCCTCTCAGCCGGATCGCCCTTTAACAAACCTCTGAAGACGTTGCGGCGTACTCATAGATGACGACCTTCGCTTATGCAATAATCCGTGCAAAGGACACCAAATGACCGCTGCCGCGCTTTCGATTGACCCCGCCGAGGTTGAGAAATTCTCGAAAATGGCCGCCGAATGGTGGAACCCGAAAGGCAAATTCGGGGTGCTCCACAAATTCAATCCGGTGCGCCTCACCTACATCAAGGAACACGTGACCGCGCGGTTTGCGCGCGATCCCTTCGACCGGCAGCCATTCAAGGGCTTGCGGTTTCTGGACATCGGCTGCGGCGGGGGACTGCTGACCGAACCGATGGCAAGGCTTGGAGCCGAGATCGTCGGCGTCGATCCCTCGGAGAAGAACATCAAGACCGCAAGCGTCCACCGCGACGA
>JBJXGL010000023.1:0-3757 GCA_046160365.1 Aestuariivirga sp. | reverse complement strand
GCACTGTAACGTGCAGTCTTGGAAAGCGAGCGGGCCATGGTCATACGTTCGTATCGGTTGATTGCAGTCGCAGGGCTGTTTTCTGCTCTTGCCATATTGCCGTCAAAATCCTTGGCGGAGGCCTCGGCTCCGTGCATCGCTGTTTTCAAGTTCGAGATGACCGACCATAGTCTCGAAGGCGAGATCAATGGCGTGAAGAAGGAGGAGCAGGTGCGCCTGGGACTTCTCACGGCGCAGCTGCGGCAGTGGGTCGAAGCAGACAGCGGTTGGAAAAACTGCGACATGGCGCCCATCGCGGCGGAGGCTGAGGCGTCCAACCTTTCCGCATGCGGTTGTGTGCAGAGGCTTGCGCAGGCGGTTGGAGGCAGGCTCGCGGTGCTCGGTTCCGTTCACAAGGTCTCAAACCTGATCCTCAACATCAGGGTCGATGTTTTCGATGTTGCCTCGAACCGCCTTCTCATCCAGCAGAATGCCGATATCCGCTCGAATACCGACAGCTCGTGGAAGCGGGGTCTTAACTGGCTGATCAAACACCGTTTGGCTGCCGCTTTGGCGTCTCTCGGAGCACAGCCATGATCAGAGTTTTTGGCTTGGCCGTGGCGGCTCTGCTTCTTGCGACGGTACCTTCTGTTGTCGCGCAGGATTCGATGATGGGGGTTGATCTCAACTCTCCCAAGATGACCATGGCGGAGATGAGCCGTGACGATGTGGCTGCGCTTGTGGCGAAAGGCGCGCCGGTCAATCTGGCAGGCAAGCGGCTATCGGGGCTCGATCTCTCCGGCCTCGATCTAACAGGCGCGAATTTCCGAGGCGCTTACCTCAACAAGACGTCATTCAGTAATTGCAAGCTCGACAAAGCCATTCTCGATCAGGCCTGGGGACTCTCCGCCTCGTTCGAAGGTGCAAGCCTTCGTGAGGCGAGCCTCGTGGCAAGTCAAATGCGGGGCGCCAACTTCAAAGGGGCCGATCTTTCCGGAGCCCGGATCACGGCCGACTTGACGAACTCCAATTTCGCCGCGGCCAGGTTCAATGGGGCGGACCTTTCGGCCGATATGAAGAACCAGTCCATGGGGCTCATGCGGGCTGTATTGCGCTCGGCGCGGCTGGAGGGGGCTGACTTCTCCGATGCCAATCTCTCGCGCACGATGCTGGAATTCGCGGTGATGAAGGATGCCAATCTTTCTGGCGCGAATTTGTACGGCGCGGAACTGGGCGGCGCAAATCTGACGGGCGCGCGTCTTGCGGGGGCCGATTTCGATCAGGCTGACGTGACATCGGCTATCTTGCAGAAGTTGAAAGACCTCGACCAGGCGCGCAATTTCGACAAGGTCCGGAATCTCAAGCGGGCCTTTCGAGATTGATCGGGAGACTTATGCATGCGTGGACCGGCCGCCGCTCTGCTTCTCCTGGCGAACCCGGTTTTTGCCGGCGGGTTTGAACCCGGCTCATACGAGGTCACCTACCGGCTTGAAGTGCCGCATGTTGAGCGGTTCGCGACCAACCGCACCGCGCGCATCTGCGTGACGGAGCATCGCCAATCTCTGCCAGTGCTCAGCTCCAACAACCCGCTCGCCCGTTGTCCCGCCCGCAATATCCGGCTCGATGCGGCGGCGCTCACTTTCGAAATACTTTGCCCTGGCAGGCCCTACGAACGATCGGAAGCGCGCGCGCAATTCAAGCTGTCGGACGGCGCTTTCGAAGGCCGCATCCACATGATCATGGGCGGAAAGAACATGACGTTTGTTGAAGTGCAAAGAGGGCGGCGGATTGGAAATTGCGGCACCGGACAATCCGAAGGGCAAGCGGCGCTGCGGGGCCTCCCGTCTCATTGATGCCGGCAGAAGGGTTCCGGCCCTAGAAACACCGCACCTCCGCCTCCGCCCGGGCGCGCTGGAGTTCCGATGTCGCCAATTTTGCGGGCTCGCTCTGACGGAAGACGGCGCCACGCTCCCCTGGCACTTGGCCCATGCTCATGAAGGCCGCGGCTGCCTCGTATTGTTCATAGGTGATCAGCGAGGCGATGACGTCGATCGAGCAGGAGCACTTTTCCAAGGCCTCGCGGGTTTCTCCATTCACTTTCATGCAGCCATAGACATAGTCGGCTCGCGTCACTGTCGGGAAATCATTGATAGACTGGGCTGCCGCATCACCGGTCATGAAGCCGGCAACGAGCAAAACTGCAGCCAAAATGTTCTTGCCGGCGTGAATGTCGTCGAAATCCATCGCCATGATCTTGCACCCGACGGACTGCGTATGCAACGCGCATACTGGATTTTCCGCGATGTTGACACTCCGCGGCGGGCGGGCCTAGCGTTTGCGCCAGACGGCGCGAGATAACTGGGAAGGAACGACAGGTGCTGGTCAACTTGATCCTGACCATATGCCTTTCCGGCCACGCGGAGCAATGCCGGGAAGAGACGCTCACCTTCGAAAGCCGCGGTGACTTGCATCAATGCATGTTCCTTGCGCCCATGGAAGTTGCGAGATGGTCAGGCGAGCACCCGCAATTCAATGTTGTCAGATGGCGCTGCGTCTTTCTCAGCGAAGGGAAAACGCTTTGATTGTTTCGAGGCGAACGGCGCTTGCGTTAGGCCTTGCAGCCGCGTTTTCTCCGCGCGCGCTTGCGGCAAATCCCAAAGTGCGTGTCGGGGTGCTGAAGTTCGGCACGGTGAACTGGGATCTCTCGTGTTTGTTTGTCAAGCATTTTGGTGTTTCCAGGGTTTGTTTTCGCGGGCGATGGCGTTGAGGATGACGATCATTTTGCGCATGACGGCGACGATCGCGACTTTTCCGGGCCGCTTGTTGGTTTTGACGAGATGCTCGTAGAACGCCTTGAGCACGCGGTTGTGCCTGATGGCGGCGCGGGCGGCGTTGAAGAGGACATGGCGCACGCCCGGCCTTCCGTGCCCGGTACGGGCCCTGAATGTCTGTTTGCCGCTCTTGCGGGTGAGGGGCGCGAGGCCGGTGAGGGCGGCGATCTCCTTGTTGTCGAGGCGGCCGAGCTCGGGGAGTTCGGCGAGGAGGGTGTGGACGCTGACCGGTCCGATGCCTTTGAGGCTCCTGAGGTTGCGGGCCATCTCGGCGAGCTTGGCGTCGGCGGCGATCAGGGCGTCGAGTTCGGCTGCGATGGCCTCGAGGCTGAGTTCGAGGGCGGCCATGACGGCCTTGATGGAGGCGGTGACGGCCTTGTCGCGCGCCACGTTGAGACGGCATTTCTCGGCGTGGAGAAGAAGCGCGACCTGGCGGCGGCGCACGGCCAGGGCGCGCAGGCGCTCGTTTCCTTCCACCATGGGCATGAGGCCGCGCTGGCTGAGTTCGTCGGCGGCGAAACCGGCGATGAGGATGGCGTCGAGGTCGTCGGTCTTGGCCTTGATGGCGCGGCGGGTGCGGTAGGCGGCGACCTCGTTGGGATGGACGCGGTGGAAGAACACGCCCGCTTCCAGGAGAGCCGAGCGCAGGTTCCACTCATAGCCGCCGGTCGGCTCGAAGGCGGCGATCTCGATAGCGGCGAGGTCTTGCGTCTTGAGCCAGGCCAGAATGGCCTCCTTGGTGTTGGCGATGTGCACGGCCTTGCGCGAGCCGTGGAAGGCGGCGGCGACGGTATCCTTGGACACGTCGAAACCGAGAAAACGCTTGTCAGTCATGATGGCCTCCGTCAGAGTTGCGATGCGGCCTCGGCGCGGGATTGCATACGGGCGCGTGAGCCCAGACTCTCGTTCGTGCGGATGGCCAAGTGCCGGCGGTCCCAAGATCCCGT
>JBJXGL010000022.1:0-29498 GCA_046160365.1 Aestuariivirga sp. | reverse complement strand
CTTCCAGCGCCTTGGCATAGCCATTAACGGCAATGCTGGCCTTTTGGCCAACTTTCACCTTCGGCAAGTCAGACTCCGGCACTTCCGCCACCAGCTTGACGACAGCCTTGGCAACAAGGTCAAACATGGCCCCGCCGCCCGGATTTGAAATCATCCCGTACTCCACAAGGCGGTTGCTGATGTAACCATCCACGGGAGCCTTGATTTCGGTACGGCTCTTGCGCAGGTCCAGCTCCTTCTTGCTGGCTTCAATCGACAGGCGGTCGGCTCGGGCTGACAGAAGCGACAATTCCGCCGCATCAAGCTGGGAAGCGGCAAGATCGTAGGCCGCCTGACGCTGGTCAAACTGTTCCACCGTGCTCACACCCGTTGACCGCAATTTTTTGGTGCGGTTCAGGTCCGAAAGAGCGCGGTCCCTGTT
The DNA here is from genome assembly GCA_046160365.1 of Aestuariivirga sp. Classification (GTDB taxonomy): domain Bacteria; phylum Pseudomonadota; class Alphaproteobacteria; order Rhizobiales; family Aestuariivirgaceae; genus Aestuariivirga. The sequence continues at coordinate 29,077 of JBJXGL010000022.1, read as the reverse complement.
GATCTTGGCCTGCTCAATCTGATTCTTGGCCTGGTTGATGTCCGCATCATTGCGAGCGAGCGATGCGGCATTCTGGATCAGCTGAATATCAATATCGCTTGAGTCGAGGCGGGCCAGCACTTGACCCTCCTTAACGTCGTCACCCTCCTCGGCCAGCAATTCCATCACGGCGAGGCCGGAGACGAGCGGTGCCACCTGCACATTGGCCCCGGCGGCAAAGCTGCCGGTCACCACAAGTTCCTCCGCGATGCTCTTCTTCTGCGCCACCATGACCGAGATGGAGGGTAGCGGCGGCGCTGTGCCTTCCGTCTCGCTCTGCGCCCGTGCGGGCGTTGACGCCATCAAAACGGCAACGGCACCCGCCATCAACGAAACGCCAAAAGATTTCGCAATGCACTTCATAAACCGCATCTCATTCCTCATTCCGCCGCCTGTGCGGGCTTGTTGCTTAGTTCAGCCAATTTTTGCTCAAGATACTTGACGCCCGCTGCCAGCACGGCTTCGCCGTAGCCCGCCACGAACTCCCCTCCGGGGCCTCCGTTGCCTTCGGCTTTGCATTCATCGATACGCGAAAGATCTTCACGCAGATCGGCGATCTGCTTACTCATGGCCTTCACAATGTGGGTTTCCGGCAAATGCTCGCGGAAGAGCATCTCGAAGAGAAACTCCGATTTGTATTTGTCGCGGGCAGGCGTCACCTGCACAGAGCGGATCAGGTTCTGCCGCCCTGCTTCGGTGATGGCGTAAACTTTCTTATCGGGTTTGCCGGTCTGCTCCTGCGCTCTAGCGGTAACTAGTCCCTCGGAGGCAAGTTGACTCAAAGCCGGATAGATCGATCCGTAACTGGCATCGATGAAGTGGCTGAATAGCCCATCTTCGATTTCCTTTTTGATTTCATAGCCCGAAGCCTCTCCAGTCGAGAGAATACCGAGGCACAACGTCTTTACGTTCATCGATATACCAATCCGTTCCGCCAAACCGCTGGAGCGGTCTCTACGATGTTCCGTTTCATGAAGTTAAGGCCTCGCCTACTCAGCTGCGTGACGATGCGGAACGAGGTTTGCGCCCACGGGCTCCGTGACGGCTACGCCCCCAAGAGCAACGTCATCCGCAGCATTCGCCACAACAGGATTCCTGTTCTTGGCGATGTAGGAGTAGATCGCCGGCGTGATGAAAAGCGTGAACATGGTTCCGATGGTCATGCCTGCCGCGATGACAATACCGATATCGAAACGGCTCCTGGCGCCGGCGCCATCGGCGATCAAGAGTGGCACGACACCGATCACCATGGCGGCCGTTGTCATCAGGATCGGGCGCAAACGCACCGCAGCGGCTTCCTTGATCGCGGTGTTCTTGTCGAGGCCTTGCGTTTCCTGCAGCTTGTTGGCGAATTCCACCATCAGGATGCCGTGCTTGGCGATCAGGCCAATCAACGTCACGAGGCCAATCTGGGTGTAGATGTTGATCGTGCCCGAGCCGATATTGAACGGCGGATTGTTCTGCATCATGCCGTTCACGTTGCCCAATATCCATAAGACGAACAGCGCGCCGAAAATGGTTGCCGGCAGGCCGATCAGGATGATGAACGGATCGCGGAAACTTTCGAATTGCGCGGCCAGCACCAGATAGATCAGCAGCAGCGCGAAGCCGAATGTATAGGCCAGCGTATTGCCTTCGCTCACGAACTGGCGGCTCTCGCCCTTGAAGTCGTAGGCCATGCCGCGCGGAAACATCTCGGCAGCCTTCTGCTGCAGGAAGGTCACCCCCTCGCCTACGGTACGTCCAGGGAATGGCACGCCCTGCAGCGTCGCGGAGTTCAACTGCTGGAAGGTCTTCAGGCTATTGGGCTGCACAGTTTGCCCGAGCGAGATGAACGCCGACAGCGGCACCATGTCGCCGCTCGTTGAACGCACACGGTACTTCAGGATCTGCTCGGTCGTGGCGCGCTCGCTGCGCGGCACTTGCGGAATCACCTGATAGCTCCGGCCTTCGACGGCGAAGCGGTTAACGTTGTTGCCGCCAAGCAGCGTTGCCAGCGTGGCGCCCACATCCTGCATGGTGACGCCCAGTTTGTTGGCGCGATCCTTGTCGATGATGAGTTCGGCCTGTGGCGTCGAGAAGCGCAAGTCCGCATTGGTGAAGATGAAGAGACCGCTCTTCTTCGCTTCCGCATCGATCTGGTCGAGAGTTGCCGCGAGCTGCGCGTAATCGCCGGGATAGGTGATCACAAACTCGACCGGCATTTCACCCGCACCCACGGGGATCGCGGAAGGCGCGGTCGCAAACGCGTTGACGCCCGCGACACCCATGAACTTGCCCTGCAGCTCGCCCAGCACAGACAAATCGGAGCGCTCGCGGTCGCCCCAGGGCTTCAGGATCAATCCCATGAAGGCGCCATGAGACGTGGGGAATCCGTTGATGGCGAACAGGTTCTGCCGTTCCGGCACATCCATGAAGATGCCGGTCAATTGATCCGTGTACGTCGTAAGATAGTCGAGATTGGTGTGCTCCGGCGAATTGACAAAGGCGAATATGACGCCCTGATCTTCCGCGGGCGCCAATTCCCGGTTGATGGCATTGTAGAGAACGCCCGAGAGCACCACAGTCAGCACCGCCACCCAGGCGAACACCGAGCGCTGCTTGATGGTGCCATCCAGCCTGCGGCGGTAGAACCGCTGCAAACCGCCGAAGACCCGCTCCACAAACCGCGCGAACCAGCCCATCTTCTCGTGGGACTTAAGCATCTTCGACGTCATCATCGGCGACAGCGTCAAGGCAACGACGCCCGACACGATGACCGCGCCGGCAAGCGTGAAGGCAAACTCGCGGAACAATGCGCCGGTGAGACCGGATGTGAACCCGATCGGCGCGTAGACCGCCGCCAGCGTAATGGTCATGGCGATCACCGGTCCGGTGATTTCGCGCGCGCCTTTGATTGCCGCATCGAAGGGCGTCATGCCTTCCTCGATGTGACGATGGATATTCTCCACCACCACGATGGCGTCATCGACCACGAGTCCGATTGCCAGCACCAACGCCAAAAGCGTGAGCAGGTTAATCGAGTATCCGAAGGCCACGAGGATCAACGCCACGCCCACAAGCGAGAGCGGAATCGTGACCACCGGAATGAACGTAGAGCGCAAGTTCCCGAGAAACAGGAAGATCACCACGATGACGATCAAGCCCGCTTCAACCAGCGTCTTCGCCACTTCCCAGATCGACTCGTTGATGAACTCGGTCGCGTCATAAGCGATGTTGGCGTCGAGGCCTTGAGGAAGTCCGCGCTGGATTTCCGGCATCTCGTCACGCACCGCCGCAATCACGGTCAGCGGATTGGCGTCGGGTGTTGCGGTAATGCCCATGAATACCGCCTTCACGCCATCGAAAGCGGCGGTGAAATTGTTGTTCTCCGGCCCAAGCTCGACGCGCGCGATCTGACCAAGGCGAATGATCGTGCCATCCCTGTTGGCAACAACGAGTTGTGCAAATTCTTCGGGTTTCTCGAGCGATGTCTGCGCGTTGATGTTCTTCTGGGTGAACTCCGCTTTCACCTCGCCTGCCGCCGTGGTGAAGTTGTTCGACGCGAGCGCGTTCCGCACATCGAGCGGCGTGATCCCGAACGACGCCATCTTGTCGGGATCGAGCCACACCCGCATGGCGAAGGTCGAGCCGCCGAGAATTTCCGCTGACGCGACGCCGGAGATCGCCTGCAGGCGCGGCTTCACCACGCGGTCGAGATAATCGCTGATCTGCGGCGGCGTCATCTGTTCGCTCTTGAAGCTCAAATACATCAAGGCGAAGCCCGCACCCGTGGTGCGCTTGACGATGGGATCATTCGAAGCTTCCGGCAAGATGCCTTTCACTTCGTTCACCTTCGAGAGCACGTCCGACAGCGCCCGGTCCGCATCGGCATCGAGCCTGAGCTTGAGCGTGATCGTCGAAACGTTCTGGCTCGATACCGACTCGATCGTATCCACGCCCTCCGTCGAGGCGACGGCCTGCTGCAGGGGCGTGGTGATGAAGCCCTTGATCTGATCGGCGTTGGCGCCCGGATAGAACGTCTGGATTTCGATCTTGGTGTCCGAAACCTCAGGGTATTGACGAATGGGCAGCTTGAAGACGGCCTGAAGCCCGGCCAGCAGGATGAGCAGGCTCACCACCGTGGCCAGCACCGGCCGCTTCACGAATATGTCGGTGAAATGCATTGTAAACGCCCTACTGAATGGTGGCGCTCTCCGACTGGCGGAGTGCGACTGTGTTGTCGATCCTGACCTTCGAGCCCTGGTCGATCTTGTTGTGCCCCGCCGTCACCACGCGGTCGCCGGGTTTCAGACCCTCGGCAATCTGCACGCGGCCATTGCGCATGCTGCCCGCCTTCACGAAACGGCGCTCGATCTCGAGTTGCTCGTCCTTGTTGTTCGGATCGGGCTGTTTCGCCGGCACAACCACAAGCACGTTGTCGCCATAAAGCGTGTAGGTCACCGCGGTCTGCGGAACTGTCACTACGCTCTGCGGCTCACCCGACTCGACCGCGACATTGGCATACATGCCGGGGACGAGCTTTCCGTCCGGATTGTCGAACGCCGCGCGCACGGTGATCATGCGGCTGGCTTCGGACATTCTCGCATCGGTGGTCTTCACCGTTCCAGAGAAAACCTGATCGGGCCACGCGGTGAAGCGCGCCGTTACCTTCTGCCCGTCGGAAATGCGGCCATAGTCTTCCTCGGCCACGCTGAAGTCGACATAGATCGGCTCGACCTTCTGCAGCCACACGACTTTCTGTCCCGGCGCCACATAGCTGCCCACGGAAATGCTGCGCAAACCGAGCTGTCCGTCCCATGGGGCGAAAACGGACTTCTGCGCAATCAGCGCTTCGATGCGCTCGATCTGGGCGAGCACCTGATCGCGGGTCGAGCGCAGATTGTCGAGATCGGCCTTCGGAGCAAAACCGCGCGAGGAAAGTTTCTGCGTGCGGGTGATCTCGCGCTCGGAATTTGCGAGTTGCACCTTGAGGTTCTTCAGTTCCGCTTCGTCGGTTGCGGTGTCGAGTTGAACCAGCTTGTCCCCCTTCCTCACGGCGGTGCCCGATTCGAACAGCACTTCGGTCACCACACCGCCGGCCTGGGGCGCGATGTCGATGCCCTCGGACGCCGTCAGCGTACCGATGGCGGTGACCTCAGGCTGCCAACTCTCGGTTTTCGCCTCTTCGGCGGAAACGGTCTGTACCGGCTGCGGCGAGCTCTTGATCGCCGTCTCGATCATTCCCGGCAAGCCAATGAACGACCACCAGCCGATCGCGCCCGCGAGCCCACCAAGAAAAATGGTCACCAAAAGAAAGTAGATTGTACGCCTGATCATTGTCGCTCTTCCTGCATCTCACTCGGCGGCCGCGGCTGGTTGCGCCGTCTGCTCCGCCAATTTTTGCTCAAGGTACCTGACACCTGCTGTCAGCACCGCTTCACCGTAACCGGCCACGAATTCCGCGCCGGCATTTCCGTTACCCTCGGCCCGGCACTCTTCAATACGCTGCAAGTCCTCTTGCAGTTCTCTGATCTGCTTGGCGATCGCCGCCACGATGTGGTTATGCGGCAGGTGTTCGGCAAACAGCATTTCGAACAGAAACTCGGACTTGTACTTGTCCCGCGCGGGGGTCACCTGCAATGAACGGACGAGATGCTGCCTGCCGTTTTCGGTTATGGCGTAGACCTTCTTGTCCGGTTTGCCGGTCTGCTCCTCGGCCCTGACCGTCAGCAGCCCATCGGAGGCAAGCTGGGTCAACGCCGGATAGATCGATCCGAAGCTCGCCTCGATGAAGTGGCTGAACAGCCCCTCCTCGATTTCCTTCTTGATCTCGTATCCCGAGGCCTCGCCCATCGAGAGAATGCCCAGGCACAGGGTTCTTACGTTCATGGCTATTCCAGTCCGCTATATGGCGAACTGATATATTCCGGCCCGAGATGGGGCGCAAGGAGAAATCAGAACTGTGGGATGTAATCCTTTTATAGGAATCCATCGTACGGCTGTCAAGGAGTCCCTCGGGGAGTTTTGCTAGACGGTTGAAAGCTCGTGGTTTTCAGCAACATGTACCGATTGTCTCGCGACCGCTTGTTTTTCCCGCAAGCCTTATCTAAACCCGCGTGTAGCGCGGCCGTTGCATGAGCCGCGCGCATAACGGCGCAAGCAGAATACAGGGGGGCGAATGGAGTATTTTCTCCAGCAGCTCATTAACGGTCTAACTCTCGGCTCCATCTACGGTTTGATCGCCATCGGCTACACCATGGTCTACGGCATCATCGGCATGATCAACTTCGCCCATGGCGATGTCTTCATGATTGGCTCCATGGTGGCCTTCATCGTCATCCTCATGCTGACACTGACTGGCGGGTCCGGGGTATTCATGATTATCCTGGCGCTTGCGCTGGTGGTGATCATCGCCATGCTCGTGGCCTCGGTCTACAACTGGACCATCGAGCGCGTGGCCTACAAACCGCTGCGCGGATCCTTCCGCCTGGCCCCGCTCATATCCGCCATCGGCATGTCCATCGTGCTGCAGGAGTTCGTGCGCATCGCTCAGGAAGCGCGCCCCAAGCCCATTCAGGCGATCATCACCGGCAAATACGAGATCATGCATCGTATCACCGAGAACGGTGAGTTCATTGTCACCATCTCCAATGTCCAAATCCTGATCATCCTGTCCACCTTGGCGCTCATGGCGGCCTTTACGGCGCTGATCCACCGCACGTCGCTGGGCCGGGCCCAGCGCGCCTGCGAGCAGGACCAGAAAATGGCTGCCCTTCTTGGCATCGACGTGGACCGCACCATTTCCATCACGTTCGTACTCGGTGCCGCGCTGGCGGCCTTCGCCGGCCTGATGTTCGTGCTCTACTACAACGTCACCGACTTCTACGTGGGTTTCGTTGCCGGCATCAAAGCCTTCACAGCGGCGGTGCTTGGCGGCATTGGTTCCATACCCGGCGCCATGCTCGGCGGCATGGTGATCGGCCTCATCGAGACCTTTTGGTCGGCTTACTTCTCGGTCGAGTACAAGGACGTGGCCGCCTTCACCATCCTTGTCATCGTGCTCATTTTCCTTCCCCAGGGGCTTCTTGGAAAGCCTGAGGTTGAAAAGGTCTGATCATGGCTGGCGTGGCAAAAGACACAACACTCTCGCAGGAAGCGGGCAAGCTCACTGGCACCGCCCTGCTCAAGGACCTGATCGCCACGGCGGTGATCTCGCTGGTCCTGCTTGTTCCCCTGGTTGCGATCAAGACGACCAGCGTTCAAGGTACCCTCGGCTACGAAACCCGATGGGGCCTGGTATCCGCACTGGTTGCCATCGTTCTTGCCTGGCGGTCGGCACTTCATCTTTTTGTCTGGAACCGCGCACCGAGTACGTTTGCAGCCAAGCCGCTCACCACCCTGGAGCGCCGCGAACAACTGGCAAAGTATGTGGGCCCGACCTTGTTGGTTATTGCCCTGGCCCTTCCTTTCCTGGTCAAGGCCATTCCGGGTTGGGACAGGCGCGGCCTTGGTCTCGCCATCACGGTTTTGACCTATATCATGCTGGGCTGGGGACTTAACATTGTCGTTGGCCTCGCTGGCTTGCTCGACCTCGGTTACGTCGCCTTCTATGCGGTCGGTGCCTATGCCTACGCGTTGCTCACCACGATCTATCTTCCCCATTGGTTCGGCGACGGAATCGTGCCCTGGACCTTCTACATCGTCCTGCCGATTGCCGGCTTACTGGCAGCGCTGTGGGGGGTGATACTTGGGTTCCCCGTGCTTCGTCTGCGTGGAGACTATCTCGCCATCGTGACGCTGGCCTTCGGTGAAATCATCCGCCTTGTGCTGATCAACTGGTTCGAATTCACCAACGGCCCGCAGGGGATCAACGTTCCGAAGGCGAGTTTCTTCGGCCTGCCATTCACGAGCGGCGAAGATGGATTTGCAGCCTTCTTTGGCATCGAACCTGACCGGCTGCACTTCTTCATCTTCCTCTATTACGTCATCCTGGTGCTCGCCTTGATCACCTTCGTGGCCACCAACCGGCTGCGCCGCCTGCCTGTCGGCCGGGCGTGGGAAGCGTTGCGCGAAGATGAGATCGCTTGCCGTTCGCTTGGCATCAACACGACCAGCACCAAACTGAGTGCCTTCGCCATCGGCGCCATGTTCGGCGGTTTTGCCGGATCGTTCTTCGCGGCCCGCCAGGGCTTCGTAACTCCTGAGAGCTTTGTCTATACGGAATCCGCACTCATCCTCGCCATTGTGGTTCTGGGCGGTCTCGGCTCGCAGATGGGCATCGTGTTCGCGGCGATCGCGATCATGGGCGCGTTTGAACTGTTCCGTGAAATGGGCTTCCTCAAGGAAATCTTGCCGGAGGGAGTTGATCCCATCCAGTTCCGCATGTTGGCTGTCGGTCTGGCCATGGTCCTCATCATGCGGTGGAAGCCACGCGGCCTCGTATCGCGGCGCGATCCCACAATATTCCTCAAGGAGAAGAAGTCCGTGTCTGCTGATCTGGTTGCCCAGGGGCATGGTTGATGAGTAGCCGGCAGACTGACTCCGAACTGACGGTCGAACACCTGACGATGCGTTTCGGTGGTCTCACCGCCATCGGGGACCTCAGCTTCAATGCCGCGCGCAAGGAGATCACGGCCCTGATCGGCCCCAATGGCGCCGGCAAGACGACAGTCTTCAACTGCATCACTGGCTTCTACAAGCCGACTGAAGGCGCCATCTTGCTGCACCACCCGGATGGCAAGACCTTCCAGCTTGAGCGCATGGATGATTTCCGGATCACCCAGATGGCCAAGGTCGCACGTACCTTTCAGAACATCCGCCTGTTTTCAGGAATGACCGTTCTGGAAAATCTGATGGTGGCCCAGCACAATCAACTGATGCGTGCCTCTGGCTACACCATTGCCGGCCTTTTCGGATCCCCGCATTACAGGCGCCGCGAGAACGAGGCTGTGGAGTTTGCAAAGTACTGGCTTGAGCGTACGGGCCTGATCGATCGGGCCGATGATCCGGCGGGTGACTTGCCCTACGGCGCCCAGCGCCGCCTCGAGATTGCCCGTGCCATGTGCACTGGTCCCCGATTGCTCTGTCTCGACGAGCCGGCAGCAGGCCTCAATCCACGTGAGTCGGAGGAACTGAACAAGCTCCTGCTGTCCATCAAGAACGAACACGGCATGGCCATCCTGCTGATCGAACATGACATGAGCGTGGTGATGGGCATCTCCGACCATATCGTGGTTCTTGACTACGGCCAGAAGATTGCCGACGGCACGCCTGCCCAGATCAAGTCCGATCCCGCCGTCATTCGCGCCTATCTGGGCGTTGCCGATGATGAGGAGGAAGCCGAGGCGGAAGCGGTGGCGCCCGAATTCAAGCGTTTGGTCGAGCAGGCTGAGGGACGGGCCAAGACGAGCAAAGCCGGTGCCGGGCCGGCCAAAAAGCCTTCCCCGGCGAAGAAGGCCACCAAGTCATCGACTGCCCGCAGGTCCAAGACTCGGAAGGCAGGCCGCTCGTGAGCAAGGCCCTCCTTTCAGCCCGCGGCGTTCAGACGTTTTACGGCAAGATCCAGGCCCTCAAGGGCGTCGATATCGATGTCAACGTGGGCGAGATCGTCACGGTGATCGGCTCCAACGGTGCTGGCAAATCCACGCTGATGATGACCATCTTCGGCACGCCCCAGGCTAGGGCTGGCAGCATTACCTTCGCCGGTCAGGACATTTCAAAGCTGCCAACCCACGAGATTTCGCGGCTGGGTATCGCCCAGTCTCCGGAAGGCCGACGCATCTTCCCGCGCATGACGGTTCTCGAAAATCTGCAGATGGGCGCGACAGTCAACAATCTCGCCCACTTCGACGAGGACGTGGCCAAGGTCTACAAGCTCTTCCCGATCCTGGAGAAGCGCCAATCGCAGCGTGCCGGAACGCTTTCCGGCGGCGAGCAGCAGATGCTGGCCATCGGTCGCGCCCTAATGGCGCGCCCGCGCCTGCTGTTGCTGGATGAGCCCTCTCTTGGCCTGGCGCCGATCATCGTGCGGTCGATCTTCTCGGCGATCAAGGAACTGAACGAAAAGGAAGGCCTGACTGTTTTGCTGGTGGAGCAAAACGCCTTCCACGCGCTCAAACTCGCCCACCGCGCCTATGTGATGGTCAACGGCCTCATCACAATTACCGGCACCGGCAAGGAACTCCTGTCCCGGCCGGAGGTGCGCGCCGCCTACCTGGAAGGAGGCCACTGAGACCATGTCGCTTTTTGTCGAAAGCTCGCCCTGGGTCTTCCTCTGCCTCACTGTCGTGCTGGGTGGCGGGGTAGCCTTCCTGGCTGGGCGTTCCTTGGCCAATGGCTGGCGGCCGCTGTGGCAACTGTTCCTCTACATGCTTCCATTTACCGCTGCCCTGCGGTTTCTGCATTTCGCCCTCTACGGCAACGAGCTCACCTCACTTCAGTATTTCCTTAGCCATGGACTGGTGGTTACCCTTTTTGCCCTTCTCGGCTATCGCATGCGCCGGACAAGCCAGATGACCAGCCAGTACCCCTGGCTTTATGAACGTTCCTCCCCTCTGAATTGGAGGGATAAAGCTTAATAGCAATTGCAGGGGGGCTTTGTTTTCGTTGCCCCTTTCCAATCTTGCGCCGTTGGGCTTTAGTGTACCCAAGGGGCAAGGACCCCGAAGACTGATAGACTGGAATTAAAGGGAGATAGTTGATGAAGAAGATTTTCATGTCCGGCATCGCGTTGGGCTTTGCCGCGGCACTGAGCGCTACCACGGCTCTTGCCGATATCACGATCGGCCTCGCTGGCCCGATCACCGGTGATCTGGCTGCCTACGGCGAACAGCTGAAACGCGGCGCCGAGATGGCGGTTGCCGATCTCAACGCCGCTGGCGGCATCAAGGGCGAGAAGATCATCCTCGAGATCGGTGACGACCGTTGCGATCCCAAGGAAGGCACAGCCGTTGCCGAACAGATGTCCCAGAAGGGCGTGAAGTTCGTGGTCGGCCACTTCTGCTCTGGCGCCACCATCCCGGCTTCCAAGGTTTATGAGGAAGAAGGTGTGCTCATGATGTCGCCTTCCGCCACTAACCCGAAGCTGACCGATGAGGGCGGCTGGAACGTCACCCGCGTCTGCGGTCGCGACGACGCCCAAGGCCGTGTGGCTGGCGCCTACCTCGCCAAGAACTACGCTGGCAAGAAAGTCGCCATCCTCGATGACAAGTCGGCTTACGGCAAGGGCCTGGCGGATGAAACCCGCAAAGCCATGAACGCCGCCGGACTCACTGAAACGATGAATGAAGCGTACAATGCCGGTGAAGACGACTACAACGCCCTCGTCTCCAAGATGAAGGAAGCGGGCATTGATGCCGTTTACTTCGGCGGTTACCACACTGAAATCGGCAAGATCCTGAAGCAGATGGCCGAACAGGGCATGAAGGCTCAGGGCATCTCCGGCGATGCCAACAACACACTGGAGCTCGGCACCATCGCCGGCAAGGCATCCGACGGCTTTATCTTCACCTTCGCTCCGGAGCCACGCAACTTGCCGTCGGCTACTGAAATCGTGAAGAAGTTCAAGGACGGCGGATATGATCCGGAGGGCTACACGCTCTTCACCTATGCCGCCTTCCAGATGTATGCCGCCGGCGTGAAGGCGACCGACAGCACGGACCCGAAGGTTCTGGCTGAATGGCTGCGCTCGGGCAAGAACACGGTTCCGACCGTGCTGGGCGACATCACCCTCGACGGCAAGGGTGACGTTGTCGATCCGAAGTACGTCTTCTACAAATTCATGGACGGCAAATACGCCGAGGATCCGTCGATCCAGTAAAGCAGTTTTCAGGTTCGCCTGAAACGAACCCGCGCGGAGATCGATCCGCGCGGGTTTTTATTTTAAGCAGATTTCAGTAGCACCAGCGGCCCGGCCAGCAATCGTCGTAGTCGTAGTACCAGGTGGTGCTGCGGCGATAGATCAGCACCGGCCCGTCATAATAATGGTGGCGGCGCGGACGCCAGGAGTAACTGGCGTACGGGCTCCAGTAGCGAACCCGCGGATGGTATCCGTAGTAGCCATGGCCGCGGCGCTTTTTGTGCCGATAGTAGCCGTGCTTGCGGTACTTCCGTTTCTTGTAGTGCACTTGGGTTGCGAGGCTCGAGCCATCGAAGGCGCTCGCTTGCGCTTTTGCTGCACCGGCGACACCTGCCTGACCCGTGCTTGCGCCAAGCACGAGCGCAGCTGCGATAGGCAACGCATACTTCAACATTCTGAACATGACACTTCTCCCTGCCAACATCGTGGCATCACGAAGCCCCCCAGCTTCTCGCCTTAACCATATTCCCCTTCCCCGCCCTTGAACAGACCCACGGTTGACGAATGCCGCAATGCGGAGGAGCATGGCCGAAACCTGGAGGCTATCGGCGATGCGCGCGTTTTTCGTACAGATCAAATGCGATCTCGGAAAATCCTACGAGGTCGCAACCGCGATCGCCGATGCGGAGATTGCATCTGAAATCTATTCGACAGCGGGTGGATGGGATTTGCTGGTGAAGTTCTACTTGCGCGAAGAGGACGACGTGGGCCGTTTCATCGCCGAGAAAGTGCAGACCATCTCAGGTATTCGCGATACCTATACGATCATCACGTTTCAGGCGTTCTGATCAAACAAACTGTGGCGAGACAGGGCTCGCCGCCGAAATGCAACCGGCAGGCCGCGTGCGGCCTGCCGTATAAATTCAATTCCAGATCTCGATTAGCTGTTCGCGGCCTGGGCTGCCTTGCGTTGCGCTGGCTGGGCCGGCGTGTTGGTCTCAGACATCAGCTTGGTGCCGTCCAGATCCAGGACATGCATGTTGAGGCGTTCGGCGCGCTCTTCCTCGACGGTAATGAGCTGCGCGAACATGGTGCGGATCGCCTGCTTCCTCTCGGCCGCTTCCGCGTCGACGCGGCGCTCCTCCTCGTCGCGCATCACCTGAAGATGGGCGACCATCTTTTCGCTGTGGGCGATCATGCGCTGCAGGTTTTCGCGGTCCCTCTCCTGCTCGCTGAGCAGCGAGGCGATGACTGCCTTTGCCGCATCGACAGAAACTCGTGCCATTTACTCTACTCCTTCACCAACCAAATTGCTCCGCCCCCGGATTATCCGTCTGCGGAAGGCCCGCCGGCCCCCGGCTGGGGCAACCGTCAGTATGCGGAGGAAAGAGCAACGGCCATGCCAGAGGCTTGAATCTCGCTGCTGCCGCTGCTTCCCCTATCTTCCGGGAGTTGGGGGGCATTTGGCTGGGCAAGCGCTAGAAGAGTATGATCCAAGTTCGTAAAAATTGAATCATTTCAACGAATTGACTTATCGTCCGGGCGGCCGAAGGAAGTTCTGATGAACACTCTGCCAGCCGTTAACCGCACTCGCAAAACGCCGGATTTCTCATGACTTTTCTTGGGCTTAGAAAGAGGCGCAGCGGCGCACCCTGATTTGGCACAGCCCCCTCAATACCCCTTTCCTTCCATCACGCCTCCCTGTTCCGCTTTGGAACGCATTGCGGAACCGGCTCAAATCCTTAAGAGCATGGCGCAACCCCACAAGGACCGGTCATGATTCCGCGTTATTCGAACCCCGAGATGGCGGCCATCTGGTCGCCCGAAACCCGCTTCCGCATCTGGTTCGAGATCGAGGCCCATGCCGCGGATGCGATGGCGGAACTTGGGATCGTGCCTAAGGATGCCGCGCGGATCATCTGGGAGAAGGGCCGCGACGCGACGTTCGATGTGGCCCGCATCGATGCCATCGAGAGCGAGACGAAGCACGATGTAATCGCTTTTCTCACGCATCTGTCCGAAATCGTGGGGCCTGAAGCGCGCTTCGTTCATCAGGGGATGACGTCGTCAGATGTTCTCGACACCTGTTTCAACATCCAGCTCGTGCGCGCGGCGGATATCCTCATTGCGGATACGGAGAGGCTTCTCTCGGCTTTGAAGACGCGGGCTTTCGAATACAAGGATACGATTTGCATTGGCCGCAGCCATGGCATTCACGCGGAACCGACGACATTCGGGCTGAAGCTTGCTTATGCCTATGCGGAGTTCGACCGCGCGCTTGCAAGGCTCCGGATTGCGCGCAGCGAAGTGGCGACGTGCGCCATTTCCGGGGCTGTTGGAACTTTCGCCAACATTGATCCGCGCGTGGAGGCGCATGTGGCGGCGAAGCTTGGCCTCGCGGTTGAGCCGGTATCCACGCAGGTGATCCCGCGCGACAGGCATGCGATGTATTTTTCGGTGCTGGCGGTCATCGCAAGTTCCGTCGAACGGCTCGCCACCGAGATCCGGCATCTTCAGCGCACCGAGGTTCTGGAAGCGGAGGAATATTTCTCGCCAGGTCAGAAAGGCTCGTCCGCCATGCCGCACAAGCGCAATCCGGTGCTGACGGAAAATCTGACTGGCCTGGCGCGGCTGGTTCGCTCCTCCGTCACTCCTGCTCTCGAGAACGTGGCGCTCTGGCATGAGCGGGATATTTCGCATTCCTCGGTCGAGCGCGGCATCGGGCCGGACGCGACGGTGCATCTCGATTTCGCGCTGAGAAGGCTTGCGAGCGTGATCGAGAAGCTTGTGGTTTACCCCGAGAACATGAAGCGCAATCTCGACCGGCTCGGCGGCCTTGTCCATTCGCAGCGGGTGCTTCTGGCGCTCACGCAGAAAGGCATGAGCCGCGAGGACGCCTATGCCGCCGTGCAGCGGAACGCGATGCCTGTCTGGCGCGGCGAAGGCGATTTCCTGACGCTGCTCAAGGCCGACAAGGAGATATCGTCAAAGCTCAAACCCGCTGAAATCGAAGCGCTTTTCGATCTCGGCTATCACACCAAGCACGTGGATACGATCTTCGCCCGCGTCTTCAGTTCGCGATGGTGATGCGGGTGCGGCCCATGCCGTACTGGCGCACCAGATTGAAGAGCTGGGCGGCAGCACCCGGAGAAAGCCGCACGCAGCCGTGCGAAGCAGGCCGGCCAAGGTTCCTCACGTAGTTGGTGCCGTGAATGGCATAACCGCCGTGGAAGAACACCGAATGCGGCATCGGCGAGTTGTCGTATTTCCGCGAGTAATGCATGCGGGCCAAGCGCTTCGGACCATAGGTGCCGCGCGGCGTATAATAACCGGAGCGCGCCGTCGATACCCGCCATGTGGCGTAGTGGCCGCCATTGACCTTGACCGACATTGTTTGACTCGAAACATCGATGAAGACCCGGAGTGCCGGCGCTACGCCAACCCGCTTCTTCGCCTCCGCTACACCCGAAAATGCCGCCACACCAATCAACGCGGCGGCGCACACACTCAGAAACTTACGCATATCCAACTCCGTCCCAGGCTAGAGGAAGCCCCCTCTTTTCCATCCGGGCAAGAAGCAAACGGTGTGCCAGCGCATTACGTTTCGAACAGAAACTCACGGCCAACTTTTACCCGGCGGACGCCATCGTAGGAGATGATATCCGCGGTTGCGTAAGTTTCGGTTAAAGTGGCCGGCAAGAAGCTTCCCGTGCCGACCATGTCGAGCGGCGCCTTGGCGGCGCCCATCACCTGGCACTTCTGCGCATCGAAGCCGGAGGAACCGACGATCCGCGCCGCCTTGAAACCCGCCTTGTCGAGCGCCAGCCGGGCGTGAATGATCGTTGCCACGGAAACGCCCTTGCCGAAGAGGATGCGGCGCACCTTGTCGACGAGGATGTTATTGGGGTCGAGCTGGAAGGCGCGGCCGCCCAGCACTTGCTCCACGATATTGTACTCGCCCGAGACACCGAGCCAGTGACCCACGGCATCGACCGATTTTTCGTAATCGAGCCCCTCGGCGAAGCGCCCGCCATGGGTATCGAGCCTGACGCCGAAGCTCTTGCCTTGCTTGTCGAGTTTCGCCTCGTTGTAGAACCACTCGGCGCAGCGCAGGGAATCGCGCACTTCCTCTCCAGTGTAATCGACGAGCGCCACGAGCATCTTGGCGTCAGGTATGGTTTTCACGAACAGCTTCGTGGCCTCCAGCACGTCGCCCTTGGCGAAACCCACCAGGGCATGAGGCATGGTGCCCATGCCGCCTTCCGCGCCGAAGAAGGGCGCGGTCAAATCCTGGGACGAGCCGACGAAACCCTTGATCTCCGGATGCGCGCGACGCGCGGCGGCGCTGCCAACCGCTGCGCCATAGGAGGCGATGATGTTCATTTCCGCGCCGCTTGCGTGCCTGGCATGCATGTCCATGAAGGACGCATAGGGAATGGCCATGCACATTTCATAAGCGTTGTTGGCGGCGACGCAGGGAATGCCGGTCTTCTGCAGGAGTAGCGTTTCGATTTCCGAAAGCTTGGCCATGGAACCGGTGATTTCCAGCATCTTGCTTTCGGAGGGAACCACATCGCCTTCTTCATAGAACCGCTTGATGCGCGCGGCCGGCACGAATTTCTTCACCAGCCTGATGGTGGGCTCCAGCGCCGCCACGACACGGCGGCGCATGAAGACGGCGAAGGTCACTTCCGCGTCGCCCGCCGCCTTCACGATGCGGCTGGTGTTGGTGAAGTATTTGTCGGTCTGGCTTTCAATCGAGCCCGCGGCCAAGGCGATATCCGCCAGCCGGTCCAGAATGGCCTCATGGCCGGAGATCAAGGGAGCGCGTTTATCCATGGGGCAAGTTTGGACCGAAAGACAAGTTCGGTCAAACCGTCAGCTTGGCTGGTTGTGGGCCGGTTTGAATGTCCGCTTGCTTGTCCAATGCGAAACAGGCGCAGAGTGCTGATCGGTTCGGCGTGTGACCCATGGCTGACAAGGACGTCTGAAAGAGGTGCTCCGTCGGATGTGCGGTGCCGTGCCAAGAGAATCAATCTTCCCGCTTCTTCCCAATAACAAGCCATGTTCCCCTTTGTGTTCCTGTTGACAACCCGGACACAGTTGCGGCAATCAAACCAAACAACTGAGGGGCAACGATGGACGTTTCACCTGACAAGCAAAGCATCGACAAACTGTTTGCGAATACAACCTACTACATCGACTTTTATCAACGAGACTACAAATGGTCGGAAGAGCCAGTCAAACGGCTCTTGGATGACATCTTTTTTGTCTTTGACGCCGCGTATCCAAAATACTGCTCTTTGCAAGCAGGACCAGAGGCTGCGTCACGGTATCCTTGGTACTATCTCAACACTTATGTGACCAACACGATCAATGGGCGCATTTTTGTGGTTGATGGTCAACAGCGGCTCACCACCATCACTCTGATACTGATTTGCTTGCTGCGGTTGGCAGAACAAACCCACTCCAAATTGCAGGGCTGGCTCAAAGGCAAAATTGCCGGGCAGACTGGCTATGAAAGTCAGTTCTGGATGAGGCATGAGAAGCATCTCGAAACCCTGAAGGCGTTGTTTGACGGCGAGCCGAGCATACCTGTTGGTTCCGGCACTACAGCGCGCAACTTGAAGGAAAACTCAGTTGCAATTAATCTAATCCTCAGACAAAAATTGCAAAACTCCGAGAAACAAATCGAGTTGCACAAATTTGAGTCGTTCGTTTTCTTTTTTTTACATCGACTTGTGCTGATCAATTTGTCAGTTGAGCAAACCGATGTGCCGATGGTTTTTGAGGTCATCAATGATCGCGGCATCAAGCTCAGACCATACGAGATTCTCAAGGGCAAGCTCCTCGGCCAGATTGACAAAGCTGAACTAGAAAGCGGCAGGTTCAATGAATTGTGGGAAGCCGCCGCCACCAGTGTCAACGACTACAGCTCAGAGGGGGTCGAACAGTTTGACCAGTTCTTTGTCTACTATCTCAAATCAAAGTTTGCGGACACCAGGGCCGCCGCACAACGCTTTGACAATGATTATCACCGGGAAATGTTCAAGCCTGACATTAATGAGAAGCTTCAACTCGACCGAAACGCTGCGCAAGTGAAAGCGTTCTTGTCTGATAGATTGAAATATTTTTCTGGTCTGTATTGCAAGATGCTCCGTCTGTCACAAACTCTCACAAAGGGATTCGAACGCGTCTATTTTAATCGCATGAATGAAATGGACATGCAGTACATGTTGGTTATGTCAGCCTGCCTGCCTAACGATCCGGAGGAAGACGAGAAGATAAAGTTGGTATCATTTAACGTCGACAGGTTGTTTTCCTTGCTCAGGTTGCAAAAATCATATGACAGCAATGATTTCACCGAGAGCGTCTTCAGAATATCCGCAAAGATTCGTGAGCGCCCCCCAGTAGAAATCTCCGCTGCTTTCGAGTCTGAAATCTTGGAGCAGCTAACATTGGAATCCGAGGAAAGACCAAAATCGTCATTCGAGTATTCCAATTTTGCGAACGTCTCGATCAAAGATATTCCAAAGCGGTTCACGCGCTATTTCTTCTGGCGCGTTGATGATTTTTTGGCTTACGGCATCAAGACAGGCTTGCGACAATCCATTGACGATGTGGTTTCAAAGACGGGAGAAAAGACTGGCTTCCATATTGAACACATCTTGGCACAGAACGAGCAAAACAAAGCCCTGTATAGGGATGAAGATGCGTTCAATGCCGATCGCAATCGTCTCGGTGCCGTTCTCTTGTTGAAAGGCAAGGACAACCAATCCAGCAATGCTGAAAAGTATGAGGACAAACTCAAAACCTACGCAAATACGCTTCTGTGGAATGAGACGCTTAGAGAGGACTTTTACAAATCGAAAAAGGATTTGGAGAGTTTTGAGAAACAAACCGGACTCAAACTTTGTGCCTTGCCTTCGTTTGGTCCCGATCAAGTCAATGAACGACAAAAGCTTTTGTTTGAGATTTCATCGCGCATTTGGCAGATTCCTCGACCTTGCCCAACAATGCCTTAAGCTAGAAATGGAGTCCGCTCTTGGCCCATAGCTGCCCATCGTATCCTGACGCGTTGCGTCCGAAACTGAGCGCAATTCAGATATGGGGCACCTTGTTCGGATACCACATGATTGAAATTCAAACTGGCCCACTATCGCTTATTTTGGCGCCACCGACGCCATGAACGCGGCCGCGCCATTGCGCAACAACTCAAGATCCGTGGGCCCCGCCATGAACTGGAAACCGATGTCGGTGTAAGCCTTGATCCCGTCCGCCGTTCCCGCGAATGCGCCCGCGCACAGGCCATTGGCCTTACATGCCGCCGCGACTTTCTTCATCGCTTCCAGAGTTCCTTTGCCCAGCCGGTCGATCGCCTTGCCATTGGACAACGCAATCGAAAGATCGCTCGGCCCCACGAACAACCCATCGAGACCCTTCACCGCGGCAATCTCATCCACCAGGCTGAGCGCCTCGTTGGTTTCGATCATCGCGAAGATCATGGTCTGGCTGTTGGCTTCTTTCAGATACTCGCCAGCGGTGACGCCAGCAGCTTGCAACATGGTGTAGCCGCCCCAGCTTCTCTGGCCGACGGGCGGATATTTGGCGGACTTCACCAGCGCCTTGGCCTGATCGAGGCTGTTGATCATGGGGGCGATGACGGCGGCGGCGCCCATGTCGAGGGCAAAACCGATCAAGCCTGGATCGTTCCACAACACGCGGATAACGGCGGGCGATCCCGCAGCGTTGATGGCGGCCACCATGCGCGCGGCTTCGCCATTATCGACGGTGCCGTGCTGCAGATCGATGGCTACGGCATCGAAACCCAGCCGCGCGATCTGGCCCGCATGTACCGCGCCCGGCATGCCGAGCCACGGAAAGACGAATGGCTTTCCGCCGGCAAGGCGCGCGCGGATGGCAAAGGATGCGCCCGACACGAGCTAGCTGGCCTTGATCTGTTCGACGGCCGTGCCCATCAGCTCGTCCATGGTGCGGCGGATCTGATGATCGGATTGCTCGACCTTCTTGGCATCGAAATCCTTGCGGATCTTGCGGAACACATCGTCGTCGCCCGCTTCCTCGAAGTCAGATCGCACGACTTCCTTCGCATAGGCATCGGCATCATCGCCCGAGAGGCCAAGCTTCTCCGCAGCCCACAGACCCAGAAGCTTGTTGCGCCGGGCGGCCGCCTTGAAGCGCAGCTCCTCGTCATGGGCGAACTTCTTCTCGAATCCTTCCTGGCGCTTGTCGAAGGTGGTCATGGGGCACTCCAAAGTTTGATTGGGCTTCCACAGATAGACAGTGGATACCGCCAAATCAACAAGTTCGCGCGTGTTGTGCGGCGCAACAAAACCCGCTACAAGCCCCCCGTGGCTTTCGGCTGGCCGACTCGCCATATTGTCGCAACAACAGGGGTGTGTGTCGCCTGGATAGAGTACGATCCGGGCGGGTGAAATTGGTTTCGATGAGGATATTTGAAATGAACAGCAGGCGGACTCGGATTTACGAGGGCAAGGCCAAGATCCTTTACGAGGGTCCGGAGCCCGGCACCGTGATTGTTCACTACAAGGACGATACAACCGCTTTCGACTCGCAGAAGAAGGCCGTGATCGACGGCAAGGGCGTTCTGAACCAGCGCATCTCGGAATACATCTTCACTAGGCTGAACAATCTGGGTCTTCCCACTCATTTCATGCGCACCCTCAACATGCGCGAGCAGTTGGTGCGCGAGGTGGAGATCATTCCGCTTGAAGTGGTGGTCCGCAACATCGCGGCGGGGTCCATGTCGAAGCGGCTCGGCCTCGAGGAAGGCCATGTGCTGCCGCGCTCGATCATCGAATTCTACTACAAGAACGACGCGCTGCACGATCCCATGGTGTCGGAGGAGCATATCACTGCGTTTGGCTGGGCCAGCCCGCAGGAGATCGACGACATCATGCACATGGCGATCCGCATCAACGATTTCCTGACCGGCCTGTTTCTGGGCATCGGCATCAAGCTCGTCGACTTCAAGATCGAGTTCGGCAGGCTCTACGAGAACGACATGGTGCGCGTGGTGCTGGCCGACGAGATCAGCCCGGATTCGTGCCGCCTCTGGGACATCAAGACCAACGACAAGCTCGACAAGGACCGTTTCCGCCGCGACATGGGCGGGCTTGTGGAGGCCTACCAAGACGTGGCGCGGCGGCTTGGCATCCTGGCGGAGAACGAAAAACCCGAACGCTCGCGGCCGAAGCTGGTGAAGAGCGACTGAGCGCGGCAATGAAAGCCAAAGTTACCGTCACCCTCAAATCCGGCGTTCTCGATCCGCAGGGCAAGGCGATCGAAGGCGCACTCGGCTCTCTTGGCTTTTCGGGCGTCGAGCATGTGCGCCAGGGCAAGTTCTTCGAGATCGAACTCGCCGAGAAGAACAGGGCCAAGGCCGAAGCGCAGGTCAAGGCCATGTGCGAGAAGCTGATCGCCAATACGGTAATTGAGAATTATCAGATCGAATTCGCGTGACATGAAATCCGCCGTCGTCGTTTTTCCCGGGATCAATCGCGAAACTGATATGATGCGGGCGCTTGAGGCCACTACGGGGCACAAGCCGCTCTCCGTTTGGCATACGGACACGGAATTGCCCCAGGTCGATCTTGTGGTCGTGCCCGGCGGGTTTTCCTATGGCGATTATCTCCGCTGCGGGGCAATTGCGGCGCGTTCGCCCATCATGACAGACATTCGCGCCAAGGCCGCGAAAGGGCTCAAGGTTCTGGGCGTGTGCAACGGATTTCAGATCGTAACCGAAGCAGGCCTCCTGCCCGGCGCGCTGGTGCGCAATGCGAGCCTGCATTTCGTCTGTCGCGAAGTGAAGCTCAAGGTCGAAAACAACCGCACCTTCTTCACCAACAAGATGGTGAAAGGCAGCGTGGTCACCTGCCCCGTGGCCCATGGCGAAGGCAATTACATCTGCGATCCCGAAACCCTAAGGCGCCTCGAAGCCGAAAACCGCGTCGTGTTCCGCTATGCCGACGGCACCAATCCCAACGGCGCGCTCAACGACATCGCCGGCATCTGCAACGAAGCGGGCAACGTTATCGGCATGATGCCGCATCCCGAAAACATGATCGAGCCGCTCCACGGTAGGACCGATTGCCGCCCCCTGTTCGAGAGCCTTCTCGCGGCCTGAACAAAGCTGTGTTAACTTCCTGGCCGCTTCCGGGGGTTAAAGGGAGCGCGTCATGGACAGCTACTACGATCTCGGCAGTTACAGCAGGCCAGTCTCCACAGCATCGAAAGAGGCACAGCTCTGGTTCGACCGTGGTCTCATCTGGACCTACGGCTACAATCATGAGGAAGCGGTGCGCTGCTTCCAGAAGGCGGCCACCGCCGATCCTTCCTGCGCCATGGCGCAGTGGGGCATCGCCTATGCGGCGGGACCTAACTACAACAAGCAGTGGAAGGCCTTCGATCCGGCCGATCTGCAACGCTCGCTGGCGCTGGCCCATGGCGCAACCGCGAAGGCATTGGCACTCGTTGGCAAAACCAGCCCCGTCGAACAGGCGCTGATCCGGCCGCTGGCCAAGCGTTACCCGGCCGGCGATCCCGCAGCCGTGGGAACGCTGTGGAACGATGACTATGCCGCGGCCATGCGCGAGGCCTATACGGCCTTTTCCAACGATCCCGATGTGGCGGCGCTTTTCGCCGAGGCCATCATGAACCGCACGCCATGGACGTTGTGGGACATCAAGTCCGGCGCGCCTGCGGAAGGCGCCGACACGCTCGAAGCCATCGCTGTTCTCGAACGCGCCATGGCAGCACCCGGCGGCATGCGGCATCCGGGGCTTCTTCACATGTACATTCACCTGATGGAAATGTCGCCCTACCCGGAACGCTCTCTTAAGGCTTGCGACGCGTTGCGGAGCCTCGTGCCGGACGCGGGCCATCTCGTGCACATGCCGACCCACATCGATGTGCTCTGTGGCCACTACAAGAATGTGGTGGACTGGAATGGCGCGGCCAGCGCCGCGGATGCGCATTATTTCGCGCGCGAAGGAGCGGCGAATTTCTATTCGCTCTACCGCTGCCACAACACGCATTTCCGCATCTATGGCGCGATGTTCCTTGGCCAATATGCGCCGGCCATTGCAGCGGCAGACGAATTGATCGTCAATTTGCCGGAGGAACTGCTCCGCATCGAGTCGCCGCCCATGGCCGACTGGCTCGAAGGCTTTGTGCCGATGAAGATGCATGTGCTGATCCGCTTCGGCCGCTGGATCGACATCATCGGAACGCCGCTGCCCAAGGATCAGGAGCTGTTCTGCACCACCACCGCGATGATCCACTATGCGAAGGCCGTGGCGCTTGCGGCGATGGGCAGTGTCGCCAAAGCGGAAGAGGAAGCCAAACGTTTCGAAGCCGCGGTCTCACGCGTGCCGCCGTCGCGCTATCTCTTCAACAACACCTGCCTCGACATTCTGGCGATCGCGGCGGAGATGATGAAAGGCGAGATCGCCTATCGTAAGGGTGATTTCGACAAGGCCTTCGCTTTTCTTCGGCGTTCCGTCGAACTCGACGACAACCTGCCCTATGACGAGCCCTGGGGCTGGATGCAGCCGGCGCGCCATGCGCTGGGCGCTCTGCTCCTCGAAAAAGGCCATGTTGAGGAAGCCGAGGCCGTCTACCGCGCCGATCTCGGCCTCGATCATACACTCGCCCGCGCCTGCCAGCACCCCGATAATGTCTGGAGCCTGCACGGTTTCCACGAATGCCTCACGCGATTGGGCAAGACCGCCGAGGCGATCATGGTCAAGCAGCGCCTCGATCTCGCCGTGGCCCGCGCCGATGTGCCGGTGAAATCGTCGTGTTTCTGCAGACAATCGGAAGCGGCATAAATTCGCTGGAAACTTGACTCGATTTGAATTGCCACGCGTAACCAACCGTTCACGGCGCCCCGTGTTAACCGTGGATTAACGCCGCAAGAACTGGCCAGATGTGGTTGCCCGGTCATTAACGGGCCGAACACAGCCTCCAACAGGGGAATCCCATGACGGCGTTGCTCAAATCCCTCTTCGACCGCAAGGCGGAACAACCGGCCAATGATTTCGCATCAAACGAACAAAAATCAGCGCTTCACGAGCGCATGCAGCAGCTGCTGAAATCGAGCCAGATCGGCAATTCACAGCGCCCGACCACCGATCGTTACGGCCGTCCGTTGCATTGAGCGCAAATCCCTAACACCGCATTCACGGTAAACGGCGTTAATCGTGGATGAAACGGGCCGCACGTGATTTACTTCAAATTGCGGCGAAGATAACGCCGAGGAACATCGGGGCGACACAATGCTGAAGCTGATCCGTCAGAAACAAATGAAGAAGCGCGTTGAAGAGCTGGCCATCCAGCAGGATATGGAGAAGTCGAAAGCGGCGCTGATGCTCCGCATGGGCGCCCTGCTTGCCCACCCGGCGGACACCGAACAGGCGGCCTGAAGGCCTATCCGGCTTATCCACAGCGGCGTTGTGAATCTCGGGGGCAGCGGCTAAAGCGCTGCCCACAATGACCTCTTCGAAATCTCCCGAAATCACTCCCGAGCTCGTCGCCCAGCATGGGCTCAAGCCCGACGAATATCAGCGTTTCGTCAAGCTGCTCGGCCGCACGCCGACGATCACCGAGCTTGGCATCTGCTCGGCCATGTGGAACGAGCACTGCTCGTACAAGTCTTCGAAGAAATGGCTGAAGACGCTGCCGACTACGGGTCCGCGCGTCATCCAGGGGCCGGGCGAGAATGCGGGCGTCGTCGATATCGGCGATGGCGATGTCATCGTGTTCAAGATGGAGAGCCATAACCATCCATCCTACATCGAGCCCTATCAGGGCTCGGCCACGGGTGTGGGCGGCATCCTGCGCGACGTGTTCACCATGGGTGCCAGGCCGATCGCCGCCATGAATGCGCTGCGCTTTGGCGAGCCGTCGCATCCGAAGACACGGCATCTGGTTTCGGGCGTCGTGCACGGCATTGGCGGCTACGGCAATTCCTTTGGCGTGCCAACCATCGGCGGCGAAGTGAATTTCCATGCCCGCTACAACGGAAACATCCTGGTCAATGCCATGGCCGTGGGCCTCGCCCGCGCCGACTCGATCTTCTATTCGAAGGCGAAAGGCGTTGGCCTTCCCGTCGTCTATCTCGGCGCCAAGACCGGCCGCGACGGCATTCACGGCGCCACCATGGCGTCGGCCGAATTCGACGACAAGGCGGAAGAGAAACGCCCCACGGTTCAGGTCGGCGACCCGTTCACGGAGAAATGCCTGCTCGAAGCCTGCCTCGAGTTGATGGCGAGCGGCGCGGTGATCGCCATTCAGGACATGGGGGCCGCGGGCCTCACGTCCTCGTCCGTCGAAATGGGAGCGAAAGGCAATCTCGGCATCGAGCTCGATCTCGATCACGTGCCGTGCCGCGAAACCTATATGACGGCTTACGAGATGATGCTTTCGGAGAGCCAGGAGCGCATGCTCATGGTGCTGCGGCCGGAGAAAGAAAAGGAAGCGGAAGCGATCTTCCACAAATGGGGGCTCGATTTCGCCATTGTCGGCAAGACCACCGATACGCTGCGCTTCATCATCAAGCATGAAGGCGAGATCAAAGCCGATCTGCCGATCAAGCAGATGGGCGACGAAGCGCCGGAGTATGACCGGCCGTGGGTCGAGCCGCCGAAACTGCCGATGCTCACCAACGTCCCTGCCCCCAACGATCTCCCCGCTGCGATCCTCAAGATGATGGGTTCGCCCGACATGTGCTCCAGGCGCTGGGTGTGGGAGCAGTACGATCATCTGATCCAGTCCAACACGGCGCAGATCCCGGGTGGCGATGCGGGTGTGGTGCGCATTCGCGGGCAAAAGGCGATCGCGGTCTCGACCGATGTGACGCCCCGCTATGTCGAGGCCGATCCTTACGAAGGCGGCAAGCAAGCGGTGGCGGAATGCTGGCGCAACCTCACGGCGGTGGGGGCCCTGCCCATCGCCATCACCGACAATCTCAATTTCGGCAACCCCGAGCGGCCCGAGATCATGGGCCAGTTCGTGTTCGCCATCAAAGGCATCGGCGAGGCCTGCCGCGCGCTCGATTTCCCGGTCGTCTCGGGGAACGTCTCGCTCTACAACGAAACCAACGGCCAGGGCATTCTGCCGACACCCGCGATTGGCGGCATCGGGCTTCTCACCGATCTCTCGAAGATGGCAACACTCGCTTTCAAGGCGGCGGACGAGGCAATCCTGCTCGTTGGCGGTCATGGCAGCCATCTCGGGCAGTCGATGTATCTCCGCGAAGTGCTGGGCCGAGAGGAAGGGGCACCTCCGCCCGTCGATCTCGTGAAGGAAAAACGCGTGGGCGATTTGGTGCGGAAACTCATCGCCCGCGCGCAAGTCACCGCCGTGCACGACATTTCCGACGGCGGGCTCATTGCCGCGGTTTCCGAAATGGCGCTCGCATCTTCCTTCGGCGCCAAGCTTGACGACATGAACCACGAGCAGCTCTTCGGCGAGGATCAGGCCCGCTATGTGGTGACATGTCCGGCCAAGGAAGCCGCCAAGATCATAACGCAAGCGCATGTCGAAGACGTGGATGTGATCCGGGTTGGAACGGTCACGGCCACGCCCACTCTGATCGTTCGCGGCAGCAACTCACTCCCCATCGCCGATCTGCGCATTGCGCATGAATGTTGGTTTCCGGCGTATATGAAGGGGGAGTTGTAGCGGCGTGTACGTACTGCCTCGCCCTTCGAGGCCCGCTGCGCGGGCGCCTCAGGGTGAGGTCAGTTTTTGTACACCCTCATGCTGAGGTGCTCGCGACGAAGTTGCGAGCCTCGAAGCACCTTCGTGCCGCACACTACCCCAGCATCACCACCCGCGTTCCAACTTCCACCCGCGCGTAGAGATCGATCACATCGACATTCAGCATGCCGATGCAGCCGGCCGTTGCTTTCTTGCCGATCTCCTTCGGTTTAGCGGAGCCGTGGATGCGGTTGATGGTGTCGACTTCGCCTTTGTAGAGGTAGAGCGCACGAGCGCCCATGGGGTTGTCCGGCCCACCCGGCATGCCGCCCGGAATCCACTTCGCAAGATCGGGCTTCACCTCCAGATGATAGGGTGCGGGCACCCACACCGGCCATTCTTTCTTCTTTTTGATGATGACTTCGCCGGTCCAGGCCTTTGCCCCCTTGCCAACTGCCACGCCATAACGGGTAGCCTGGCCGTTGCCATGGACAAGGTAGAGGAAACGCTTGACGGCATCGATCACGATGGTGCCCGCGGGCTCGTTCGTCTCGAATTCCATGTCGCGGCGCTGGAACTTATATTCGACCAGCTTTCCCTCCTTGGCGTTCACCGCAAACGGCTCCTCGGCGCGGGCGTTGGGTGCGAAAAAGCCGGTGGACAGCACGGAGGTCAAAAGGGTGCGGCGGGAGAGGTGCATGGAGGCCTCGACTCTGAAGGTTTAGGCGTCTCTAATCCCAACCGGGTCACGGATTCAATCACCATCCGCGATATATTGGAATCAGCGCCGGAATCTGGCCTCAAGCGCGTCTAGTACAAAACTCTCTCCATGGCCGGGCGTCCGGTTTTCACTGGAAATTGCCGCCGCCACCCCCTATTTTCCAAACCAACTTCCAAAGGAACCGGCCCATGGCAATGAGCGCCACCGACATCGAACGCTTTATCAAGGATGCGCTGCCCGACGCCGAGGTCGAAATCCGCGACCTCGCGGGCGATGGAGACCACTACGCCGCCAATGTCGTCTCAGCCGCCTTCAAGGGCAAATCTCGTGTGCAGCAGCATCAGATGGTCTATGCGGCACTGAAGGGCCGGATGGGCGGGGAGTTGCATGCGCTTGCCTTGCAAACCAGCGCGCCGGAGTGATGGATTTGATCTCCTTCGAGCAGATAGCCGCAATTGGAGTACTCGTGCTGATTGTTGCAGTTCCGTTCGTTTTTGCATCGAAGAAAATCGTTCGAAAGGCTGGAGATAATTGGGGAGACAGCCACAATCCACCTAAAGACCCAACGAACTTGACCCGAGATATCTAAGAATAGAGAATATATGCACCAGATGGCGCATCGGCCAAATAACTGATCGAAAGAGAGAAATCGATGACCGACATCCACACCCAAATCGACACCGAAGTGAAATCCAATGACGTCGTGCTTTTCATGAAGGGCACGCCAGACATGCCGCAGTGCGGCTTCTCGGGCCGTGCTACGCAGATCCTCCAGCACCTGGGCGTGCCGTTCAAGGGCATCAACGTGCTGAGCTCGGATGAACTCCGGAACGGCATCAAGAACTACACCAACTGGCCTACCATCCCTCAGCTTTACGTGAAGGGCGAGTTCGTCGGCGGTTCCGACATCATGATGGAGATGTTCCAATCGGGCGAGTTGAAACAGCTCATGGCCGACAAGGGCGTCGCGGTTCCCGCCTGATGCTGAACCTGTTTGTAGGATCGGCCGGCACCTGCTCGCTCGCCAGCCATATCGCGCTTGAGGAAGCAAGCGCGGATTACACCGTCACCCGGCTCGATTTCAGCAAGGGCGAGCAACGCTCGGCGGACTACCTCAAGGTGAATCCCAAGGGCCGCGTGCCCGCGCTGGTCACGGACAAGGGCACGCTCACGGAAACCCCGGCGATCCTCTACTACATCGCGCAAACCCACCCCGCCGCCAATCTCGCACCCGCCGATCCCTTCGACCTGGCGAAGATGCAGGCGTTCAATTCCTGGCTCTGCTCCACCGTGCATCCCAATCACGCGCATAAGCTTCGCGGCAGCCGTTGGTCCGACGATCCAGCCGTCATCGAGGCGCTCAAGATCAAAGTGCCGCAAAACGTGACCGAGAATTTCGCGATGATCGAGAACGATTATCTCGAAGGACCATGGGTGATGGGCAAGCAGTACACGGTCGCCGATTGTTATCTCTATATCCTCAGCACCTGGATGGAAGGCGACGGCGTCGACGTCGCGAAATTCCCCCGCGTGATCGATCACCGCACCCGCATGGCGGACAGGCCCGCGGTGAAGAAAGTGATGCAGGTTTACGGGTAACGTTCGTCCGTATCCATGTTCATACTTTTTCTTGACGGGAGAAGGATGAACATGGATACGAACGAACCTCACCCGCCAATCGCCCATTTGATCACCACCGCCACCGCTGCTACCGCCGCTACACCCGCGAGCCACAGCGCCGCGAACCACATGAGACGGCGCAGCATCAGTGATAGCCACCGCCCGATGTCTTG
>JBJXGL010000021.1:0-3325 GCA_046160365.1 Aestuariivirga sp. | reverse complement strand
CTTTCGATGGCGTCCATTGCCTCGGTGACCACCGCGCCTTCGACGCAGCCGCCCGATACCGAGCCGATAAAGTTTCCCTCGCTGTCGATGACAAGCTGGCTGCCAATCGGCTGCGGCGCTGAGCCCCACGTCTCGACCACTGTCGCCAGAGCGATACGGCGACCTTCGGCGAGCCATTCGGAGGCTTGCTGCAAGATTTTGGGATCGCTGGATGCCATGGTGAACCTCACGCTACCTGTTTGCCGTTCAGCCACTTCTTCGGATCATGCGCCGCCCCAGCGGGGCCTGCAAGAGCGGCGGCCAAATCGCGCAGGCTGTCGAGGGAATGAACCGGCCTGAATTCGTCGACAAACGGCATCATGGCGCGGATGCCGCCGGCAAGCGCCTTGAAGCCATCGTAGCGCAGCAGCGGGTTGAGCCAGACGATGCGTTTGGTCTGGCGGCGGAGGCGTTGCATTTCGATTTGGAGCAGATCGGCATCCTCGCGGTCGAGACCATCGGTCATGATCAGGACGTGCGCGTTCTGAGTGAGCACGCGCCTGGCCCACCGATAGTTGAATTCCTTGAGCGAGGTGCCGATGCGGGTCCCGCCGGACCAATCCTTTACGGCGCCAGAGACCTTGGTCATGGCCTCGTCGATGTCGCGGCGATTCAGTTCGCGGGTGATGTTGGTGAGCCTGGTGCCGAACAGGAAGACCGACACGCGGTCACGGTCGTTGGTGAGTGCGTGGAGGAAGTGCAGGAACATGCGGCTGTAGTTCGAGCATGAACCGGAGATATCGCAGAGCACGACGAGCGGCGGCTCGTGCCATTGCTTCTGGCGGCGCTCCAGATCGATGAAATGGCCCCCTGCTCTCAGCGAGCCCTTGAGCGTGCGGCGCATGTCGATCGCTGGACCATGCGATGCGCGCTCCCAGCGTCTTGTCATCACCTCGATCCGATTCAGCCGCATCCTGGAGATCGCCTGCTTCGCCAGCGCCTGCTCGGCCACCGTCATCTGCTCGAAGTCTTTTTTGCGCAGCACTTCCTCGGCGGAGGCGGTAAAAGTTGCATCGACTTCGATATCGTCCTTCTTCTGGCGCTGCTGGCTTTGGGTTTCGTGCTTGTCGAACATGGCTTCGGCCAAGCGGCGGAAACCCGCCTGCTTCGCCTTTTCGCCCGCATCGCGGGTGATCGAATGGAAGAACAGCTGCATGAGCTGTTCCAGCATTTTCGGTTTTTTCCAGAACACGTGGAACGCCTGGTCGAACAACTCGCGTTGATCGCGGCGTTTGATGAAAACGGCATGGAGCGTCCAGTAAAAGTCCTCGCGGGTGCGGATCGCCCCGCAGCTTGCCGCATCGAGCGCGTCGAGTACCGTTCCGGGGCCTACGGGAATGCCCGCCTCGCGCAAGACCCGGGCGAAATGCATGATGTTTTCCGCCAGCTTGCCAGTGAGCGGGCGTTGATTCTGGTTTGCGGTAAAGGGCTGCATGGGACTTATGTATGCGCCATGGCGCGGATTTCATCCTTGATCTGATCGAGGATGCGTTTGGCTTCGGTGCCCTGCATGCGCGAAATGTCGTCCTGGTACTTGAGCAGCACGCCAAGCGTGTCGTTCACCGTCTGCGGATCAAGCGTGAGGCTGTCGAGCTCGTGGAGTGCCGTAACCCAATCCAGCGTCTCGGCCACGCCGGGCGCTTTGTAGAGATCGACGCCACGCAGCGACTGCACGAAGAGCACCACTTCCCGGGCCAGCTCTTCGGATGCTTTTGGCCGCCGCGCCTTGACGATTTCAAGTTCGCGCCGCGCATCGGGATAACCGACCCAATGATAGAGGCAGCGGCGTTTCAGTGCGTCGTGCACTTCGCGGGTGCGGTTCGAGGTGATGACGACGATGGGTGGCTCTTCCGCTTTGATCGTGCCTAGCTCCGGCACCGTGACCTGGAAGTCCGAAAGCACCTCCAATAGAAAGGCTTCGAACGCTTCGTCGGTGCGGTCGAGTTCGTCAATCAAAAGCACCGGCGCTTCGCCTTTCGGCGCATCGAGCGCCTGAAGCAGGGCACGCTTGATCAGGAAACGTTCGGCGAAGATGTCCTGGCCCAGGCGTTTGCGGTCGAGTTCACCTGCTGCTTCGGCGAGGCGGATCTCGATCATCTGGGCGGAGTAGTTCCACTCGTAGACGGCGGAGTTGATGTCGAGGCCTTCATAACATTGAAGGCGGATCAGCTTGCGGCCAAGGGCCTCCGCCAACACCTTCGCAATCTCGGTCTTGCCGACCCCTGCCTCGCCTTCGAGAAAGATGGGCCGGCCCATGCGCAGGCTCAAGTAGACGACGGTCGCCAGATCGCGGCCCGCGACATAACCCTGCTCACCGAGAAGCTTGAGGGTTTCGTCGATCGAAGCCGGCAGAGATCGGGCCATTGTCACTCCTTCGAAAACGAAAGCCCGCGAGTGCGCGACCCGCGGGCATCCCTTGTCTCGCGCAAGTCTTACTTTGCTGCCGCCACGGCGCGGCGGGCCATGACGCCGATCAAGTGGGCCCGGTATTCCGCCGAGGCATGCATATCGCTGTTGAGTCCCTTCGACTTCACGGATACGCCTTCCAGCGCCTTGGCCGAGAAGTTCTTGGCGAGTGCCGCTTCCATTTCGGGAACGCGGAACACGCCGGGGCCCGCGCCCGTCACCGCGACGCGCACCGAGCCATCGCCCATCTGCGCCACGAATACGCCGACCATGGCATAGAGTGAGGCGGGGTTCGGGAACTTGGCGTAGCCGCTCTTCTTCGGGATCGGGAATTCCACTGCCGTGATCACTTCGGAACTCTTGAGCGCCGTCGAGAACATGCCGGTGAAGAACTTGTCGGAGGGGATTTTGCGCTCGCTGGTGTGGATGGTGGCGCCGAGTGCCAGGCAAGCGGCAGGATAGTCCGCGGCAGGGTCGTTGTTGGCGACCGAGCCGCCGATGGTGCCGCGATGGCGCACATGCGGATCGCCGATGCCGCCCGCGAGTGCCGACAGCCCCGGAATGGCCTTTTTCAAACCCTTGTCGGCCGCCACATCGGCATGAGACGAGCCAGCGCCGATGGATACCGACTTGGCACCAACCTTCACACCAGCGTTCTTGATGCCCGAAAGGTCGATGAGGTCGGTTGGGTTTGCCAGCCCCTGCTTCAGGGCCGGAATCAGTGTGTGGCCGCCGGACAGGAACTTGCCGTCCTTGGCCTTCTTCATCGCCTTGACCGCGTCCGCGACCTTGGCGGGGCGGTGATATGCAAAGTTTTCCATTTTATGTTTCTCCCCGCCTTACTCTGCTGCCTTCTTCATCGGCTGCAATGTCTTCCACA
>JBJXGL010000020.1:0-4947 GCA_046160365.1 Aestuariivirga sp. | reverse complement strand
GTGACCTGAGCCCCATAAACTGATCCAGATTTGAGTAGAGTCCGACCCTGAAAGGAGTCGGACGATGAAGCAATCACGGTTCAAGGAAGAGCAGATCATCGCGATCCTGCGCGAGCAGGAGAGCGGGGTTGCGACGGCGGAGGTCTGCCGGCGGCACGGCATCTCGAGCGCCACGTTTTACAAATGGAAGGCGAAGTACGGCGGCATGGACGTCTCCGATGCCAAGCGGCTCAGGGCTCTCGAGGATGAGAACAGCAAGCTGAAGAAGCTTCTGGCCGAAGCCATGCTCGACAACGCCATGCTGAAGGATATCGCGTCAAAAAAATGGTGACGCCCGCAGCCAGGCGGGAGGCCGTGGCTCACCTTGTGGAACATCACGAAGTGAGCCAGCGGCGGGCGTGCCAGACCATCGAAGTTCCCCGGAGCAGCATGCGCTACCGGCCGAGAAGGCCTGCGGAAGCCGAACTCCGGCAGAGCCTCAAGAAGCTTGCCAATGAACGCCGCCGCTTTGGCTACCGGCGCTTGCACCAGATGCTGAGACGGGAGGGATGGAACGTGGGCGTGAAGAAGGTGCGGCGGCTTTACCGCGAAGAGAAGCTTCAAGTACGCCGCCGCAAGGGCCGCAAAAAGGCCCAAGGCACGCGGGTTCCAGCGCCCATTCCAGAGGGCCCCAATCAGCGCTGGAGCCTCGACTTCGTCTCCGATGTCTTCGCCCATGGCAGGAGATTCAGAGTGCTGGGCGTGATCGACGACTTCACCGCCGAGTGCTTGGCTCTGGTGGCCGATACATCGCTTTCAGGCTTGCGCGTGGCGCGCGAACTCGATGCGATCGTGGCGCTTCGCAAACGGCCCGCCATGATCGTCTCCGACAACGGGCCGGAGCTCACGAGCCTCGCCATCCTCAAGTGGCAGCAGCAGAACCAGGTGGACTGGCACTACATCGAATACGGCAAGCCGCAACAGAACCCGTTCGCCGAAAGCTTCAACGGCAAGCTCAGGGACGAGTTCCTCAACGAGACGGTGTTCTCGTCACTCGCTGAAGTGCGCGTGCTTCTCGCCGAATGGCGGCGCGACTACAACGACCAGCGCCCACACTCAAGGCTCGGATGGCTGACGCCATCCGAGTTCGCAAACCGACATACGCCTGAGCAAGCAATGGCCACGGGCGCTGTGCAACCTGAGGGCTCCGCGCCCATGGCCATTGCGCAACCAGCCCTACAAGGGCAAAATTAAAGGAAGGACTCTACCAATAGCTGGTACAGCTCTCGGGCTCAGGTCACCGGGACTCACGACATTCATTGGCATGGCGCAGATCGCGGAGGCCGGCGTTATGGCGCTTCGTGCGGGGGGCGAGATGATGTTAGGTTGCGCGAAAGGTGCGAGATGAAAAAGGTCAATCTTGAATCGGAACATCTGCCTGCCGGACTTGCCGCGCCGCTTGAAGCGTTATGGTGGCTGAGGCGCGGGCGCTTCGCGCTTGGGCCGGAGTGGCAAAAGGCGCATGAGCTTTGCCAGCAGAACGAGGGCGACTACGCCCATGATGCCGTGCATGCGCTGGTCCATTGGATCGAGGGCGACATGGGCAATGCCACCTACTGGTACCGTCGCACGGGCGAGATCCGCGCGGAGACGATCGAGGCCGAGTGGCGAAGGCTGGCGGAGAAGCTCGCGGGCGAGGTGTGATTGACGTCCGGCCAAGGATAATTTTTGCGGGCTTACGCCCCGCGCTTATCTTCAATGCCCTCTTGGCCACTTCAACATGCGCGCTTGCCGACGAATTTTCCCAGCAGGTGGTGCGCATCAATCCGGTGGCGGGCGATGCCAGTCCGTCCGCAACGCTTAAAGACTGCATCGCCGACGACTATTGCCAGGCACAGGTGCTCTTCGCGCTGACGCGGATTGGCGGAGACCCCGCATTGCTGAATGAACCGCCGACTGAATGGTATCTGACGACCCAGGGTGAAACCACGCACTTCGGATTTGTGCCGCCCAAGGACCAGTTCTTCTGCCGCGCTGAATTGGTCAAGCTTTCGGTAGCGCCGACATTGGGCGAAAGCGCCACCGAATTGCGCTTCTACGTGAGCGCCAATGCGGCCTCCATCACCGTGCGCTTTCCAAAAAATCCGCCGCGCGCCTGGTTCGACGGCCTTCTGGTTCTCCTGGCATCACCGCGCGGAGAGGGCTGCACGCTCACCAATCAAGTGGAGAGTTACACCTGCAAGGGACGCTGCAAGACCGTGAGGTTTTGAAGGATCTTCGCGCCATCAATCTCCCCGCAGCCATATCTCGGGCGCAAGCTGGCAGGGGCGGAAATAGACCACCGTGCGGCTTGCAAGCTTGCTCTCTTGCCATGGCGCCACGCCATGCAAGGCAAAGCGATGCACGAGATAACACTCGCCGCTCCGCGCCGTCACGTCGGTGCGCCGACAGGTCTCGAACACCCGCTGCCGTGCCGCGTGATAAGTCTCGGTGATGTCGATATCTCCCCAGCGCTCCGGCGCGATGCTTCCGTAGTTCTCCCGGAGCTGCCGTTTCATGATGTGATGCGAGCCCTCCCAGATCACGAAAGGTGAGGCGCCGGTATCGATATCGTCGATCGGAATACCGAGAATGAAATCGTGCAGCTCCCGCAGGTGCCGGCGCCGATGCGGGCCTTCGCCGTGAAGTCCGTCCACATGGGCGGCGGCGCGCTTCATCCGGTAGCGGTGAGCTTGCTCGCTCTCGCCAGGATCGCGCTTGGGATAGCCGGGAGTACAGATCGAGACCTGGCCCCGGTGCGACGCGATGTTTGCAAGGCCAAGCGTGTTGCGGATGAAATCGACGGCACGGCCCGCGAGCGGCGGCCCGCCGTTGACCGAGCCCGTCGCATCATTGCCCAGCGCATCGACACCGACGAACCAGGTGCGGCCATGGCGCCACCAGTGCGCATTCTCCGGGTGATCGGCGGCGGTCCGCGCCGGGACGGCCACGGATTTGACCCAGGCCGCAATGGCATCGTCAGCCGGAAACCTGATCCAGCCCATCTGTTGGTAATGACGTCTTTGTTCTTCAGCGCTTGTCACGAGTGGAGCATGGTCTTGGAGGTGAAGATATGAACTTTGCAAAAGCCGGATGCATGCTGCAAGCGGGCGATGCGCCCGGCATGGTTGAAATGACGGCGCCTTTTGTCCCTCCCCCGCGAGCGAAGCAAGGGCGGGGAAGGTGGCGCCGAACGCGCCGGTGGAGGGCGTTTCGCGCGATTCCAAGGCGGGGCCCGTCTCGCGCATTGCGTTCCGCGGGCAGCTCAGGGCGGGGTTTGCCTGTACGCCACGCGTGAGAGCCCAAGGCGCGAGAATCACGGCATCGATCGCACGACACCGATGGCCATGGCGTTGAAACATTAGTCGCCGAGGAACCGTTGGTCGGTGACGTCCGCGACTTTGACAGGCTGGCCTTCCTTTGCGGAGCAGATGACGGCCATGGTGGATTGGACGTCCCGTAGTCCATTGAGGCCGGTGTAGCGCGGTTTGCGGCCGGTTTTCAGGGCGGCGATCAGTTCGTGGATCTGGTTCCTGTGGGCGATGCTGTAATAGGACACTTCGGATTGCCAGATATCGTCTCCGCCTTCGTCAAACCGGAATGACTGGGGATCCTTGCCCTTGCGGTGAAGAATGAGGTGGACGGACTTGCCATCCAGTTTGAGTTCGCCGCCGCCTTCGCCCAGGACCTCGACCATTCCCTTGTCGCCAATCACGCTGCATGAGAAACCGTGCATGACATCGTATTTGCCGTTGAGCGGTTCCGCCCGCATCCACACGCCCTGGCAGGCGGCATCTTCGTAAGTCCAGGTGATAATCGGAATATCGCCGGCCGCCTCTGGGCGGTAGATATTCATTTCGGAATTGCCGGGCGTATGCTGGCGTGCGTCATTCATCCATGAAATGTCGGACTTCAGCGCATAGACCTGATTGATCTTCGATCCACCCATCAGATATTCCGCCGTGGCGAAGAAATGCACGCAATGATCGAAGAGCCAGGGAAATCCGGCGCCACCGGCTCTCTTCGTGTCCATCCGCCAGCCGCGATGCGCATCGGTGATCGGCCGATCCACATCCAGCGCATGCGGCCGTTCGATCCATGCGCCAAATCGCTGGCGGATCTGCTGTGGCTTTCCGATTTCTCCGGCATCGATCAGCGCGCGCGCCTTCATGATGGAACTCATGAAGATGTATGACTCGCCGACCATGAGTGTGACGCCACTCTTGTCGGCTTCGTTACAAACCGCGAGTCCTTCCTCCAGCGAAAGGCAGAAGGGTTTTTCGCAAAGAATGTGTTTGCCCGCGCGTGCCGCGGCCAGGGACATCGGCGAATGCAGGTAGGTTGGTGTGGTGATGCTGACTGTGTTGATCTCGGGATCCTTCAGCATCTGATCGTAAGATGTATAGACCTTGCGGATACCGTACTTGGTAGCAACTTCGCGGGCGCGCGCTTCGTCGAGGTCGCAGACCGCCAGCATCTCCGCGTCAGCGTGCGACTGGTAGCCCTTGATGTGGGAGTCGCACACCAGCCCCAACCCCACGATGCCTGCACGGACTTTGGAAACCTGCATGGATCAAACCATCCTGTTTTGCAGGTTATACCTTGTCCGATCATCGTGGGGAGGGGGTGGCCCGAGGCAGGAGCGGGCGTGTCAACTGAGAGTGCGCGCTATTGACACGGCCCTCCCCCCGCTTCGCGGACCCTCCCCCACGCTTGCAGCGCGGGGGAGGGCGATGCGGGGCGACCTCCCCCAAATTCATCCGTCCTTCCGCTCGTGGGCATCAGGGCTGATGCGGCGGACATTCGCCCTTGTATGAGCCGTGGATGTGATTTCTCGATTGAAGTGGCTACAGATTTCCTGCCCGCGAGGGCTGGAGATGCCCGGCTCCGCGAGCTTACGGAGCCGGGCAGACAGGGTGACGGATCGAA
>JBJXGL010000019.1:0-5865 GCA_046160365.1 Aestuariivirga sp. | reverse complement strand
TTCGATCCGTCACCCTGTCTGCCCGGCTCCGTAAGCTCGCGGAGCCGGGCATCTCCAGCCCTCGCGGGCAGGAAATCTGTAGCCACTTCAATCGAGAAATCACATCCACGGCTCATACAAGGGCGCGAGAGCAACACACGCCAAGACAGATGCTGTGACAGTGCATACTCCCAATGCCGCCGTCAATTCTGTGGCAGAGCTTCGCAGGAGATATTGTTAAATGCACTGTCGTCGTAACTCCTTGAATGGCCGCGAGAGCACGATGCGCACCGCGCGCGGACATGGGCAGCATTCCGCTGCGCGCCGCTCCACCCATGCCCGCAAATACACTATCAGCCATTTCGCTGAACTTGACGGACACAACTTCTTTCCCGGAGAGCGGTCACTTCGCACCTTCGCGCCGGAACTGAGGCGATGGTTGCTCTTTACCATTGAAAAGTTACCCGCGCTGCCCATCTGAAATTGATAAAGTCAGGGGAAGCGGGATGAATGACATTGAAGCAATGGCGAATGCAACTGGTGAGGTTGCAAAGACGGCCGGGAAAATGGTGGACGCGATCGAGCGAAGCAAGGCGTTCTTTGCTAAGGTCATCGGTCAACCGGTGGAGTCTTTAAGTGGCATTCTCACGGACAAGCTGAAGGTGGCGCGATATAAACGATTCCTTGATCTCATGGATGAAGTGAACTCAATCCACCGCGAGCGGGGAATCTCAGCAACGGTGGCGCTCGATCCACACCTTGGGCTTGAAATAATCAGTGAGGCAACCTTGACCGACGAAAGCACACTCAAACAAAAATGGGCGCACCTCTTGGCAAATGCCATGGACCCAAGCAAAGCAAAGTCAATCACTCGAGACTATGTCGAAACGCTGAAGGCGCTCACGCCGATTGATGCGCATGTGCTGCAAGTCGTTTTCGATCTTGAGCGCGAAACTGAAGTCGCCATCGGCCATCGTGGCTTCGCTCAAAATCTAGACACGGTTGTTGAAGCCTTGATCAACAAGCACTCATTGACTGAAGATGTTGCGCTCACATCGCTTGAGCATATTGCGACATTAGGGCTTGTTGCGATCAAGGGAAACAATGGCACTTCGTCAAACTCGCTTGCAAGAGTCACGCGGCAAGAGGGCGCGATGGGAGCTGAGCATCCAGGCCAGTTCACCATTGACATGACGCGAGTGGGATTGGGCTTCATTTGTGCAGTGAGCTAAAGTGCCTTGGTTGCGATGAAAGTGCATTCAACCCCCAAACCGCATAGGCGCGGGGAAGCAGGAAGTTGGCGCGCGAAATGCGGCGGCCCCGGACTTGATCCCGGGTCGGGAGAGGGCAACGAAAAAAGTTCTTGACTTGATCAACCAATATGTTCTTTATATGTTCCGTGAACAAAGGAGAACATCGAACATGGACTGGGACCTGGCAATCAAGCGGAACCACGATGCGCTTATGCGCATCGTTGCCACGCTGTTTGCCATGCTCGGAATTGCAGAAAGCGCTGTAGCCGAGCGCATTCCCCGCGTGCTCCACTCAGCCATCCTGCGCATTCTCCGTCCCGCTGAGGCCGCTGTCCGCCGCCTGATTGTGGTTGCCGCGCGGGGAATGGTTTTGAAGCCTCATATGCCCCGTTCGAAACCTCAAGGCAAAATCGAGCGCACCGGCACAGGAAGCACCCGCCGTCCGCCCTTCAAACTCGAAGACACCCGGCCTCCCATGCTGCCACCGGAGCGCCGGGGCAAATATGCCAAACGCCGTCCGCGGATCATTGACCTCTGGTCGGACCAACACCCGGACATCACAGGCCCGACGATCGCCGACATTTTCGCCCAGCACCGCGCTCGCGCGGAGTTCTTGCAACCTGCCCCTCAACCCGCAACCAAGCCCGCACCCATCAAGGACGGCAAGATCGACAGCGCGCGTCTTCTCCGCCGCCTTGCAGCAATCAAAGACGCTCTCGAAGATTTGCCCCGCCAGGCTAAACGTTACCTGCGCTGGCGAGCGCGACGAGAAAATATCTCAAAGAAACGCCTGATCTACACCAATCCCATCCGCCCCGGCCCGCCGCCTTACATCCACAAGAAACCGCAGCACGAAATCGAAGACGTCCTTCGAGACTGCCATTGGCTCGCCTGGGAAGCGCGGCATCTCGACACGTCCTAAAATTGCTTCTCCATCAGGGGGTTAAACGCGGTTCCGCGTGCCTGTGGATAAGCGCCAATCTGCTGACACATCCGGACCGTAGCTCATGCATGGTGGCGCGCCCGCGCGCTTGCCGCCGTTCACTCTTTGGTCTAGTCACTTCCCATGCCCGAACACAAGAAGGTCCTATCCATCCAGGGTGCGCGCGAGCACAACCTGAAGAACGTTTCCCTCGAACTGCCGCGCGACCGGCTGATCGTGTTCACCGGGCTTTCGGGCTCCGGCAAATCCTCGCTCGCCTTCGACACCATCTACGCCGAGGGCCAGCGGCGCTATGTCGAAAGCCTCTCAGCCTATGCGCGCCAATTCCTCGAGATGATGCAGAAGCCGGACGTCGACCAGATCGACGGCCTCTCGCCTGCCATCTCCATCGAGCAAAAGACCACCAGCCGCAACCCGCGCTCGACCGTCGGCACCGTCACCGAAATCTACGACTACATGCGGCTCCTCTTCGCAAGGATCGGCACGGCGTACTCGCCCGCGACCGGGCTTCCCATCGAGAGCCAGACGGTCACCCAGATGGTGGACCGGACGATGGAGCTTCCCGAGGGCACCAGGCTCTATCTGCTCGCGCCAATCGTCCGTGGACGGAAGGGTGAGTATCGCAAGGAACTGCTGGAGCTGCAGAAGAAGGGCTTCCAGCGCGTGAAAGTGGACGGCCAGTTCCATGAAATCGGCGCGGTTCCTGCTCTCGACAAGAAGTACAAGCACGATATCGATGTGGTGGTGGACCGCATCGTGGTGCGTCCGGATCTCGCCACGCGCCTCGCCGATAGTTTCGAGACGGCGCTCAAACTCGCCGATGGTCTCGCCGTCGCGGAGTTCACCGACAAACCCCTCCCCGCTTCGGCAACATCCGAAGAAGGCGCGAACAAGTCGAAGAACGAAACCCATGAGCGCATTCTCTTCTCTGAGAAGTTCGCCTGCCCCGTTTCCGGCTTCACCATCGACGAGATCGAACCGCGGCTGTTCTCCTTCAACAATCCCTTCGGCGCCTGTCCGAAATGCGATGGACTCGGAACCGAACTCGTTTTCGAGCCGGAGCTTGTGGTGCCGGACGAGTCGCTCTCGCTCCGCCAAGGCGCGGTGGCGCCTTGGTCCAAGACCGGCAACACGTCCCCCTACTACACGCAAACGCTCGAAGCGCTTGCCAAGCACTTCAAATTCTCGATGACGGCACCGTGGAAAGATCTGCCCAAGAAGGGCAAGGACGCGATCCTCCATGGCACGGGCGAGGAAGAGATCACCATCACCTATGACGACGGGCTCCGCTCCTACAAGACCAAGAAACCGTTCGAGGGCGTGATAGGCAACATCGAGCGGCGCTGGCGCGAAACCGATTCGCAGTGGATGCGCGAGGAACTCTCCCGCTTCCAGTCCGATCATCCGTGTGCGGAGTGTAAGGGTTACCGCCTCAAGCCCCAGGCGCTCGCAGTCAAGATCGGCATGAAACATATTGGCCAGGTTTCGGAAATGTCGATCCGCGAGGCGAATGGCTGGTTCGACGCCCTGCCCCGCCAGCTCAAGGCGAAGCAGATGGAAATCGCGGCGCGCATCCTCAAGGAAATCCGCGAGCGGCTGCAATTCCTCGTCGATGTCGGCCTCGATTATCTCAACCTCTCGCGCCGATCAGGCACGCTCTCTGGCGGCGAGAGCCAGCGCATCCGGCTTGCTTCGCAGATCGGCTCTGGCCTCACCGGTGTGCTGTATGTCCTGGACGAGCCCTCGATCGGCCTGCATCAGCGTGACAATGCCCGTCTTCTCGAAACCCTCGTGCATCTGCGCGATCTCGGCAACACGGTGATCGTGGTCGAGCATGACGAAGATGCGATCCGCCAGGCGGATTACGTCGTCGACATCGGCCCGGGTGCGGGCGTTCATGGCGGCAAGATCGTGGCGCAGGGAACGCCGGGCGAAGTGATGGCCAACCCCGCCTCGCTCACCGGCCAATATCTCACGGGATTCCAGCAGGTGCCGATGCCCGCGCATCGCCGCCGCCCCGAGAAAGGCCGCGCCATCCGCGTCAAGGGCGCGCGCGCCAACAATCTCAAGAATATTTCCGCCGAGATTCCGCTGGGCCTCTTCACCTGCGTCACCGGAGTCTCCGGCGGCGGCAAGTCAACGCTGCTCATCGACACGGTTTACAAGGCGGCGGCGCGCAAACTCATGGGCACGCGCGAACCGCCGGCCGAACATGACCGGATCGAGGGCCTCGAACTTCTCGACAAGATCATCGACATCGACCAATCGCCCATCGGCCGTACGCCGCGCTCAAATCCTGCAACCTATACCGGCGCCTTCACACCCATCCGCGACTGGTTTGCCGGACTGCCGGAAGCGAAAGCGCGCGGCTACGAGCCGGGACGTTTTTCATTCAACGTGAAAGGCGGACGCTGCGAGACCTGCCAGGGCGATGGCGTCATCAAGATCGAGATGCACTTCCTGCCCGACGTTTATGTCACCTGCGACGAATGCCACGGCCACCGCTACAATCGCGAAACGCTGGAGATCAAGTTCAAGGACAAGTCGATTGCCGACGTGCTCGACATGACGGTGACCGAGGCGGCGGAATTCTTCCGCGCCGTGCCAAGTGTCCGCGACAAGATGGACACGCTAGCCCGCGTCGGCCTCGGATATATTCACGTCGGCCAGCAGGCGACGACGCTCTCGGGCGGCGAAGCGCAGCGCGTCAAGCTCGCCAAGGAACTATCGAAGCGCGCCACTGGCCGGACACTCTATCTGCTCGACGAGCCGACCACTGGTTTGCATTTCCACGACGTGAGGAAACTCCTCGAAGTGCTCCACGAACTGGTGGACCAGGGCAACACGGTAGTGGTGATCGAGCACAATCTCGAAGTCATCAAGACCGCCGATTGGATCATCGACCTCGGCCCCGAAGGCGGCGACGGCGGCGGCGAAATCGTCGTAGCGGGAACCCCCGAAGACGTGGTGCGGGAGAAGAAAAGCTACACGGGGCAGTTCCTGAAGCACGTGCTGCGAAGGGGCAAACGGGAAGCGGCGGAGTGAATGAACATATTCTTAAACTATGCTCGGGCCGATCAAAGACAGGTTGAGGTTGTCTATGAGATATTAGAGAACATGGGATTTTCGCCGTGGATGGACACAAAGGATCTTATCGGAGGCGAAGATTGGGAAGCTGGCATCGAAAATGCGATCCAGCGCTCGGATGTTTTTGTCCCCTTTCTATCAAGGAATTCCATTAAGAAGCGCGGTGTTGTGCAAAGAGAATTGCGGATAGCATTTAGCAAGATAACTGATTTGCTCGAGGACGATATTTTCATTTTACCAGTTCGCCTTGAGGACTGTGATGTGCCTGACCGGCTCGCTCGCTATCAGTGGATAGA
The DNA here is from genome assembly GCA_046160365.1 of Aestuariivirga sp. Classification (GTDB taxonomy): domain Bacteria; phylum Pseudomonadota; class Alphaproteobacteria; order Rhizobiales; family Aestuariivirgaceae; genus Aestuariivirga. Next base: position 307 of record JBJXGL010000019.1, on the reverse strand, counting down.
CTGTGGCCAACCCAACTGGGAGAGTTCTTTCATTCGAGCCATTGTTGAGGCGCGAAGGCGAAGGGATGATGGTGCTCGTAGCGGGTTAGTTTTTGAACAGACTTTTTCTCTGCCTGTCATCATTCAAGACGTCACAGACGAGAGTGAAGGGAAAGATATATCGTACCAAATTCCAAGAGTTCTAGGGTCTGTACTCACATAGGCTGTTGATTTGCAACAGAGAAGCTGATTCACCGTAGGCGGAGGTGAACCATGCGATTCGATTTTACCGACGAGGAATGGGCGGAGCTTGAACCATTGATGCCGC
>JBJXGL010000018.1:0-15802 GCA_046160365.1 Aestuariivirga sp. | reverse complement strand
CACCGGTGACCGCTTCTCAAGCATCGAACGCATTTTCGGCTCCGACACCGGCGGCGATAATCTGACAGGCGGCAATGCGCGCGTCATCTTCTTCGGCTATGGCGGCAATGACTTGCTGAAAGGCGGCACGGGCGCTGACTCGCTCTATGGCGGCGAAGGCAATGACCGCATTCTTGGCGGCGCCGGCAACGACGCCTTCGTAGGCGGCGAAGAAGGCAACGACCTGCTCACCGGCGGACTTGGCAACGACACCGTCGATGGCGGAACCGGCAACGACCGCATGCAGGGCGACGAAGGCAACGACTACATGCGCGGCGGCGACGGCATCGACGTGATGCTGGGTGGCGTCGGCAATGACCAGCTCTATGGCGACAGCGGCACTGATCTGCTGACTGGCGGATTGGGGCGGGACATCATGGAAGGTGTCATGGACGGTGACCGCTTCGACTTCAATGCCTTGGCCGAGTCGGGGCCCGGCGCGGCGGCGCGCGACATCATCAACGACTTCACCGTCAACCCCGATGCCGGTCCCGGTTATGTTGACCGCATCGATGTTTCGACAATTGACGCCAAGACTGGAATGGCGGGCGATCAGGCCTTCGTTTTCGTTGGCTCCAGCGGGTTCACTGGCTTGGGCCAGATTCGTGCCGTCCAAGTTGGGGCCAATACACTGCTGCAATTCAATATTGCGGGCGGAACCGGCGCTGAAATGGAAATCCTGTTGATGAACATTCAGGCCGGCAGCTTAAGTGCTTCCGACTTCTTTCTTTGAACGGGAGCCGCGGGGTTTCCCCGCTGCTTGCCTCAACCAACTATTGCTCCCGCTTCAAGCGCGGGTCGCCAGATCCTCGAGGATCGGACAATGTGGGCGGCTGTTGCCCTCGCAGGCATCGGCGAGATGTTTGAGCGTGGCCAGCAGGCCATGCATGCGCGCGATCTGCGCTTCGAGTTCGGCGATATGATCCAACGCCACCTTCTTGACCTCGCGGCTTGGCCGCTCGCGATCATGCCACAAACGCAGGAGATCGCGGATGCGCACGATGGAGTAGCCAAGCTCGCGCGCCCGGTGGATGAACTGCATCCGGTGCACGTCGCCCTCGCCATAGTCGCGGTATCCGCTGTCACGTCTGAGCGGCTTCGGAAGAAGGCTGATTTCTTCGTAGTAGCGGATCATCTTGGCCGAAACGCCGGAGGCCTTAGAGGCGGCACCGATATTCATTGAAACTACCCTTGACCTTCCAATGATGGGAGGGTCTATATGAAGAACCATCGAAAAGTCCAGCGCAGCGAGGACAAGATGGAAACTCACAGCGACCATACCCAAGATCACTCTGATCACATGGTGATCGATCCCGTCTGCGGCATGAAAGTTGATCCGCACACGACGGCACTCAAGGCCGACCATGCCGGGCGCACCTACTATTTCTGCGGGCCCGGATGCCGAACCAAATTCTTGGCCAACCCCGCCAAGTATTTGAATTTAGACTCGAACGCCGCACCCACCGAAACCGTGCCGGAAGGCACGATTTACACCTGCCCCATGCATCCCGAAATCCGCCAGGTGGGGCCGGGCTCTTGTCCGATTTGCGGCATGGCGCTGGAGCCATTGCTCGCCACTTCCGAGGCCGGGCCCAATCCCGAACTGATTGATATGACGCGACGCTTCTGGATCGGCCTGGCGCTGACGCTGCCTGTTTTCGCGCTCGAAATGGGAGGCCATCTGACCGGGCTTCACATGCTGCTGGCCAAGCAGACCTCGAACTGGATTCAGCTGGTACTGGCCACACCTATCGTCCTCTGGGCAGGCTGGCCCTTCTTCGTACGCGGCTGGCAGTCGCTCCAATCCCGCAATCTCAACATGTTCACGTTGATCGCCATGGGCACGGGAGTAGCCTGGGTCTACAGCATCGTTGCCACATTGATGCCTGGCATCTTTCCATCGGCCTTCCGCGAACACGATGGCTCGGTTGCTGTCTACTTCGAAGCGGCGGCAGTCATCACCGTGTTGGTGCTTCTGGGGCAAGTGCTGGAACTCCGCGCCCGCGAGCGCACCTCAGGCGCTATCCGCGCGCTCCTCGATCTCGCTCCGAAAACGGCGCGTCGTGTCACGGCAAGCGGCGAAGACGAAGAGATCGCAATCGACCAAATCGTTGTGGGCGAACTTTTGCGCGTCCGGCCTGGCGAGAAAGTGCCGGTCGATGGCGAAGTCACCGAAGGCCACATCTCGATCGACGAATCGATGGTGACCGGCGAGTCGCTCCCTGTGAGCAAGGAGCCCGGATCGAATGTGATCGGCGGAACGCTCAACAGCTCCGGCAGTTTCATCATGAAGGCCAAGAAAGTGGGCCGCGACACCATGCTCGCGCGCATCGTGCAGATGGTGGCGGATGCGCAAAGAAGCCGCGCGCCCATTCAGCGACTTGCCGATCAAGTGTCGGGCTGGTTCGTTCCGCTGGTCATCCTTGTTGCGGCACTCGCCTTCGTGGCCTGGTCCATCTGGGGGCCGGAACCGCGGTTCGCCTATGGCCTCGTGGCCGCCGTCGCCGTGCTCATCATCGCCTGTCCCTGTGCCTTGGGCCTTGCGACGCCAATGTCGATCATGGTGGGCGTGGGCCGTGGCGCGCAAGAAGGCGTGCTGATCAAGAATGCCGAAGCACTCGAGCGTTTTGAGAAAGTCGACACGCTTGTCGTCGATAAAACAGGCACGCTCACGGAAGGAAAGCCATCGGTCACTGCCATCGTGACCAACGAAGGCGTGGATGAAAGCGAACTATTGCGTCTCACAGCAAGCGTGGAACAAGCGAGCGAGCATCCGCTGGCCGCCGCTATAGTCGCAGCCGCAAAGGTTAGGAACTTGCCGCTCGCCAAGGTGATGGGCTTCGACTCGCCAACCGGCAAGGGAGCAATCGGCATGGTGGAGCGGAAGCGCCTCGCCATCGGCAACGCGAAGTTCCTGAAGGAAATCAACGTCGATACAAGCGCGCTCGCCGAAGCTGCGGAACAGCTTCGCCAGGATGGCGCAACTGCGATCTTCGTCGCGGTGAATGGCAAGACCGCAGGCGTGATTGCTATTTCCGATCCGGTGAAATCCTCAACACCATCTGCATTGGCCGCTCTGAAAGAGCTTGGAATCCGGGTCGTGATGCTGACCGGTGACAACCGCACCACCGCCGAAGCGATTGGCCGCAAGCTTGGCATCACCGAAATCGAAGCCGAGGTGCTGCCAGATCAGAAGGCCAATGTGGTGGCGAAGCTGAAGGCCGAGGGTCGCGTTGTGGCCATGGCGGGCGACGGCGTCAACGATGCCCCGGCACTCGCCGCCGCCGATGTCGGCATTGCGATGGGCACCGGCACCGATGTGGCCATGGAGAGCGCAGGCGTCACCTTGATCAAGGGCGATCTCACCGGAATCGCAAAGGCGCGCGCGCTTTCGCGTGCCACCATGGGAAACATCCGCCAGAACCTGTTCTTTGCCTTCGTCTACAACGCGGCGGGCGTTCCGATCGCGGCGGGGGTTCTTTATCCCGTATTCGGACTTCTGCTCTCGCCGATGATCGCGGCAGCGGCCATGGCGCTGTCTTCGGTTAGCGTGATCAGCAATGCAATGAGGTTACGGATTGCAAAACTTTGAGTGTGCCGAACGTCACAGCGCACTGGCCGAAAAACAGCGTAAACAAACACAGATCAGCATGGTGACAGCCTGCTGACAGATACTGACCGCGCCTGGTGGTACATTGAAACAATAGACGCACGAGCCGACGCAGCCAAATGGGGCGGCGGCCCAGCTTTGTAGGGATACTGAGATGAGAACGAACACGAATTGCATGGGCGCATGCCGCACTGGACCGGGCAGAAACTCGGTACGCTGGGCCGGGCGGCGGTTTGCCGGGTGGATGGCAAGGCGGGCCGCGAACGTCGCATTGTCGGGCCTCGACGATTATATGCTGAAAGACATGGGGTTGAGCCGCAGGGCGATTAAGCTGGCGATCGACGGCCGGGACTGAGGTGCGGCCCACCCCATTGCGCTTGTCCGCCAAATCGGACACAGTGCCGGTCGAGTGGGGGCTCACAATATGTCATTCGAACAAGGGCTTCGATCCCCATGACCAGACCTCTCCTCGTAGCAAGCCTGCTGCTCCTCGCCTCGGCCTCCGCGTTCGCAGCCGAAACCGTCAACTTCACCATGAAGGCCTCGATGCCGTCGCTCCGCGACAGCGCGCGCAAAGACACCTTCACCGTGGGCCTCGCCGACAAGCAGGTCGAGACCAGCTTCAAGATCACCTGCCAGGGCGCAACCGCGGGCCTCATCTCCGGCCAGAACGAATCCTGCGCCGTCACCGGCAATGGCGCGCTCATCAATCCCAACAACAACCAGAAACTTCAGCGCACCCAATATGCCGGCGGCTGGGTGGTGAAGTCGGACGGCTACACCGATGGTGCGCAGCTATCGGTCAACTACCTTGCGGTTGGAAAAGTCGCCGCTTCCAACGGCCGCTTCAGCGGCTCGATGATGCTGAAGCCGGAAAACCCATCGACTGGCGCCAGCCTGCTGCGCGACACCATCCTCAAGCGCATCAAGAAGAACGAGTCGGGGCTGATCGACGAACGCGTGGACACGATCCAGTTCGTCAATTTCACCGTGCCGTCCGCGGGCCTTCCCTCCGACAAGGGCTGCGTGTGGAACGGCAACATGGTCTATGCCTATCAGACCGAAAGCTGGTTCATCGAAGTGACCACCAAATGCGCGGGCAAAGACTATGCGCTCAAGGGCAACATGCCCTTCACCGCGACGCCCAATGTCGGCGGTCAGAACCAGTATGATCTGACGCTCACGCTTCCCTCGGCCGAGACCGGAACCGACGATGCCTTGTTCGCCAATCCGGAAGGCGACGCCGATCTCTTCGCCTCGGCCGATGGCATCACCGGCCAGATCATCATGAAGGAAGCTGCCTATGTCGACGTCGAAGTCGATGGCAAGATGGAAAAACTCGCCAGCGAAATCGACGCCTCCGGCACGCTCAACGGCCAGAACGTGCCGCTCGAAGCGGTGCGCTCCTTGGGCGTGATCATCGGCGTCCTGTCGCGCACCTTCTTCGGGGCGTAAGCAGCCGCGATTCTCGCATGACAAACTCGCGCCGGCGCATCTTCTGCGAGCGTCGACGCTCGTCTACCATCAGCCGCCATGAACCCGCGCCTGCAGGGCATCGTGCTGATGCTGGCCTCCATGGCCGTCTTCACCGTGCTCGATTCGACCGCGAAATACGTGATGCTGGCGCTGCCGCCGCCGGTTGTCGTGTTCTTCCGGTTCTTCTTCGCCCTCATGGTGGCGATGGCATTCATCGCAAAGGCCGGCGAACTGTCGCTGGTGGCCTCCCGGCATCTCGGCTTGCAGATCGCGCGCGGCGTCATGTTGACGATGTCGACCGTGCTGAATTTCGCCGCCATTTCCAAACTTCAGCTGGCGCAGACGTCGGCGATATTCTTCACCATACCCTTGTGGGTCTGCGCGCTATCCGTGCCGCTTCTCGGCGAAAAAGTGGGGCCGAGGCGCTGGGCGGCGGTCATCGCCGGATTTCTTGGCGTGCTTGTCATCATGCGGCCGGGCACGGCGAGTTTTCACTGGGCGATGCTACTGGTGATGGCGGCGGCGATCTGTGGTTCGATATACAATATCCTGACCCGCAAGGTGGGCGGCAAGGACCGCGCCGAAACGTCGCTCTTGTATGTAGGGCTCGTGGGTTGCGCCGCCGCGGCATTGCCATTGCCCTGGGCCTGGCAGACGCCTCATGGCATTTATTGGCTGATGCTCCTGCTGATCGGCGCCGCCGGTGGCGTGGGCCACCTGATGCTCATCGAAGCGCACCGCAAGGCGCCAGCCTCGGCGCTGGCGCCGCTGATTTACACGCAGATCGTCTGGATGATCCTTGCGGGTTTCCTCATCTTTGGCGATGTGCCGGACCGCTGGACGGTTTTTGGCGCCGCCATCGTGGTCGCAAGCGGCCTCTTCATCATCGCGCGCGAGCGGGCGCTCGCACGCGAAACCATCGTTTCACAACATGCGGAATGATTGCGGAACTTAGACCGGAAGTTTGCCTTCTGGCGTCATCTTGTCGACCGCCTCGGGGAGAACCTTCGCAAGCCGGTCGAGAAGTTCCTGTCGGCTGAGGCCAGTCTGCTGAACCAGGCCGTCGATCAGGTCGCCGCCCAGCGAACGCTCCAGCTGGCCTGAATCGATGGGCTTGTTCTGGCCCGTGCCAACCCAGGAGTCGACGGTCTCGCCCTGCCCCGCCTTCTTGAACTGGTCGACGAGTTCGCCGAGCCCTCCCTTGATGTCGCCGCTCGAAACCGTCTTCTTCACGCTGTCGAGCATGCCGCCGGCGGCGGTGCCGCTGCCCGTCATGTTCTTTACGAACTCACCGATCTTGTCCCGGTTCTGATAGCCAGCGATGGCGACAAGGCCAAGCAGGGCGGCGAGCGATGGCATGCGGCGCGACATGAGGGGGTTCTCCTTCGGTTGAAAGTGCTGTCCTTCCCATATTTGGCGAGCCGGACTGCAATTGCAAGGCAGCCATTGAGGCGAGCCTGTAGCGATGCTAGCCTACCGGAAGTCCATGAATCGGAGGGGAAAAAATGAGTATTATCTGGACCATCATTATCGGCTTCATCGCCGGCATCATCGCCAAGTTCCTGATGCCAGGCGACAATGAGCCCAAGGGCTTCATCATGACCACGATCCTCGGCATCGTCGGCGCTTTCGTCGCGAGTTTCCTCGGCCAGGCGCTTGGATTCTACTCGCCGGGTGAAGGTGCTGGCTTCATCGGCGCCGTGGTCGGGGCCATCGTTGTCTTGGTAATCTACGGCATGGTCGTGAAGAAGCAGCAGGCCTGAGGCTGCTATTCCGATTTGTTAACCGCATCCGGGCGATAACAGCCGGATGCCTGATTTTCTGCTGAGTGCCGGGCGCGAACTGCCCTTTATCCTGTTGCTTGTGGCCTTGCTTGGCTTTCGCGCCAAGGTGACGCCGCGCGTGCGGCTGATGATCAAGGCCGCGCCCGAGAAGATCTTCGAACTTCTGGATTTCACCGAAGGCCAGAACCAGCGCTGGCAGAAAACCCGTGTCACCACCACGAAGCTCGATAGCGGCGCCAATGACTGGCGGCTTACCTTTGTGACGCCGCTTGCGACCGGTGCGGTCAATTCTTCCCAGGCCGATTTCCGTATCGCCAGGCGCGAACCGCCGTTTGAACTCGACATCGAGCGCATTGGCCTCGAAGGCAAGGCCCGCGACAATCAGCTTGTCCGCATGACGGCACGGTTCACGCCGAGGGCCGGCGGAACCGAACTCGATCTCACCTATTATTGGGGGCCGCGCGCCCTGCTGGCCCAGCTTCTCGCCCGGGCGGATTTGTGGAGCAGCGCCTTCCGCATCAAGGGCGTGGCCGAGACCGGCAAGCCCGATTACCGTTCCGACATGCTGATCACGGCGGCCATGGCCATTGTCACCGGCGTTGTCACCTTCGCAACCTTTGCCTTCGCCTTCGGGCCGGTCGTGGCCGTGCTCCTTGGCGTTGCCTTGCTGATCCACGAATTCGGCCATCTGCTGGCCTACCGGCTGATCGGGCAGCCTTGGGGGCGGCTGGTGTTCCTGCCATTCCTGGGAGCGGTGGCCGTGCCGCGCATTGGATTCACCGGCCAGGGACAGCTCGTTTTCGCCGCCCTGATGGGGCCTGGCTTCTCGGTGGCGATCGCGGCTGCGGCGGCGGTCTATGTTCACGCAGGCTTGCCCGCGGGAGAAATCGCGGTGGCGGCGGGACTGGTGGCCTGCGCCCTCAATCTGTTCAACCTTCTCCCGGTCGAACCGCTCGATGGCGGCATCGCGCTCCGCTCCGTGCTGGCGCGAATTGCCGGTAAATATGCCCGCTTCGGTTTGATCGCCATCGGTGTTGCCATCGCGATCATCGGATGGGAAATCGAACAGGTTCTGCTGCTGATTTTCGGCTGCGTGGCAATCATCGCCAACTTGAAGCCCCGCATCATCGATCCGGGCCTCGAGCCCTTGTCACGGTTGCAAGTGTCGATCTCGGCTTTCGCGTTCATGGCAATTGTCGGCGCTTATGCCGTGCTGATCCGGTTTTTCATCGAGAACATCACCGCGGTTTGACATCTCTTCGCTCCTGTCCGAACCGGTTGGATCGGCGTCAGAAGGGGCCGGTTACATCGGTAACAGTTTTCGGATGTGGTTATGCCGCGCAGGATGGTGAAACCATTTGCCAGGCGCAAGGGAAGCGGGATAAGCGCGGGTCATGGGGCTGGTGGACGGTGTCCGGCAAAGAATTGAAACCGGCGCGCTGAAGGCCGATCCCGGGCAATTGCGCATCGTCGAGGCGCTGGACTCCCTATCGGAAGCGCTCAAACCCGGGAGCGGCAATGGGTTTCTTTCGCGCCTCGCTGGCCGCAAGAACGGAGCTCCGCGCGGGCTCTACATTCATGGGCCGGTGGGCCGCGGCAAGACCATGCTGATGGATTTGTTCTTCGAGGCAGCCCCCGCAGAGCCTAAAAAGCGGATTCATTTCCATGCCTTCATGCAGGACATTCATGCAAGGCTTCACGCGGCACGCCAGATATCAAGCGATGCGATTGCACGTGTCGCTGCCGCGATTGCCAATGAAGCCAAACTCCTTTGCCTCGACGAGATGCAGGTGACCGACATTGCCGATGCGATGATTGTGGGGCGTTTGTTCGAGGCAATGCTGGCGGCCGGAACGGTGATTGTCACGACGTCGAATCAGCCGCCTTCGGAACTCTATCGCGATGGTCTGAACCGGCAATTGTTCCTTCCCTTCATCAGGCTCATCGAGCAACGCTTGGATGTCATCGCACTCGACGGCATGACCGACTACCGGCTTGGCCGCATCAAGGCGCATGAGACGTTCCTGACGCCGTTGACCGCGGCAAATGCCGCGCGATTGCAAGACCTCTGGGAACGTCTGACAGATGGCAAGAAAGGAGAGCCGGCGGCACTCGATGTGCTGGGCCGCAAGCTTGTGGTGCCCGAAGCCGCCCATGGATGCGCGCGGTTTTCCTTCGCCGAACTTATCGAGGCGCCGCTCGGCCCACCGGACTATCTGGCAATTGCGCGGAACTACTCCACACTTTTCGTGACCGGCATTCCGGCCATCAAAGCCAATCAGCGCAACGAGGCGAAGCGATTCGTACTTCTGATCGACACGCTCTACGACGCCGGCACGAGGCTTGCCGCCACCTCTGCGAAGGAGCCCGAAGCGATCTATGGCGGAGGCCCGCACAAGTTCGAGTTCGCACGCACGGCCTCGCGGCTTCGCGAAATGCAGTCGGCGTCGTGGTGGGGAAAGAAGATTGTAGAGACGTGACTACGGGCAATCCGCCGTCAGAAAATTCTGCGGGATGCTGGCGGCCGGCACGGCCAAGGTGCCCAAGTTCTCCAAATAGCCAACAGCGACGCCCGCGAGACGATACTGGCCGTCCTCCTTGACCAGGATCGGGCCGCCCGAACTCCCCGGCTCGATATCGCAATCCGTCACCAAGAGGCCAACCGCGCTGACGAGTGTACGGCAGTTCTCCTGGCCGGTCAGAACTTGGCGGCGGGTGCCTGGAAAGCTGGCATGGGCGACAGGGCCTTGCACGGGAACGCTCTGGTTGGACGCGATCCCGATCGTTCCGGCCTTGGCGAGATCTTTGTTCAGCACGATCACCGCGAGGTCGCGCACGACCTGCTGAGGCGACTGGCGTTCCGCCGACTGCTGCCCGCCCATGGCGGCGATGTAGTCGTAGCCCACCGTATCCTTGAGCAGTTTCACGCATTTAGCTTTCGCGGAGCCTTTTGATTTGCCCTTGTTGACGCCGGCGACGAAGTTGATGTTGCGCATCGGGTGCAGCTTCCGCTTTGGAAAATTGACGACGCAATGCGCCGCCGTGAGTACGACCCGGGGAGCGACCAGCGTACCCGAACAAATCCAGCGCATTCTCTGGCCGCCGATGTTCACATGCCCGATGGCGCTCCAAGGCGGAGCAACGTTGGCGATCACCTTGCGGTCGTCCTCGCCCACAACACCATATTTGGGCAAAGACGCCTGTTCGGCAAACGCAGCCGTCGAGAGCCAGAGTACCGCCAATGCGGCAGGCGTGAACCAATGTCGTGCCATGCGAAGACAATGTTCGCTAGCGTGGAACTCATCAACAGAATAATCGCCAAAACTTGACTTGAACGTCAACTTCTCAGGCCAACCAGCTCATTGCGCGATGCGAAGTGAGCCTTGACACTTCCACGGAATCGCCGCCGCAAGAGCAGAAACCCTCTGGAGTCTCAGCGCACTGTTTCGCGCCTGCGCGAAATGCCATCGATCGGATGCTGGGAAAAGAAGATTGTGAAAACACACGACAGAACAGATTTCAGGATTCGTCGGTGGAATAGTCGGAGATTTCCCCACTTTCCCGGATCACCACCATGTTGCGCGCCGACCCCCTGTAAAGGGCGAGCGCAACCGAAACATTCGATGAGGTGCAGACGATATATCTGCACTTGAGCATGATCTGAAAAGCGACGAGAAACTGGCCAAGACCTTCGATCCGGCCTGCTGACTTTCTAACATGAAGCGGCGCCCCATCCATCGAGACCGGAACGCCGGGCACCACAAAGGCCCTCGGCCCGTAGTGCTGGCAGATGATGTCTCGTGCCACGCCATCATCACTTTGCGCAAGCACTCGGAAATCCGGATGCCTTTCCAAGAAACGATCGCAGACCTCCAGGTAAACTTCGATTGGCGCGAGACCGTATTCCTTCGCCTTGTCTGTTCCGCGATAGTAGATGCAAATGGTTCTGGATAGGTCGGCCCCCAGGTTGCTGAGTACGTCCAGCGCCCGGGCATTGGTTTCGCTGTTGAATTGGTAGAATTTCTCTATCACCTTACCGGCGATACCAAACGGCAGATTGGCAAAGTTGATCCGGTTCCAGCTTTCGGTTTGTGGAATGAGAACATTCGAGTCATCCCCAGAACTGCCGCTCTTCAAACGCAATGACAGGTTCTTCGCGTGAAAGAGCGCATGGACGTCCTGCCCGGGCTCCTCGCGGTAATAGCCATACGATCTCCGGGTTTCGATGTTTTCTACGTCGATTCCATCGGCGATAAGATAAAGAATATCTCGTATCGCCGTGAGCATGTTCGAGAAAAATCCCGCGTCCTTCGTAACAGCGTAAATCTTCGTAAGGTGGTCAAAGAAACCATACCCCACGTATTGCAACCCAAGCCTGCCCCACACTTTGACCGGAACGTGCACATCGGTAAACCCCTCAAACGATATGCAAAGCAACTGTGCTGGCGCATCCACCACCAGCTGCCATTGCTGGCCGCGATCGATCAAATGCCCCTTGCTCCAAGTGAACCCATCGCTGGAAAAGGCAATCCGGGCGGCCGGCGGACGGCCGGGACGGGCGCCATAGCTGATTTCCACGTGGTTGACATGGTGCCGGGAATCAAGCTCCAGCAGGAACCAGGGATTTTCCTGGGGCCGGCAGGTGATTGCCCACCTGTCCCCAAGCAGGCGCGCAGTTCCGAATGCACTGATGATGCTGACTGGAACCAGCACAATAGGCGGTGTCATTCCTTGTCTCGCCGAACCCGGCCTGCGAAGCCTTGTTTTTCCGGCGGAAATTTCTGGAAACAGTCCGCCGGAAGCTCGCCGCCGCCCCAGCCCATGCGCGACATTGTGTGGTAGATCTTGCGGTTATAACCGCTGAAGATCCGCCCGATCGGGCTGCGCCGCAGGGCATCGATCGAATTGTCGGGGATCTTCAACAGCGGGAAGTCCTCCCGGCGCACGAAGAAGGCATTGGGTGTCGTCACCGCGCAGAATTCGTAGCCCTTCTGTTTTCCAAGATCGATAAGCGCTGCCAGCGAGCAGCCTTCGTTCACCGACATGTCGGGATCCTGAATGAAGATGACATCGTTCGGTACCGACCCGTTGTGCTCAATCACCACCACACGTGGCTTGTAGATATTGAGCGAGTCCCACACATGCCAGTCGTTGCCATCGATATCGATACTGAGAAGGTCGAAATCTTTTGGAATTGGGGTGGTCGCGAGAATATCGTCGAGGCAATCGACGCCTTCCGTGAAGCCGACCATGCGATTGATCTGGCGAACCTTGTCGTTGCCTTCAAAGTTCTTCACAAGTTCAGGAAACTTGGCGGTATCGCCTTCGATCTGGACCGCCGACCATCCTTGGTTGCGGATAAGATTGCAGGTGTTACTGAGGTGAACGCCATCCCAGGCGCCGAACTCCACGCACCACTTGTTGCGTGTCCCGATCGTTTCGAATATCGCTCCCAGAATTCCGTCTTCGCCGGATTGCGAGAATACGTTGGCTTGCCGCCGCATCAGCCAGATGCTTTCATGGTTGATTTTCTTCGGCGGAACCATGGCTATCGTAGGCATTCAGGCTATCCCTTGAGGAACTTACTTTCTTGTTCTTCCCTCATGTTGTTTCTCGCTGCAAGACATGCGGAGGAAACGGAGAAGGCCGGTACAACGAAAAAACACTCCAGAATTGACGTTAACGTCAATATTCTTATCCGAATTGACTAGCCGGACCGCTTGAAGCTGCTTAGCATGCAGATTACAGAATAAGCCTCACAATGCGGTGCCAAGACATCGCGGCCTCAACAGGGAAGTCTCACATGGCTCGGAAGAAGATCGCACTGGTCGGCGGCGGCATGATCGGTGGCACACTGGCGCATCTGGCGTCTCTCAAGGAACTGGGCGACATCGTCGTGTTCGACATCGCCGAGGGCTTGCCGCAGGGCAAATCCCTCGATCTGGCGCAATCGGGTCCGGTCGAAGGATTCGACGCGAAACTGACGGGAACCAACAAATACGAGACCATGGAAGGGGCGGACGTCTGCATCGTGACAGCCGGCGTTCCCCGGAAGCCCGGCATGAGCCGCGACGATCTCCTGGAAATCAACCTCAAGGTCATGGCGCAGGTGGGGGCCGGCATCGCCAAATATTGCCCGAACGCCTTCGTCATCTGCATCACCAATCCGCTGGACGTCATGGTCTGGGCGCTGCAGAAATATTGCGGGCTGCCGCACAACAAGGTGGTGGGCATGGCGGGTGTGCTGGATTCGGCGCGTTTCCGCCACTTCCTGGCGGAGGAATTCAATGTGTCGGTCGAGGACGTCACCGCCTTCGTGCTGGGTGGGCACGGCGACACCATGGTGCCGCTGGTGCGCTATTCGACGGTGGCGGGCATTCCGGTGCCGGATCTCGTAGCGATGAAATGGTCAACGCAGCAGAAGATCGACCAAATCGTGCAGCGGACGCGCGATGGTGGCGCCGAGATCGTGGGGCTGCTCAAAACAGGGTCGGCCTATTACGCCCCCGCTTCTTCAGCCATCGCCATGGCGGAAAGTTACCTTAAGGACAAGAAGCGGGTCTTGCCCTGTGCGGCGCATCTGACCGGCCAATACGGCGTCAAGGACACCTATGTCGGCGTACCCGTGGTGATCGGCGCGAGCGGCGTCGAGAGGGTCGTGGAAATCAGCCTTTCCGGGGAAGAAAAGGCCGGTTTCAAGAAATCCCTCGATGCCGTACATGGACTGATGGACGCCGCCAGGAAAATCGCGCCTGACTTGAAATAACTAACCTTTACGTAAAGGTCAATTTCGATGAACATCCACGAATACCAGGCCAAGGAACTGCTTCGCAGCTTCGGCGTGCCTACGGGACGGGGCTTTCCGGCATTTTCGGTTGACGAGGCGGTCAAGATGGCGGGTGACCTGCCCGGGCCTGTCTGGGTGGTGAAAGCCCAGATCCATGCCGGAGGCCGCGGCAAGGGCGGCGGCGTCAAGGTGGTGAAATCCATCGACGAGGTGCGCGCGGAAGCCAGCCGCATTCTCGGCATGAATCTGGTGACGCCGCAAACCGGCCCAGCCGGCAAGGTGGTGCAGCGCCTCTATATCGAGGATGGCACGGCGATTGCCCGCGAACTCTATCTCTCTTGCCTTGTGGACCGCGCCACCTCGCGGCTTGCCTTCATCGCCTCCACCGAAGGCGGCATGAACATCGAGGAAGTGGCCCACGCGACGCCAGAAAAGATCGTCACCGTCTCGGTCGATCCGGCAACCGGCCTTTGCCCGCACCATGTGCGCAGGCTGTCCAAGGCCCTGAAGCTCGACGCCGCGCAGGGCAAGCAGATGTCGAAGCTCTTGACCGGGCTCTACAACGCGGTGGTCGAGAAGGACATCAGCCTGCTCGAGATCAATCCGCTGGTGGTGACCAAGGACGGCAATCTTCTCTGCCTCGACGCCAAGATCAATTTCGACGGCAACGCCCTCTTCCGCCACCCCGATGTGGTGGCGATGCGCGATGAAACCGAGGAAGACCCCAAGGAGATCGAGGCCTCGAAATTCGATCTGAACTACATCGCACTTGATGGCGCGATCGGCTGCATGGTGAACGGCGCGGGGTTGGCCATGGCGACCATGGACATCATCAAGCTCTATGGCGAAGCGCCCGCTAACTTCCTCGATGTGGGTGGCGGTGCCTCCAAGGAGAAGGTGACGGCGGCCTTCAAGATCATCACCGCCGATCCCAAGGTGCAAGGCATTCTGGTCAACATCTTCGGCGGCATCATGAAATGCGATGTGATCGCCGAAGGCGTGGTTGCGGCCGTGAAGGAAGTGGGCCTCCAGGTACCCCTCGTTGTGCGTCTTGAAGGCACCAATGTGGAGTTGGGTAAGCAGATTCTGCGCGACTCAGGTCTCAACGTCATCCCCGCCGACGACCTCGACGACGCGGCGAAGAAGATCGTGAAAGCGGTCAAGGAGGCGGCTTGACGATACACATATTTACACATATAACATATGTGAAAATATGTGGAGACAAAAATGCCCAATATCACACTGGCTATCGATGAAGAACTGCTTGAGAAATCCCGTGAATACGCAGCCCGAAAAGGCACCACCCTCAATGCCTTGGTGCGCGATCTCTTGGACGACACGGTCACTCGCGAGGAAAAGATCGAGGAAGCGCGCAAGGGCTTGCTCGAGCTCATGCAAACTTCGACCGCAAGGCTAGGCCCGAATTACAAGTGGAACAGGGAAGATATCTATGAGGATCGAATGTTTCCTCGACACCAACGTCCTCCTCTACGCGGCTTCAACGAGGATTGAGGACGCGCGCAAATACGAGATCGCCAAACGCTTGCTGCTCACGACCTATTTTGGCCTGTCCGGGCAGGTTCTGGCGGAGTTCGTGTCCAAGCTTAAAAGAGTTCTGAATGTGGTCCCCCCCATCAGCGAAGTTGTGCGCTGGCTCGACCTGTTGTCAAACTATCCAACCGCGCCCATCGATGAGCGAACGGTCCGCGCAGGGCTTCACATGAGCGAACGCTACGGCATCAGCTACTGGGATGGCGCCATACTCGCATCAGCAGAGCACATGGGTGCGCCCATTTTATATTCAGAAGACCTCAACCACGGCCAGACCTATGGCTCCGTCAAAGTCATCAATCCCTTTCAGGTGAACTGAGCGAATGTCCATCCTCATCAACAAGAAAACCAAGGTCATCTGCCAGGGCATCACCGGCAACAACGGAACGTTTCATACCGAGCAGGCGATTGCCTATGGCACGCAGATGGTTGGCGGCGTGACGCCCGGCAAAGGCGGGACCACGCATGTAGGCCTGCCTGTTTTCGATACGGTGGCGGAAGCCAGGGCCGCAACAGGTGCGGATGCTACGGCCATCTATGTGCCCCCGCCCTTTG
>JBJXGL010000017.1:0-32875 GCA_046160365.1 Aestuariivirga sp. | reverse complement strand
GCCACCGAGGAGACCGACGCAGCTTCCGTCTCCGCGACAATCTGCTTCCTCTCCACGGCCGACCACTTCCGCCGGGTCTCCGCGACAACCGCAAAACTCTTCTCTTGGCTATATCCAGACATAGGCACCGCATCGGTCTTGTGCTGCGTGACGACCGTCACCAAGACATAGCTTCAACCGTATCCATCAAGGACACGCAAGGCGGCCCAAACCGGACGCTTACGCTTGTTCGCCCAATCGACCGGAACAATCTGGATCACCGACTTCCTGAGCATCGTCTACTTCAAGAATCGCGGTGTAAGCTTCGGACTTCTGGCGGATCAAATTGCGCAGTCCGCAGCGATCTTCGCGGCCCTTTCGGCTGTCTTGGGCTTCGCTCTGCTGATCATGGCGATCAGAGCGTCTCGGTTTCATGAGATCGCAGGTTTTGCCATGATCGCGGGAGGCGCATTCGGCAACGCATTTGACCGGTTCTGGTTCGGCGCCGTCACCGACTTCATCGACTTCCACGTCGCAGGTTGGCACTGGCCGGCCTTCAACTTCGCAGACATTTCAATCGTCATCGGCGCTGGCTTGGTCCTGGTTGGCGGCTTCGTCCGGGCGCCTAGGCCGATCAACGAAAACCGCGCCTGATCAGGGAGATTCTCCAACCTCTGGGATCTGGTCGACAATGCCTTCCAGCCGGTAACTCGCGACAATCTTGAGGCCCGGCGCGCTGATGGACCACATGAGGTTTTCATCGGCGCTCGTGACCAGGAGTTGACGCGTATCGGTCAACGCCGTGACATGATAGGGGCCAGGCACTACCGGTACGCTCCGGCGTTTTCCGCTATCGACCTCAACAGCGACGACGGCCCCTTCGCCAAAATCGGCAGCAAAGAGCTGTTTACCATCAGGCGAAAGGGCAATGCCGTGTATTTCGGTTCCAATCTCAAGCATGCCGACTCGTTTGCGCTGCCCGATCAAGATCACGCCAACGGAGCCGTTCCCGCTGTTCGCCGCGTACATGATGGTTCCAGATGGATCGATGGCCAGATGGCCAAATGCGTCCAGCCCCTCGAAGGATTCAACTTTCTTGGGCTTTGCCGTCGATATAATCGACAGCCGGCCCGACTCTTGATCGCTCACAAAAAGCAGGCCACCATCGCGGCTGAAGACAAGATGCGCTGGCTGCCCTTCGATTGGTACTTCCGCCAGCTTCGTCCCCATGCGCACATCGATCAAGCTGACCAACCGCCGATCCGGATGGGTCAACGCCGCAAGCCGGCCATCCCCAGACATCGCGGCATGCCCGACATCGCCCGCCACATCCACCTGCCGTGTCACGCGGCCGGCCGCGACATCAATAATCGCAAGTTTGAATTCGAAACCTTGTGCTGTCCCGCTGGGCGGCTTGATTGCGGCGATGGCGAGGTCCTTGCCATTCGAAGCCAGCGCATGGATGCCGGGGAGTCATGCGATCACCTGATTGGGTTGGATCAGCCGGTCATCTACGATCAGGATGCTGCCCTGCTCGTGCTGCGGAATGAGGATACGGGACGCATTGGCGTTCGCTTGCGCGAATAGCGCCAGTGCCAATGCTGCCGTCAAAAAGGAAGTCCGAAGCCCCATCCTGCCATCACGTGGTGGACCGCGATTGCGCGCGAAAGAAGGCAATTGACCCCGGGTTGTCGCAGGGCGCAAGAATTGGCATCAGCAATCTGGAGCTTTCTGCATGACTCCGCTTCGATTCAATCGGCGCAGCGCGCTTGCGCTTTCCAGTTCAGCCCTTGCCGGACTTGCCTTTCCACGGATCCTTTCTGCGGCGGGCCCGCCGGAGATGATCGCATACCGCAATCCCGGCTGCGGCTGCTGCTCGAAATGGGCAATGGGCCTTCAGGCCGACGGATTCCTGGTCAAACTCGTCGACGACACCGATCTCGCGGGCCGCCGCGCTGCAGCGGGCGTACCGGCGGACCTCGCGGGCTGTCACACTGCGTTCCTCGGCAACTACGTCATCGAAGGCCATGTGCCGTCCGAGGACATTGTCCGTTTCCTTAAAGAGAAGCCAGACGCCCTTGGCCTCGCCGTGCCCGGCATGCCGCTCGGTTCGCCCGGCATGGAAACAGCGGGCGCGCCCGACAAGTACGACGTCATTTTGTTCAAGGCCGATGGATCGCGAAGGGTCTTCGCCAGCCACTAAGCCATCCGCAGTGCCACCGGTCAGTGCTCCGTCGTGCAATGGCGGTGATCGCTTAGGACCTCGATCACCCGGCAGTGGCTGATGCGGCCGTGGCTGCACTCGCCGATCATGCGGCCCAATTCGTTGCGGAGCGCAGTGAGCTTCTCGATCCGGATATCGACTTGTTCCAATTGAGCCCGCGCGATGGCATCGACTGCCGCGCAGCTCGTCTCGGGATTGTCGGATAGTTTCAGCAATTCGCGGATGGCATTGATCGCGAAGCCGAGTTCCCTGGCATGGCGGATGAATTTGAGCCGGTTCACGTCTTCCGGCCCGTAGAGCCTATGGCCGCCATCCGAGCGCATGAAGGGCCGGATCAGGCCGATTTCTTCGTAGTAGCGGATCGTCTGCACTTTGGTTCCCGTGGACGCCGCGAGCTTTCCGATTGCCAGCGCTTTCATAGATTATTCCCTTGAATCTCTAGTAGCTAGAGATTGTAGCAGAATTCTTCGGAACTTAAATCCACTTGGCGGCCCTCGACGCCGCGACCAATCAGGAGACCCCAATGGAAGTCCGCCGCTACAGCCGCCGACATGCGATAGTTCAGACAATCCCAACCATTGCGAGCCTTACCGCATTGTCGCTTTTTTCGTCAGGGGCAGCTCTGGCCGAACCCACGGTCGCTGCCGCCTTGGCCAAGCGGCTGCTCGAGAGCCCATCGCCCCTGGGCGACCGCAGTATCGGAAACCCCGAAGCCCCGGTTGTCATGATCGAGTATGCCTCCGCGACCTGCCCGCATTGCGCGGAGTTCCACGTCAAGGTTCTGCCTGAGATCAAACGGGATTTCGTCGAAACGGGCAAGCTGCGCTTCATCTTCCGCGAGTTTCCGCTGGACCAGACGGCCTATGCGGTATTCGTTCTGGCGCGCTGCCTTCCGGAGGAGAAATTCTTTCCGGCCATCGATCAGATCTTTGAAACTCAAGCGGTTTGGGCCAAGTCGCAGCCGCGCGAAAATATCCTCAAACTCATGAACGGGCTCGGCATGGATGCGGCCGCCTTCGAGGCATGTTTGCAGCGGAAGGACATCGCGCAGGCGATTGCCGACAGCGCCAAGAAGGCCAGCGCCGACTTCAACATCAAGGGCACTCCGGCAATCTTTGTGAACGGCACAGCGGTCGATGGCCACAAGGAGTATGCAGAGATCAAAGTCGCGATCGAGGCGGCCCTCAAGAAGTAGGGGGCAAGCGGAGCGGCGCCAGGCCCTTTAGCCGATACTTTGGAACACGGGGAACGTGTCGAGGAGCCAGTACGAAAACTCTGAGAGTTTTCCCGTGGCCATCGCCAAGCCCATCGCGACCATGATGCCGCCTGCGGCCACTTTCAAGATGAGTCCGGCTCTCCGGAACCGCGCCAGACGCTGTCCAATTGTATCGGCGAACCATGCCGACAGAACGAACGGAACACCGAGCCCGAGCGAGTACGCTGCCAGCAGCAGAACGCCGCCCGACGCCGATTCGGCGGTCGCGCTCAAGGTCAGAATCGCTCCCAGGATCGGCCCGATGCAGGGCGTCCATCCGAATCCGAAAGCCACGCCGAGAACTGCGGCGCCCCCCGGGCCGCCGCCCGCGCCGAGATTGTGGAACCGCACGTCCCGCTGGAGCGCAGGGATGTTGAGAATTCCCGCCGTGAACAGCCCGAACACGATGACAATCAGGCCGCCAATGATCTCGCCCTCGGTGCGGTAGCGGAGCAGGAAACCGCTCAATAGAGTGGTGCTGGCGCCCAAGCCGATGAACACTGCGGAGAAGCCGAGCACGAAGCAAAGGCTCAAGGCCAAGGTCTTGAACCGGCTTGGCGCCGAAGATGGAGAATTGCCCGCGATGAATGAAATGTAACCCGGAACAAGCGGCAGCACGCATGGAGACGCAAAAGACACCATACCTGCCGTTATCGCGGCGGCGACTCCGATGCTCTCAAGTCCGGTCATGTCTTTTCCGCTCAGACCGCATTTGCGTAAAAAACCTCTTGAATCTCTAGTCGCTAGAGATTGTATCAAGTCATACGTCGTGGATGCGGTCACGCTTGCGTGATCGCTCCAGGCCAGCCGTCAAACCCGCGCCGATAGGAGCCTTTTGCATGAAACGCCGCCAGTTTTTGACAAGTCTTGCCACACTCGTGGCGGCAGGAATTTCGCTCCCGGCCGGCGCCGACGCGATGGCCGAACCATTCCGGATCTCCCAGTCGGATGCCGAAAAGGTTCCCCCGAAGTACCGGCGGCGCGTTGTCCGCTACGGCGGCGATCACCCACCGGGCACCATTGTCGTCGATACCCGGAATCGCTTCCTCTTTCTGGTCCAATCCGGCGGCAAAGCGATCCGCTATGGTATTGGCGTCGGCCGGCAGGGCTTCAGCTGGTCCGGTACCGCCGTTATCCGGCGCAAGGCCAAATGGCCGACTTGGACCCCGCCTGCGGAGATGGTCGAACGGGATGAGTTCGCCGCCAAATGGGCGAATGGCATGCCGGGCGGCCCCCGCAATCCGCTCGGCGCGCGCGCGCTGTATCTCTTTCAAGGCAAAGTCGATACGCTCTATCGCATCCACGGAACTTTTGTTCCGTCGTCTATCGGCAAGGCTGTCTCGTCCGGTTGTATCCGCATGATCAACGCCGACGTCGCCGATCTTTACAACCGTGTGCCGACCGGCACCCGCGTGGTCGTGCTCCAGGGCGCTTCGCTGTTCGCCAGCGACGATATCGAGCCGCGCCGCAAACGGGACCGCCGCAAGCCGCTTTGGTTCGACCGGTTCTTGGAGGACTTGAACCGATGACCGCCGGCGCTCTGGCGAAGTTTTCCGTGACCGGCATGGATTGCGCCGGCTGCGCGTCGAAGATCGAGACCGCCGTCGGAAAAGTCGCCGGGACATCGAACATCAAGGTTGGGCTGCAAACCGAAACCTTGTCGGTCGTTCTCGACGATCCGGCGAAGGGGCCGGAAGTGGAAGCCGCCGTAAGGCGGCTCGGCTACGAGATCGCGCCGAAACACGACCGTTCTTCTGGCGCGCCGCATGGCGATGAAGAAGCCGGCCACGATCATTCCGATCACGCCAAGCCCATCGAAGGCGCCTGGTGGCAATCCTCCAAGGGCCATCTTGTCATCGCCACGGGTCTCATGATCGCCGCGGGCTATGTCGAACAGCGGCTGCTGCCCTACGGCGCGCACTTGATCTTTCTCGCCGCGTGCGTCGTCGGCACCATTCCGGTCGCCCGGCGCGCCTGGGCCGCGCTCCTATCGGGCTCGCTCTTCACCATCGAGATGCTTATGACCATCGCGGTCGCCGGCGCCATCGCCATCGGCGCGACCGAGGAGGCCGCGCTCGTTGTGTTCCTGTTCGCCGTCGGCGAGCTGCTTGAGGGCGTTGCAGTGGGGCGTGCCCGCTCCGGCATCCGCGCGCTGGCCCAAATCGCGCCGAAGACGGCGATCATGGAGACTGCCAACGGCAACGTCGAAACGCCGATTGAAGCGATCCCCATCGGCGCAATCGTTGTCGCGAGGCCCGGCGACCGCATCCCAGCAGACGGCACGGTCGAGTCCGGGACTTCGTCGGTGGACGAATCAGCCCTGACCGGCGAGTCGGTCCCCAAGACCAAGGACAAGGGCGACATCGTTCTTGCCGGCTCGATCAACACGGAGGCCGTGTTGCGCATCCGGGTGGAGAAGCCGGCGCAGGACACGCTGATCGCGCGCGTGGTGAAGCTCGTCGAGGAAGCCGCCGACGCCAAAGCGCCCTCCGAACGTTTCATCGACAGTTTTTCGCGCTGGTACATGCCGGCGATCTGCGCGCTGGCGATCGCCGTTGCACTCGTCCCGCCGTTGGTGTGGGGCGAGGCGTGGGGAACCTGGATCTATCGCGCCTTGGCGCTGTTGCTCATAGGGTGCCCCTGCGCGCTGGTAATTTCGACGCCCGCCGCGATCGCCTCGGCCCTCGCCGCAGGCGCGCGGCGCGGCCTTCTGGTCAAGGGCGGCGGCGTGCTGGAAGCCGTCGGCAAGGTGAAACACATCGCCTTCGACAAGACCGGCACGCTCACCGCAGGCAAACCGCGCGTGACCGACGTCGAATCCTTCGGCGGCCTCGCGCAATCGGAGCTATTGCGTATCGCCAGCGCGGCGGAATCCGGATCGTCGCATCCTCTCGCAGTTGCCATCGTCGCGCATGCGAAAGCGGAAGGCATCGCCATTGCGCCGGTCGAGTCGCAGGCCATCCCCGGCAAAGGCCTCAGCGCGATAGTCGATGGAAGGCGCATCCTGATCGGCGCACCGGCGCGTCTCGGCGTGACCGACGCCAAGATTCTGGCGCGCGCCCAAACATTGGAGTCCGACGGCAAGAGTGTTTCCGCCGTTCTCGCCGACTTCCGGCCTATCGGCCTCATCGCGCTCCGCGACGAGCCGCGCGACGACGCGATTCAGGGCGTGCGGGAGGTGATCGCACTCGGACTGCGCCCCGTCATGCTGACCGGCGACAATCGCGCCAATGCCGAGGCTGTTGGCAAGATACTCGGTATGGACGTGAGAGCCGAGTTGCTTCCCGAAGACAAGCTTGCCGTGGTCAAGCAGCTCGCTGCTGAAGGCGGCATCGCCAAGGTTGGCGACGGTATCAACGACGCTCCAGCGCTTGCCGCCGCGACCGTCGGCATCGCCATGGGCTCAGGTACCGACGTGGCTCTCGAGGCGGCCGATGCGGCGGTGCTCAACAATCGCGTATCTGATGTCGCGGCGCTGGTCCGGCTTTCTCGCCGAGCGATGGCCGTCATCAAGCAGAATGTCGCACTGGCGCTCGGCCTGAAGGCCGTATTCTTGGTGACAACTGTGCTGGGAATGACCGGCTTATGGATCGCCATCTTGGCCGACACCGGCGCCACGGTTCTCGTCACCGCCAATGCGTTGCGGCTGCTACAAAGCAGGGCTTGAGCGCCAAGAACGACAGTAGACGGTTGTTTCGATGGCGCCTCCGCTTCGCGGAACGGGCTTTCGTGAACCGAGCCCATCTCAGAGCGAACAAGCTTCACTGAGTTCGATGGTCTCGGCCCTTCGGGCGTCAATCCCTGGCGCTTGCGGGCCGCTGGCCCGCGCGTGGACGCCGCCAAGGGGCGGCGGCTTTGCTTGGACCGTTCCCGATGTTCGCAGGGTGGGCGGCGCTCCCTTTTAGGCCGGATGCGTCCGTCCGCAACCGCGCCCGCTTTGCTCGCCAAATTCGACTGAGCTCTCTTTGACCGATCGCTTTCGCGCGGTCCTCCACTGCGTTCCGGCCCTTTGGGTGCGGCCGGCCGCATCCGGCCTGCCGGTCGCTCAACGCCGCCCACCCTACTCACAGGGGAACGGGCGAGAGGGAGCAAGGCAGCGATGCGGAGCGATCAGCAATCGAACTCAAATCCCAATCGGCTCTATCGCGATGTCACCGACCGGATCATCGTTGAGCTTGAGGCTGGCATCGTTCCTTGGGTCCAGCCTTGGGGCGGGTCCGAGGTCGATGCGCCGCTTGCCATGCCGAGGAACGCCAGGACGGGGAAGACCTATTCCGGGATCAACATCCTTCTTCTGTGGGATGCCGTCATCAAGGGTGGATACGGTGCGCAGGTCTGGCTCACCTTCAAGCAGGCGTTGGACCTTGGCGGTTGCGTCCGCAAGGGTGAGCGCGGCTGGACCGTCTGTTTCGCCGACAGATTCATCCCCACGGATGAGCGAGAGCGAGCACGGCAGGAGGGTTGCGATCCACAGGCCGTGCCCTTCCTCAAACGCTACACGGTGTTCAACATCGCGCAGTGCGATGGCTTGCCCGAAACGGTCTCGCCTTCCGCCCCGCTGGCGACCGAACGCGAGATCATTCCGCGCGCCGAAGGGCTGATTGCCGCGACAGGTGCCAGCTTCCAGATCGGCGGCGAGATCGCCTGCTATGTCCCGAAGCTCGATGCCATCCGCGTCCCGCCGCAGACCGCCTTCGGCGACCAGATCAACTACTACCGCACCGCATTCCATGAGCTTGGCCATTGGACTGGCCACGCCTCGCGTCTCGCCCGCGATCTTGCGACGAAGTTCGCGTCGAACGGCTACGCGCGCGAGGAACTGGTTGCCGAGATGGCGACGGCTTTTGTCTGCGCCACGCTCGGCATCGTGCCGACGGTGCGTCATGCCGACTATATCGGTAACTGGTTGCAGGTCCTGAGAGAGGACGCCCGCGCCATCTTCAAGGCCGCGAGCATGGCGTCGAAAGCCGCCGATTACATTCTCGCTTTCGAGCAAGGATTGACCGACGCGGAGGCCGCCGCATGAGTGGGCAGCCTCACATCCCCTTCGAGACAGAACCGACGCCCATCGGCGAGCAGACGCTCATTCCCGGCGTCCGGCCCGTCTCGATCTATGAGCGGCTCATGGTGCTGGCCGCTCAACCGTTGGGGCCGATCAAGCCACAGCGGCCCTGCGATCTGGGTCTCTTCGACGAGGCAGCCCGGAACCAGCTGGACCTATTCAGCGCCAAACCCCAGACCTGAAAGGAGTGCCTATCATGGACCTCATGCATATCCCCTTGTGCGAACTCTCGATTGCCAAAGCCAATGTCCGGCATGGCGCGAAGAAAGCCGACTATGCCGATCTGATCCCCAGCGTCCGGCAGCGCGGCATCCTGCAACCCTTGTTGGTTCGCAAGAACGGCAAGGGCTACGAGATCGTCGCCGGGAGGCGGCGCTACTTGGCCGCACTTTCGATTGAGAAGGAAGGCATCGAAGTTGAAGCCATCCCCTGCGCCGT
Source organism: Aestuariivirga sp. (assembly GCA_046160365.1). Lineage (GTDB taxonomy): Bacteria > Pseudomonadota > Alphaproteobacteria > Rhizobiales > Aestuariivirgaceae > Aestuariivirga. Next base: position 23,917 of record JBJXGL010000017.1, on the reverse strand, counting down.
CATGGCCAAGGGCGATGACGCCGCGGCGGTCGAAGCCTCGTTGATCGAGAACACGCAACGCCTTCCCATGGACGAGATGGACCAGTTCGAAGCCTTTCAGCGCCTGTTGAAGGAGGGCCGGACCATCGAGGAGATCGCCGACACCTTCGGCGTCACCGAGATCATGGTGAAGCGCAGATTGGCCATCGCCACCCTCGCGCCGAAGATCAGGCAGGCCTATCGGGTCGAGGAGATCGATGGCGAGACACTCCGGGTTTTGACGCTTGCTTCGAAACAGCAGCAGAAGGATTGGCTCGCCCTGTTCGAGGACCCGGAGCAGCAGGCCCCGAGGGGCGGCTATCTCAAACGTTGGCTGTTGGGCGGCTCTCAAATCCCGACCTCCGTCGCGATCTTTGACCTCGCCAGCTACACCGGCGAAATCGTGTCCGACCTGTTCGGCGAGGAGAGTTATTTCGCCAATCCCGACACATTCTGGACCCTCCAGAACGAAGCCATCGCCAAGCTCAAAGCCAGCTATGAAGCCAATGGCTGGACCCGCGTGGACGTCATGGAACAGGGACAGCGTTTCCACGAGTGGGATTACGAGAAAGCGGCGAAAAAGACCGCCGGGGCCGTCTATATCGCCGTGTCGGAGCGCGGCGAAGTGGAAGCCCATGAGGGCTATCTCACCCGCGCCGAAGCACGGAAGCGGGAGGCCAAGGCCAACGGGAACCCGGATGCTGACGTCAAAGTCGCCAAGCCGGAACTGACCAAACCGATGCAGAACTATTTCGCCTTGCATCGCCATGCCGCCGTGCGGCTGGAGCTACTCAATCATCCGCAACTGGCGCTCAGGCTTGCCGTCGCGCATATGATTGCGGGATCGAGCCTCTGGCAGGTGAAACCCGATCCGCAGCGGGCCGACAAGCCGGAGATCAAGGCTTCTGTGGTGCAATCGAAGGCCCAGCAGGCCTTCGAAGAGAGACGCAGGGCAATTGTCGATCTTGTCGGATTGCATTCGGAGCGCGCCGAGCTCGTCCGGTCCACTGGCGACGACTACCAGACCGTCGCGATCTTCGCGCGGCTGCTTGCAATGACAGACGAAGACGTGTTGCACGTCCTCGCCTTCGCCATGGCCGAAACACTGGAAGCGGGCACTGCGATTGTCGAAGCGATCGGCGTCAAGACCGGCACGGATATGGCCAGCACATGGCAGCCGGACGAGACGTTCCTGACCCTGCTTGCTGGCAAGGACGTGCTTCACGCCATCCTCGCCGAACTTGGCGGCGCTACGGTGGCCGATGGCAACAAGGCCGAAACCGCCAAGGTGCAGAAGGGCATCATCCGCGACTATCTCACTGGCTCGAATGGCCGGACGCAATGCCAGAATTGGCTTCCGGCCTATGCCCACTTTCCCGCTGCGGCCTACACGGATCGCGGTGGCACCGGTTGCGGCGAGCGCTGGAAGAAGGTCGCGGCGCTGTTCGAGGACGCAGGCGTTTAGCATCCCGCTCCCGTGTTAACCCTTGCCCGCGCGGGTCGCCGCGCGGGCGTTTTGCTGTCAATCGCCGGGGTTCAAGATCAGCGCGTGGACGTCATCATCATCAATCCATGCGGCGCCGCCGCGCCTGGCATGATGTTGCTTGGGGCCGAACTCCGGGTCAGCAACCGAGAGGCTCACATGTTCCTTGCCCGAGGTCTCGCCGGTGCGGATGCAGCCCGCAGTGCTTGCCATGCCTCAGGTCACCGCTCGGAAGTACGGCTGCGAATCCGCGCTCTTCTGAACATTCGGCACAATGTCGATCTCGGCTTGAATCGACGGAGTGCAAGGTGGCAAATTCGCGATGCAGCTGACCGCGTATTGATCGTTTCGAATGCGGCCAAGACTTGCTCCCCAGCGCTTTGCCCAAGCCCTTTCCTCCGGCTTGCCTCGTGGACCTATGCCCGCCGCGACGGCCCTGAAACCCTCGTGCCAAGCTTTTTTCCCCGCCGCCTTGCGGCTTCCTCGCGGGCGCTTCGCTCCAAAAAAGCCCGTCCCTCAGGTCCTCCGCTGCGCTGCGGCCTTGCAGGTTCGGGGCCGTCCCGGCGGGCATGGGCGGTCCGGCATCGCCAGAGGAAAAGGCCTCGGGCGAAACCCAAAGGAGACTACCATGACCGCAATCGGATACGTCACCAAGCAGTCGGATGGACGCTACAAGGGCCACCTGCGCACCGTCTCGATCCAGGCCGAAGTCGATATCGTGCCGAACATCCAGAAGAACTCCGACGCGCAGCCCGACTTCCGGGTCCTCACCCAAGGCATCGAGATCGGCGCGGGCTGGACCCGTAAGGGCGAGACCTCGGGCAAGGAGTATGTGAGCCTCTCCATCGCCGCCCCCGAATTCGGCCCCAAGAAACTCTACGCCAATCTCGGCAGGGCCGCAGGCGCTGAAGAAGACGACGTCTACGCGGTGATCTGGAACCCCGGCGACTGACAGGAACAAGCCCCCGCGCGGCGATCCGCGCGGGGCACACTTGGGCTCGCGCGACGGGTATCTATTGTCGCAGGACAACCTCGACGACTCACCTTCGCCTCATTCTGACTCTCACGTAATTCCGTCCGATTCGTCGGACCAATCAGAACAATAGCGTGCGGGACGGCCCGAACGCCGCCGGTGAAGTTCCGGCGGGTGGCGGAGCTATGGCTGATGCCCAAACCCCCGAGTCCCGGGACGGCATGGGCACGACGACTTGACGAATACGCCTACACCCGGACGCTCGATAGGCCGGGATGGGCGTGGGAATTTCTGCGGCGCAATCCAGACTACCGCCGCGACTACGACGAGAACGTCGGCAAGGGCCATCGCAACGGCGGCTTCATGAATGGCACCCAGTGCTTCCATATTGTCGGCCCGTCAGTCGCTGCCGAAGTCTGGGGATTGGTGGCTTTCGAGCGACCGCGTCGCACCGGACTAACAGCCAGCGTGTTCTGGTGCCCGGACGTCTTGAGCAGGATCGTGCCGTGCGACTGTGCCGAGATCGACGGCTGCAACGGGATGGCATTTGACCTGCTCAAACTATCCGGGAGGCGTCTGTTGTTGATCGCAGACGAGGCCGAGTATCTCGTCGTTCAAGGCGGCCAGAGATCGGCCCGGCTGGTCGCACACGGTCGATCCTTGCTATCCGGCCCGGTCAAGGCCACGTTTCATGTCGAGGGCCTTGATCGCGTCCAAAGAGCTTTCGAGACGCTCCGCATTCTCGCAAGCTTCATGGACGATCAGCCAACAACTGAACCGGAACTTGGGCAAACTGAACTGCAACTCCGAGACTACCTCATTGCCCTGGACGGCCACCTCGAAGGCCGAAGCTATCGCGATATCGCGCAAGTTCTCTATGGTGCGGAGCGGGTCGCCGAGACATGGTCGGCGGATACCCGGTCCCTCAAAGACAAGGTCCGCCGCGCTGTGGGGCGCGGCGTCGAATTGATGAATGGCGGCTACCGAAAACTCCTGATGTAGGGGTGTCGAATTCGCTCTTGGCCATATTCGACACTCCCGGACAATCACCAACTGAATGACACTCCCGGCATAGCAATGCAGCCGCAGGAGTGCCCGTCATGGCCGACGAAACCGAGACGCCTTTCCTCACCGTCGATGAAGCCGCCAAGTATCTCCGCCTCAAGAAGCGCACCCTCGACAACATGCGCTGGATGGGGACCGGTCCGAAGTTCCGCAAGCATGGCGGGCGCATTTTTTATGACATCGGCGAACTCAAGGAGTGGTCGATGAATAGCCGACGGCGCTCGACTTCGGAGTACTGAACGTGGCCTGGAAATCGTGCCGCGCCACGTTCGCGGCGGCCTCGTGTGGGCTTGCGATGTTGTCTTGGAAGCCGTTCTTCAATCCCCTCCCGATGCTCGTTTGGAACGCCTCAGATAGCGTTTCGAAGGGCCTCTACTGGGTTGAAAATCGCGCGCCAATGATACATGAAATCGCTGTTCTGAAACCGCCGTCATGGGCTTCGGCCATCGCGGATCAGCGCGGATACTTGCCCAAAAATGCCTGGCTTCTGAAGCCCGTCGCGGCGTCTAAAGGCATCGTTTGCAGGTTTGGAAGCTATGTTTTTCTCGATGGATTTGTCGTTGCGAAGGCGGTGAAGCGTGACAAATCTGGACGTGCGCTGCCAGTCTGGAAGGGGTGCAAAGAGGTCCGCGAGAGAGAGGTGCTTGTCCTCTCCACGCATCGTGATTCTTTCGACAGCCGCTACTTCGGGCCGGTGAGCGCGAGCCTGATCATCGGGACGGCGAAGCCCCTGATCATCCTGGGAAAGTGAAAGTCCGTGCAGGCGGAGTGGTGCGGATCGGGAGGTTGGCGGAGGGCAAGATAAAAGGAGTGGTGACGGGTGAGTTGGAAGTTCTTGAATTCGTTCACGGCGAACAACGCCACCCCAATGTCCACGACGCCAAGGTGGTGTCATCTCCCTGAATTCGTCACATCTCTTTGACACCGTCTTGAATTGAGAATGCGAAGAACGATGTGCACCCCATTTGATGCCAACCCGTGCTCGCGAGGTTCCCATGTCCGACAGTTTCACACCCAAGCTGGGCCGCATCGGCTGGAAGTCCGGCACGCGGCTGGATCGCTACATCAACCGCGTCATGCGGGCGGCCCAGGCCGCAGGGCATATGGGCGGCACCGGCAATGGCCGTTTCAATGGTGCCCATATTGGCCGGGGGTCTGCCTTTGGAACGCTCGCGGGCGCAGGCCTCTATGCCGGAGGGCAGCGGCGCGTGGTCGTCAAGGCGCGCATCAGCAAGCTGAAGCGCGGCGATCTGGGAGCGGCGCGTGCGCATCTCCGATACATTCAGCGCGATGGCGTAACGCCCGATGGCGAACCGGGCCAGCTCTACGGCCGCGATATCGACGAGGCGAATGGTACCGAGTTCCTCGATGCCTGTGACGGCGACCGGCACCAGTTCCGGCTGATCGTCTCGGCAGAGGATGCAACTGAACTCGCCGATCTCCGGCCCTTCATTCGCGACCTGATGCAAAAGGCGGAAGCCGATCTCGGCACTAGGCTCGATTGGGTCGCCGTCGATCACTTCAACACCGGCCATCCTCACACCCACATCGTCATTCGCGGCAAGGACGACCGGGGCGAAGACCTGATCATCGCCCGCGACTACATGAGCCACGGCTTCCGCATGCGGGCGCGCGAACTCGTGACGTTGGAACTCGGACCCGAGATCGAGAGCGACATGACGCTCAAGCTCGCTCGCGAAGTCGAAGCCGAGCGCTTCACCAGGCTGGACCGCGCGCTCCTCGATCACACCAAGCGCGGCTTCCTCGCCATCAGCACCATGCCGCCTGCCGAGCGCCAGATCCATGCCGCGCATATGGGCCGTCTCCGCAAGCTGGAGCAGATGGGGCTTGTTCGTGAGTTTCAGACCGGTGTCTGGGAAATCCCGACGGAAATCGAGGGTAAGCTCAAATCCATTGGTAGCCGCGGCGACATCATCAAGACAATGCATCGCGCCCTGCGAGAAGCCGGGATCGAACGCCCCGCTGGCAGCTTCTCCCTGTTTGATCCAATGAAGCCGAATGCGCGAATTGTTGGCCGTGTGGCAGGTATTGGCCTGACCGACGAAATCAACGACCGGCACTACGTCGTCATCGACGGCACCGACGGAAAGGTGCACTACGCCGATTTGGGCCACTTGCCGCCGGAGTTAGTACCGGAGCGGGGAATGATCGCAGCCATCGATGCACCGACTGGCAGTGAAGACCAGAAGCCGCGTACCCGGCTGCGCATCCTGTCCTACCTCAGTCTCGAAAAGCTGGTCGCTGCCGAAGGTGCCACATGGATCGACAAGCAACTTCTGAACCGGAAGCCCGAGCAGTTCATCAACCATGGCTTCGGCGCAGAGGCGCGCGGCGCCCTCGCACGCCGCAGGCAATGGCTCCTGTCACAGGGATTGGCGCAGCTCACTCCTGACGATGCCTTCCGCCCCGTGCCGGGCATGCTTGACCAACTCCGGCAGAGGGATCTGCGACAAGCAAGCGTCGCGCTATCGAAACAGCTCGGACTCGCTTATGTGGAGCCGCGCGAAGGTGAGCAGATATCGGTTACCTACAAGCTAGCCGTCCATCTTGCCAGCGGTAGGTTCGCTGTCTTCCAGATGGAAAAGGAGTTCGTGCTTGTGCCATGGCAACCGGGTCTTGAGAACCTGAGAGGGCGGCGAGTCCTGGGCTATCGGACCAGCGATAGCTTTGAATGGAATCGCCCAAGGGCCCGACAAGTCGGATTGTCGTTATCGTAGCTGTGTTCAAGACCGGTGTGCGAGGCAGCACCCAAGAGGTCACATCTCCATAGTGCGTTTGACGTTAGTGGCAGAAGGTTACCTTCGCCTAATATTGTCATGCAATTACAATGGCTTGAATAAATTTACATACCGAACTCAGTTGCTCGGTGGTCATGCGTCCCAGGCTACATTCCTCACCTACCAAATGAAACTTCAGAAAGTTCTTGCATGTCTGAATTTCAGACATTATGTTGACTCTATGTCCCAGAAAGACACGGGTTGAAAATGGCAATAATATCCGATTCAGCGTCGGCAGACACCGCCTTTCCGGCCACTGCAATTGAGAATTCGCTTCGTGTCGAACTCATCGATGCAGTCAAGGCAGAGGCGGCGATCAGGGGAATGCCCTTGCCATCGGCGTCAGCGCAGATCGCCAAGGCGTCGGTTCAGGTGGACTCGCTCATAGTCGTATCGATTCTTTGTGCTGTTGAACCGATTATCGGATTCGAGCTTCCGGACAGCGTCGTGCGCAGCGGTGGATACACTTCGGTGGAGAATGCGCTTGGGCATCTGCTGCCACAAATCGAAAAGCATTGGATTAAGCGGAAAGGAGCCACACCATGACCGAACTAGCGCACTTGCAAGAGAATGACGAAGAAGAGCGGCGCCGTCTTGGCGATCGGCTAAGGGAAGCTCGCAAATATCTCGGCCTAAAGCAGGACGAGGTTGCAGGCTATTTGAAGATCCCGCGAACCGCATTGACAGATATCGAGAGCGGCCAACGTCGGGTCGAAGCGATCGAACTTGCCCGGCTTGCAAAACTCTATCGGCAACCGGTCGGGCACTTTACGGGCGAGGACGAAGCATCTGCAAGTTTGCCGGTTGATGTGGCGCACCTAGCGCGGAGCGCCGCAGCGTTATCTCAGCAAGATCGCGACGAACTCGGGCGCTTCGCCGAATACCTGCGTACTCGATCTCGCGAAAAGTAAGGGCTGATCGATGGCAAAGGACTACGCAAGCGCCGTCCGTGCCGGAACGATGGCAGCGGCGCGACTTCATCAGCGACTCGACCTACGCGATCGGATCGAAAGCCGAGGCGGCGCGGTCGACGTTTTTGGCGCAATCCAAATCGTCGATCTCCCACTGCTCCTACGCCCGCTGCAAGGGCTACTCGGTGCCTATTTGAGCGAGCCTGCACCTGGAATTCTTGTGACGACCCAGAGACAGATGAGCATCCAGCGCTTCACGGCAGCCCACGAGCTCGGCCATTTTCAATTGCGCCACAGGCCTAGCCTCGACGACGAGACCATCCTGCGTCGAATGCCAATATCGAGCCAGCCTCCTGCCGACTTTCAAGAAACCGAGGCCAACGCCTTCGCGGTAGAATTCATGATGCCACGCTGGCTGATCGCTTGGCATGCAGCGCGGCAAGGTTGGACAGTTCACGACTTCATTCGTCCGAACGTAGTCTATCAGCTCGCCTTGCGAATTGGTGCGAGCTACGAGGCAATCTGCTGGACGCTCGTAAGCCACCGTTTCATCAAGGAGCTGTCCGCCCGAGAACTACTCAAAACGCAGCCGCGGACGTTGAAGGAGGGGCTACTTGAGTCGCACAAGCCAAGAGACTACCGCGGCGATGTTTGGCTGTTAACCGAACGCGACGCCGGAATGCGGCTCGATGGCAGCCGCAATGATTTATTTGTTCTTCGACTGGAAGAGCATAGTGGCGGCGGATATTTGTGGGACATTGATCAATTGAAAGCGAGCGGGTTCGGTATCGTTCGCGACGAGCTCGAAGCGATAGACGGCGATGGAATTGGAGGACCGGTAATCCGACGCGTGACGGCGGCGCCACCCGAAACGCACCGAGGCAGTCTTTCCTTGGACGAGCGTCGGCCGTGGGCTCCCGATCCGCCGCTATCAAGCCTCAAGGTCGAGTTTGACCTGACTGGTCCCGAAGAAGAGGGGCTTTCGCGCGCGGAACGGCGCAGCCTGCTTGAGGCGGCATGACCTCAATTACCGTTTTGAATGATTTGCGGTCAATGTTCGGCGCCGCCCGCGATCAAGGACCCCGACCGACCTGCATGGCATTCGCCGCCAGTGACACTCACGCAGCACTGCGTAACAGCTGGTCGCCTCTGTCCTGCGAGTATGTCTTCTATCAGGCGCAGCGGCGTTCTGGCCGGCCGCCAAGCAAGGGTGCGCTGCTGTCGTCGATTTTGGACGCATTGCGCGAGGATGGTCAACCGGAGGAGAGCGGCTGGCCTTATCTCGCTACAACGCCGTTGGACATTGCATCATGGGTGCCGCCCAAGGAAGCCGGCGCGCTGTTCGGCCGGAACGGTAGAAGGACAAACGCTTCGGTCGACGAAGTGATTGGTGAGTTAGATCAAGGTCGACCGTTGATCATCCTTCTGACACTATCACGATCATTTTTTGGGCCCTCGCCGCGGGCGGTGGTTGATCCAACAAACGGTGAAGTGCCGGAGCCAGAGCGCCGCCACGCCGTTGTTGCGGTAGGGCACGGAGCCGTCGACAAACATCGCGCTATTCTGGTCCGCAATAGTTGGGGGCCAAGTTGGGGGGACAACGGTCACGGCTGGTTGACAGAGCGATTCCTGAATCCGCGCCTCTTCGCCGCCGCCAAGCTAATGGAGGAAGTCGATGTATCTGCCAGTTCCGCCGCAGCCTGACTGCGCTAGCGCTTGGCGCGAAGCCGTAAGAGCGGTCGATGCGCAACCCGGTCATGAGACCTACAACGTGATTATCGACGTCGCCAATCCGACCTCCAACACAACGCGGCAGGATGCAAGAATCGCTGTAGTTGATGAATTTCTAGCCGGCTGCGACAAATCGTTGGAGGCTGTGGCCAACACCATTTTCCCAGCGGCGCTCTACTACCGACATGGCGCCCCAGCGTTCTTTGACGTGTTTCGTGACAAGGTCCTGCCAAAAGTCAGGCACAAAAGCCGTTGGTCTGGCTACTACTTTGAGCGGATGATGCAATATTCCGTGCCAGTCGGGGAGCCACCAAACCAGTTGTGGGACATTGTTGAGCGCATTCGCGACACAAATATCCATGCGCTCAACAAGTTCGAACTCTCTCTGTTCGATCCGACCCGTGACGTCGACAACTCAAACTTTGGCGGCCAGTGTCTCAGTTTCCTGAGCTTCAAGGTTGTTCCGGGCGTCACGAAATCGGTGGCATTGACGGCGATGTACCGAAACCATTTCTACATCGAAAAACTACTCGGAAACCTGATCGGGCTTGGGCGCCTCTTGGAGTTCGTGTCGCGGGAGACGAAATTGAACGTTGGGCCGCTGACAGTTATCTCAACTCATGCTAAAATTGATTACCCCGGCGAAAAGCGTCGATCGGACGTCATGGCTATGATCGCCAAGTTCGATCAAGACAGAACGCCGCCGATCGTGCCGCATCCAGTGGGGAACGGGCGTTCGAGCGTCTCATTGCCGCTTTGATCTCCATCAACTCCGTAGATTTCATTGACGCCACGGATGAACTCGGCCTGACCTCCGTAGCTAGGATGGCGCACGACCTGCACAGACAGGTCCATGTCGATCAACGCCAAGCCGGCATCACGGCCAATGGCTATGATACGCCGTGGTCGAATCATTGCGATTAGTGCCGTAAGCAGCGGCCACGTCGCTTTGCGTTCTGCTCGTGTGTGGCAACGATTCGAGAGAGGATCGCCCGTCTCATGTGGATGGAGTGGAAAAATGTTCCAGAGTACGACTGGCTCGCCGATACGCGTTAGTACGCTCCAAACAATGGCCGCAGTACGTTCAGCAACAATAGGGCCACGGGTCGCGCGATCCAAAGCGATCCCTCCCATAAGAGCGCTTGCATGCCCAAGATGGATTTCATCGGTAAGCGGAACGCCCGTCCGACGCCCTCCGCGATAGCCGAGATCACGCGCAATCCAGATCGTATCGACATGAGCTTCCAATGCTGCTTCGAGGCAGCGCACTAGATTGCGCTTGCGCAAACGCGCGGCGTCGGGGCGGTCATGAACTGCGCAACAATCGACATACGGATTGAAAACCGATGGAAGGCGCGTTTGCGAGAGGGCGGCGGCGAATGACTGGGGCGTTTTCACGGAAGCGCCTCGATGCCGAGGCGATGATTTGTCATATCGATATAGATCCGCCCGCGCCGGTGTTGGCGGAGGAAGCGAAATGCGGCGTAACCCTCCAGAATCGCATCCTCCCAGAGCCAGAGCGGGCACTGCTCCGCCTCGTATCCTTCCACGAATTGCCGAACATGTTTGAGTAGGTCGAAGGGTAACTCACCGCGCTTCATGTTAGCGAAGAGTTCCAGATTGACCGCTTGGCCGAAAATCCAAGTAGTGACGCCTTCCTCAATGAGGATTGCGCGAGCGCCGTCCTGCGCTTCGTCGATCTTTGGATCGCTCTTTCGCTTTACCCGAAATAGCGCGCGGATCACTGGGGACCAGCCCAAGACAGCCACATAGGCGTAGTGGAAGACGTCGTGGTAGCGATAGTCGTCGTCAGTCATTGCATTGTCGGTCAGCCGATCGCCGATATTGATCCCGTTGCAGCGCTGGAAAACATACGTTCGGCCGCGCACGTTGCGTTCAAACACATCGACACGGAGATATCGAGGCAGTTGCTCTTCGGGCTCAGCATGCTCGTCAAGCGGCGCGGGATAGACCCGCTCGCGCGGCCATCGGTCGAAGATTTTGGAGAGGTTCTGGACCGCAGCGGCCTCCAGAGTGACTCCGGCTTCATTGGCGGCCTGAATGAGAGTGCGCAAAATGGCTATCAAGTGGCCAGCAAGCGCCGATTGATTGTTTGATAGCCGCGTGGCCTCAACGTCTGTTACGAGAAGGCCGACCTCGCCCGCCAGCCGAAGCAGTGTTTGTTCGAATGCGGCGGTTGGCCCCGTCAACAATGGCATGATCTCGGGTTGTAGAGAGGCAAAGGTAAGCTTCTTGTCGCCGGTCCACTCCCAGTCTGAGCGATCCCGGCGCAGGTTGGCTGCTATGTCGCTGAGGGCTAGTCCACCGCGCGCCGCGACCGCCGTGAGATACCAAAGGACATCGCCCAGTTCCTCAACTACGGCACCGGCGTAGCCGACATACGACGCCCGATCACGGTGCTTCTTCTTGACCTCGCTTAGAAGGCTGCCAGCCTCGCCGAACAGGCCGAGGAGCGGAAAAGTCAGTGAGCCGCTGTCGCTACGTTGGTCAGTTGATTGCGCTTGGGCGACGTAGTCTTGGACCGTCAGAGGCAAGAACTCAGTTGCCATCATGGCCGTTTCCTGCGCCGATCGGTGATCGCTTTGCGCGGGACGGGAACTCCGTAGGCCTTCAATGCCCGCAGAACGATTACGCGGATCGGCTCTCTCGTTTTAGCAGCCTGAATCCCGAGATGGCGTTTCGTGATCGCTGGCACTTGGATCTGAAGATGTTCGTCAATCATATTTTGATGCACAGAGACAATCTGTTTCATGAAATCACATTAACATTAAATCATGAAATTTCAAGGTCATTGATTTTCGCTGTTCAGTGAGCGTTCGAATAGATCACATTGGCGCTCTGCGACACTTAAAGCGGACCCTACTTTGTCGTCGCTACGGGGCAATGTGCTACTCGCTTCGAAAATCGTCGCGTCTGATGGTTCTCCGCTGGCCTCACAAGGGTAATCGATAAGAGTTTCCCGCGATTTCACGCCTTTCCCAATTGAACAAATCAGCTCTGTGGCGCGATGCTTGAGCCACGCACCGGGATGTTCCGGTTGCGCGGAGTGGGGAATTGCCGATGTCGCCGGCGAAGATTCTTGTGGGCCAGGGATGCCTTGTCGTCTCGATCGTCGCGGGCGGATTGTGGACCTCGACGCAATGGGCAGCTGCGATGCTGGGGTATCAGCCAAGGCTCGGAGCTCCTTGGGCGACTGTGTTGGGGCAGCCAGTCTATCATCCCTGGCGGCTGTTCGAATGGTGGTTCGCCTACGAGGCCTATGCGCCGGACGTATTCCGCAAGGCTGGAATGCTGGCGGCGGGCAGCGGGATGGCCGGCACTGTGGTGGCGATTGCTGGCTCGCTTTGGCGGGCGCGGCAGACGAAGCATGTCACGACCTATGGCTCGGCGCGTTTCGCGAGCCTCGACGAGATCAAGTCCGCGAAGCTCTTCGCCGGCCATGGCGTGTTCCTCGGCAAGCTGGGTCAGGCCTATCTCCGCCATGACGGACCGGAGCATGTCCTGGCCTTCGCGCCGACACGGTCCGGTAAGGGTGTGGGGCTTGTCATCCCAACACTGCTCACCTGGCCGCATTCGGCGGTCATCCACGATATCAAGGGCGAGAACTGGCAGCTGACGGCGGGTTTCCGTTCCGGCTTCTCGCATTGCCTGCTGTTCAATCCTGCCGATCCGCGCAGCGCCCGCTACAATCCCTTGCTCGACGTTAGGAAGGGCGAGTGGGAAGTCCGCGACGTCCAGAACATCGCCGACATCCTGGTCGATCCAGAAGGAGCGCTGGAACGGCGAAACCATTGGGAGAAGACCAGCCACGCGCTGCTGGTCGGGGTCATCCTGCACGTCCTCTATGCCGAGCCGGAGAAGACGCTGGCGCGGGTCGCGTCGTTCCTCTCCGATCCGTCGCGTTCCATCGAGCGCACCCTCAAGGTCATGATGGCGACCAACCATTTGGGGACGGAGGAGAAGCCTCAGGTTCATCCCGTCGTCGCTTCGGTGGCGCGCGAGCTTCTGAACAAGTCCGAGAACGAGCGGTCGGGGGTGTTGTCGACGGCGATGAGCTTCCTGGGGCTCTACCGCGATCCGGTCATCGCCCGGAACACAGGGGGTTGCGATTGGCGGATCGCCGATCTCATCGAGGCCAAGCGGCCGATCTCGCTCTATCTCGTCGTTCCACCTGCCGACCTGAGCCGGACCAAGCCGCTGGTGCGTCTGATCCTCAACCAGATCGGCCGCCGGCTGACCGAGACGCTGGAGGGCCAGAAGGGAAGCCCGCGCCGTAAGCTTCTTCTCATGCTCGACGAGTTTCCGGCGCTGGGGCGGCTCGACTTCTTCGAAACGGCGCTCGCCTTCATGGCGGGTTACGGCATCCGCGCCTATCTCATCGCGCAATCCTTGAACCAGATTGTCAAGGCCTATGGCGAAAACAACGCCATCCTCGACAACGCGCATGTGCGGATCGCTTTTGCCGCCAATGACGAGCGCACGGCGCGGCGCATCTCGGATTCCTTGGGTACGGCGACGGAACTCCGGGCACAAAAGAACTATGCGGGCCACCGCATGGCGCCGTGGCTCGCCCATGTCATGGTGAGCCGCCAGGAGACGGCACGGCCGCTGCTCACGCCCGGCGAAGTGATGCAGCTGCCCAGCGACGAAGCCATCGTTATGGTCTCGGGCCTTCAACCGATCCGCGCCAAGAAGCTGCGCTACTTCGAGGACGCGAACTTCGCGAAGCGGCTTCTTCCACCTCCCGCGCTGTCCTTGAACAGCTACGCCGACGCGCCGCCCAGAATGTCGCATGACTGGGCCGGCCATGTGCATGAGACAGACACCCGGTTGGAGAAACCCTGGTTCGCGTTGATCCAGGGCGATGAAGGCGACGATAGCGGGGGATTGCGGCGCGAGCCTTGGACGGAAGCAACGGCCGAAGGCGCGCCCGAGACTGAAACGGCAAACGACCTGTCCCTGTTGGACGACGACTTCGGCACGCCATCGGCGAACACCGATCCCCTGGCGCGGTCGGCGGTGGCCCGCGCCTATGGCGTCAACACATCCGAGGGCGACGATGCCCTCCCAGTGTTCTGAGGTGATGGGATGACCAAACCCCGCCTCACCGCCTATCTCTCGCGCTCCGTCGCAGAGCGGCTGGAGCTTGCCTGCAAGCGGCCTGGCGCCAACAAGTCGGCATTGGTCGACAAGGCGCTCGACCGGCTGCTCAATCCGGAGCGCGATCAGCAGAACGAAGCCGTACTGCTCCGCCGCCTCGACCGGATGACCAAGCAGCTTTCCGAGCTCAACCGCAACCAGTTGATCGTGGTCGAGAGCCTGGCACTCTTCGTCCGCTACTACCTCACCATCACGCCGCCGCTGCCCAGGTCCGAGCAGGAGCTTGCCCGCAGTCTCGGTCACCAGCGCTTCGAGTTCTTCGTGGCCCAGGTCGGACGCCGCTTGGCGGGCGGGCAGAACATCGTGGGCGAAGTGCTGGAGCGGATCGTCGCCAACGATCCCGATCTCTTCGCCCGCGATCTCGACGAAACCCAGATGATGCCAAGGCCGCGGTCTTCGGCTTCGAGGGGAGAAGCCCCGGCGCCGGCCCAAAATGGTCATGCGTCCCCGGCGCCGGGTGCTTCGCCAGAGGAAGGTAGCGGAGGCGATCTCCATGGATAGAACGGTCGCCTCTTTCGCGGCGGAATCGCTCGAACGTCGCCGCAGCATGCTGCGGACAGCTCTTGGTCCGGATATCGCTGCGGCGCTCTCCGAGCCGCAAGTGGTCGAAGTCATGGTCAATCCCGATGGCAGGCTGTGGCTCGACCGGCTCGATACGGGCCGTGCTCCGACATCGACCTCTCTGCAATGGTCGGAAGTAGAGCGCATCATCCGGCTGGTCGCCAGCCACATCCGCGTCGAAGTGCATGACCGCTCGCCGATCGTCAGCGCCGAACTTCCCGAGACCGGCGAACGCTTCGAGGGTCTGATCCCGCCGGTGGCGCCGGCACCCTGTTTCTCGATCCGCAAACCGGCGCAGCGGGTGCACCGGCTCGGAGACTATGTCGATGCCGGGATGATGCCGGCGAGCACGGCAGCGCTCCTCAAGGAACAAGTGAAGGATCGCCGGAACATCATCGTGGCCGGCGGCACCAGCTCCGGCAAGACAACACTGGTCAATGCGCTGCTGGCCGAGACCGCCGATCTCGAGGAACGTATCGTCATCCTCGAAGACACGCGCGAGCTCAATTGCGCCGCCGAGGACAGCGTGTCGCTCCGCACCAAGCCTGGTGTCGCGACACTCTCCGACCTGGTGCGTTCGACCCTGCGGCTCCGTCCCGACCGGATCATCGTCGGCGAAGTCCGGGGCGTCGAGGCGCTCGACATGCTGAAGGCGTGGAACACGGGACACCCCGGCGGGCTGTCGACGGTTCATGCCAATTCGGCGCGGGGCGCTCTCTACCGCTTGGAGCAGCTGGTGCAGGAAGCGGTGATCACCGTGCCGCGCCGCCTGATCGCCGAAGCCGTCAATACTATCGTCTTCATCGAGGGCCGAGGGTCAGCCCGGCGCGTGACGGCGGTCGAACGTGTCGATGGCCTCGCCAGCGACGGCGACTACGCCCTGACCCCGCTTCTCCATCGCCCACCGTCGTTAGTTCCTGGAGCCGCCTCATGATCATTCGCAAATCTGTCCTCGCTCATGCCACTGTTGCCGGAGCGCTTGTTCTTCTTCAGACGCAGGCCGCGCATGCGGCGGGCTCAGGCATGCCGTGGGAAGCGCCGCTGACGCAAATTCTGGAATCGATCGAGGGTCCGGTCGCGCGCATCGTCGCGGTGATCATCATTATCATCACCGGCCTGTCGCTTGCCTTTGGCGACACGTCGGGCGGTTTCCGCCGCCTGATCCAGATCGTCTTCGGCCTTTCCATCGCTTTCGCGGCGACGTCCTTCTTCCTCGCATTCTTCTCCTTCGGCGGCGGCGCCCTGGTGGGATGAGGCACAAATGACCGGACACAGTCATATCGCCGGCTTCGAGGTGCCGCTCTACCGAGCACTCACGGAGCCAATCCTTTTGGCCGGCGCGCCGCGGACCATTGCCATCGTCAATGGCACGCTCGCGGCAGCCCTGGGACTTGGCCTCAGGCTGTGGATCGTCGGGCTTCTGGTCTGGATCGTGGGCCATGCTCTAGCGGCGGTGGCGGCCAGGAAAGACGTGCAGTTCGCCGAGGTAGTCTCGCGCCATGCCAGGACGCCAGGAGCACTCGCATGCTGAACCTCGCCGAGTACAGGACAAGGCCGAAGCTGTTGTCCGACTATCTGCCCTGGGGCTTCCTTGTGGGGCCGGGCATCGTTCTCAACAAGGATGGCAGTTTCCTGCGGCTCGCGCGTTATCGCGGCCCGGACCTCGAAAGCGCCACGGAAGCCGAACTCGTCGGCGTCATCGCGCGGATCAACAATGTGCTGAAGCGCTTCGGTTCGGGCTGGGCGCTGTTCTTCGAGGCGCGCCGGCGTCCCTCGACGGACTATCCCATGTCCGACTTCCCCGACCCAGTGTCACTCTTGGTCGATGAAGAGCGCCGCGTGGCATTCGAGGCCGATGCAGTCCACTTCGAGACCGATCATGTCCTGGCCTTTTGCTGGTTACCGCCCGCCGAGACGCAGGCCAAGGCCGGGTCCTATCTCATCGAACGTGCCGATACGACATCCGCCGCATCCGACGCCCGCGGTTTCGAATGGCGCGATCACTTCGTCATCGAAACCGACCGGGCGCTCGATCTACTCGGCAGCATCCTGCCCGAAGCGCGTTTTCTCGATGACGGGGAGACCCTCACGCATCTCCATCGCACCATCTCCTTGAAGGATCACCCTATCGCGGTTCCGGCGATCCCCGCCTATCTCGATGCGCTTCTGGCCGACACGCCCTTCACCGGCGGCATGAAACCGATGCTGGGCAATCATCACTTGCGGACGGTGACGGTCCTGGGCCTGCCGCCCACCACCACGCCGGGGTTCCTGGACGACCTCAACGATCTCGCACTCTCCTACACCTGGGTCACGCGCTGGATCGCGCTCGACCGTGAGCAAGCGCAGAAGCTGCTCACCCGCAAGCGCCGGCAATGGTTCGCCAAGCGCAAGTCGGTCGCGGCGATCCTGCGCGAAGTCCTGTTCAATCAGGAAAGCGTGCTTCTCGACACCGACGCCGATGCCAAGGCGCGCGAAACCAATGAAGCGCTGGAAGACCTTGGCTCCGGCGATGTCGCCTTCGGTTATGTCACCACCACTATCACGGTGAGCCATCCGGTCGAGGTGGAGGCGGACGAGGCGCTTCGCCAGGTCGAGCGCGTGGTGAATGGAAGGGGCTTTGTCACCATCGCCGAGAGCTTCAATGCCGTCGAGGCGTGGCTCGGGTCCCTGCCGGGCAACCCTTATGCCAATGTGCGCCAGCCCATCATCCATACGCTGAACCTTGCCCACATCATGCCGGTCTCGGCGATCTGGGCGGGACCCGCCTGGAACGATCATCTCGATCAGCCGCCATTGCTTCATGCCGCAACGCGCGGATCGACACCGTTCCGGCTCAATCTCCATGCCGGCGATGTCGGCCATGCCCTGGTCGTTGGCCCGACAGGCGCCGGCAAATCCGTGCTGTTGGCCTTGATGGCGCTTCAGTTCCGCCGCTATGGGGACTCTCAAGTTTTTGTCTTCGACAAGGGCCGCTCGGCCCGTGCCGCCATTCTCGCCATGGGTGGCGTCGCCTTCGATCTCGGCTTGAAAGCTGGATTGGCCTTCCAGCCGTTGCGCGACATCGACGATCCGGCCTCTCGCGCCTTCGCTCGCGACTGGCTTCTGGGGTTGCTCGTCAACGAAGGCATTGCCGCCGATCCAGCGACCAAGGACGCGCTGTGGACGGCGCTCAACAGTCTGAGTTCGGCGCCATTGCGCGAGCGAACGCTTACCGGTCTCTCGCTGCTCCTGCAATCAAACACCCTGCGTCAGGCCTTGCAGCCCTTCACCCTGGAAGGGCCTTGGGGGTCCTTGCTCGACGGCGCAGACGACCAACTCACCTTCGCGGACGTGATGCACTTCGAGCTTGAAGCGCTCATGGAAACCAAGGGCTTGGTGGCGCCGGTCCTGACCTATCTCTTCCATCGGCTGGAGGAACGCTTCGATGGCAGGCCCACCTTGCTGATCCTGGATGAAGCCTGGCTGTTCCTCGATCACCCGCTCTTCGCCAGCCGCATCCGGGACTGGCTCAAGACCTTGCGCAAGCGAAATGTCGCTGTCGTCTTCGCAACCCAGTCGCTCGCCGATATCGCCGGCAGCGCCATCGCGCCCGCCATCATCGAGAGCTGTCCAACCCGCATCTTTCTCCCCAATGACCGCGCCATCGAAGCGCAGATCAGGGATATCTATGAGCGCTTCGGCCTCAATCCGCGGCAGATCGAACTGATCGCGCGGGCAACACCCAAACGCGACTACTACGCCCAGACCGCGCGCGGGAACCGGTTGTTCGAGCTCGATCTTGGCCCCTTGGCGCTCTCCATCTGCGGCGCCTCGACGCCCGCCGATCATCGCCTGATCGATAGCCTGTTGAAGCAGGTGGGAACGGAGCACTTTGCTCAAGCCTTCCTCGCGGCCAAGGGCTTCGCCGAAGAGGCCCGGATGATCGGCGTGGCGTGGGCGCGCGAGAAAATTATCGCGGCGAGCGGCGCCGGCAACGACCTCATTCAAGACGAAGGTTTCGACGACCCATCATCGGTACAAGGAGACTCCCCATGAAACGTCCCGTCCTCAAACCTATTCTGCTCGCCGGCGTCTGCGCCGCCATGCTTCTCGTTCCAACCCCGAGCCCGGCCGCATGGGTCGTGTTCGATCCCAAGAACTATCGTCAGAATCTCCTGTCGGCGGTCCGGGCGCTGGAGGAGATCAACAATCAGGTGAAGCAGCTCGGCAACGAGGCGCAGATGCTCTTGAAGATGGACCTCAATCTCGAACAACTCGGGTCATCGATCGGCGGCGATATCGAAGGCTCGCTGGGAGAGATCGAGGGCTTGCTGAAGAAGGGCGGCGGTATCGCCATGTCGGTGTCCGAGACCGAAGCGGAACTGAAGAAGCTGTTTCCGTCCGAATACACCGAGGCGCTTACCGGCGATGAGAGCCTGAAGCTTGCCAAGGACCGCTGGGAAGAGGCGCTCTCCGCCTTCAAACGCACCATGGCGCTGGAAGCTAAAGTCGTCGAGGCGAGTGAGGAGGATGGCAACTCGCTCACAGATCTGCTCTCGAAATCCGGCACTGCGGTGGGCAATCTCGAAGTCCAGCAGGCGGGCAATGAGCTTGTGGGCCTCAGCGTCAAGCAGCAATTGCAGCTCCTGACGCTGATTGCCGCGGAACAACGCGCGTCGGGTCTCGATCGGGCGCGGACGCTGGCGAGCCAGGAAGAATCCCGTCTCCGCTTCCAGAGCTTCCTCGGCGACGGCAGCGCCTACACGAAATAACCCCGCCGGCGGATGCGGCGTCCGCCGGTCCCGAACCACCACAGTCTGACAACACGCGAAGCACTCGCGTGAGGGCTTGAGTATTGCCGATGGAAGACCTCAACATCATCGACCGCTTCACCGAGACCTTCGTCCGCTACATCGATTCGGGCTTCGGCTTGCTGGCCGGCGACGTCAGCTTCCTGACCACGACACTCGTGGCGATCGATGTGATCCTGGCGGGGCTGTTCTGGTCGCTGATGGCCGAAGACAATGTGCTGGGGCAGCTTATCCGCAAGGTCCTCTATGTCGGCTTCTTCGCGCTGCTCCTCAACAATTTCTCCTCGCTCGCCGACATCATCTTCTCGTCTTTCGCCGGATTGGGCTTGAAGGCGTCGGGAGCGACGATCTCGGCCACGGACCTGATGCGGCCGGGCTTCGTGGCGGCGACCGGCTTCACCGCCTCGCGGCCGCTCCTCGATCAGGCCGGAAGCCTCATGGGCTTCACCTCCTTCTTCGACAATGTCGTCACCATCACCGTGCTGCTGATCGCCTGGCTGATCGTGCTGCTCGCCTTTTTCGTCCTCTCGGTCCAGCTCTTCATCACCATTGTCGAGTTCAAGCTGACGACGCTCGCTGGCTTCATCCTGGTGCCCTTCGCGCTCTTCGGAAAGACCTCGTTCCTGGCCGAGCGGGTGCTGGGCAATGTCATGACGTCGGGCATCAAGCTAATGATGCTGGCGATCATCGTGGGTGTGGGATCGACGCTCTTCGGGACGATCACCACCCCGCCTGCCGGCGACATTACCCTCGAACAGGCGGCGAGCTACATTCTGGCGGCGATTGCCGTCTTCGGCCTTGCCATCTTCGCGCCCGGCATCGCGGCGGGGCTGATCTCCGGCGCGCCGCAACTGGGTGCGGGTGCGGCAGTCGGCACGGCGGCCGGCCTGGCCGCGGCGGGCGTCGCCGGTGCGTCGATGTCCATGGGCGCTGCCCGTCTCGGCATGGCGGGTGGTGGACGCGCCATCACCTCGGCCGCATCGCTGTCAGGCGCCGCGCAAGGAGGTTACCGGCAAGGCGGATTAGGCGGCGCGTTGAAAGCCACCATCGGACAGCCCGCCGCCGATCTGGCCAGCAAGGCTTCGGCGCCCATGCGCGATGCCTGGCGCGAGGGCTCCGCCTATGGCGCAGGCGCTGCCTCGGGGGCGACCAAATCAGCCACATCTTCATCGTCGCGTGGACGAGGGTCGTCCGCCGAACCGGATTGGGCCCGCCGCATCCGCAGGCGCGAGCAGGTAAAGCGCGCCGGCACCGTCGCCACCCAGACCATCCGTGAAGGCGACCGGGGTGCGGCGAGCGAAGGCCCCGATCTCGATCCGGACAAATAGCCAAGGGGGAACGCCATGATCTTCAAGCGCGCAGGATTGAACTACGGCACATCGGAAGCGCCGGTGACGCCCTACCAGAAGGCGGCGCAGGTGTGGGACGAACGCCTGGGCACCGCCCGCGTCCAGGCCAGGAACTGGCGCTTCATGGCCTTCGGCTGCCTGGGACTGTCCATTGGCCTTGCCCTGCAACTGGCGCAACTCGCCATGACCTCGCGGGTGACGCCCTATGTGGTCGAGATCGAGCGCGAGGGCGCCATCCGCGCGGTCGCGCCTGCCCTCGAAACCTACGACCCGTCCGATGCCCAACTGGCATGGCAACTGGCGCGCTTCGTCGAGAACATCCGCGGCGTCTCGACCGATCCCGTGGTGGTGAAGCAGAACTGGCTCAAAGCCTATGACTATGCCACCGACAAGGCGGCCCAGACCCTCAACGACTACGCCCGCGAGAACGATCCCTTCGCCAAGATCGGGACACGCAGCGTCACCGTCGAGGTGACAAGCGTCGTGCGGGCTTCTCCGTCCTCGTTCCAGATCCGCTGGCGCGAGAAGGCCTTCGAAAACGGCTCGCCCGCCGGTGTCACCGCCTTCACCGGGGTTCTCACCATCGTGCTGAAGCCGCCGCGGGATGCGGCGACCCTCAGGGCCAATCCCCTCGGCCTCTATGTCAACGCCATCAACTGGTCGCGCGAACTCACCATTCCAGGAGGAACCCCATGAACCGTATTCTCATTGCCGTCTCGCTTCTCGCCCTCTCGGCCTGCGCCTCGAAGGAGATGGCTTCGACCTTCGCCGACGATCCCTTCATCGAAGCCAAGGTCATCGGCGATCCGCCGCCCGAAGTGAAAGTGGTGGAGAAGGTCAAGCCGCTGCCGCTTCCGGGCCAGCTCAAAAAACTCGACGCCAAATCCAAGAAACCAGACGACTTCGACGATCCCCTGATGCGGGTCGATGCGGCGAATGAGCGGGCGAAGCTGGAGCCGACCAAGGCGGGCTACATCAACGCAGTCCAGGTCTATCCCTTCAGTCCGGGCGCTCTCTACCGGCTCTATGCCGCCGTCAATCAGGTCAGCGATATCGCCTTGCAGCCCGGCGAGAAACTGGTTGCAGTGTCGGCTGGCGACACCGTGCGCTGGATCGTCGGCGACACCACTAGCGGCGAGGGGACGAGCCAGCAGACCCACATTCTGGTCAAGCCGATCGCGCCGGAGCTCAAGACCAATCTCATCATCACCACCGAGCGGCGAGTCTATCATCTCGAACTTGAGAGCACCGAAGCGACCTATATGTCTTCGCTGTCCTGGACCTATCCGCAGGACGAGTTGATCGCGCTGCGGAAACGCAACGACGAGACAAGCGCCGTCAGTGAGTTGCAGATCGAAGGTGCGCAGACCTTCGAAAACCTGAACTTCCGCTATCGCCTCACCGGTAAGGCGCCCTGGATGCCGGCCCGTGTCTTCGACGACGGAGCGAAAGTCTATATCCAGTTCAAGGCCTCGCTGCCCCAGGGCGAAGCGCCGCCGCTCTTCGTGCAAGGTTCGAACGGCACACCGGCGCTGGTCAACTACCGGGTCAAGGGCAACACCTACATCGTCGATCGCCTGTTTGCCGTGGCGGAGTTGAGGCTCGGCAGCGATCCGCAATCGGTCGTGCGCATTATCCGCACCGATGCGGTGCAGCCGCGCAAGAAGTGGCTTCTTGGCCGCAAGGAAGACCGGTGATGGCTAAAGATCCAGCCGATCCCCTGAAAGTGCCGCCCGACGACATCGAACTGCGGGTGAAGCCACGGCCTGTCAGCCGCATCAATCGCAAAGTCCTCATGGGCGGCACGGCCGTCGTGTGCCTGTTTCTGTTCTGCGCCGTTCTCGTGGCGCTCGATCCACCGGACTGGCGGGGGAGCAACAAGCCCGAAGAACTCTACAACACCGATCGCAAGGCGACGGCTGAAGGGTTGAGCAAACTGCCATCCACCTACGACGCGATCCCCAAGCTCGGGCCGCCGCTTCCCGGCGATATCGGCGATGCCCTGCAGAAGGCCGACACCGGCAAGGGCGCCGAGCTTCCGCTGCCCGATCGGCCCTATCAGCCCGATCCCGAAGCCGATCTTGCCCGTGCCGACCGCATCCGCCTGGCGCGTTTGGGACAACAGGGCCGCGAGTCGAAGCTCTTCTATGCCGTGACCACCACGAAACGGACGGAGGGTGAGGACGTCAAGGAAGGCGCCGGCGATTCTGCAACACCGCAGCGATCGCCCTTCGACATTCTCTCTTCGGCCATAACAGGTGCGACACCGGATGGTGCCGGCGAGGATCAGCAGCAAGCCGCACCGGGGTATCAGGACCGCAAGCTCGCCTTCCTCAATGGCAAGCCGGATGGATCGATCTATAACAGCCACGGCCTGCAGAAGCCGGTCTCGCCCTTCACCTTGATGGCGGGGTCGATCATCTCGGCGAGCTTGATCACAGGACTGAACTCGGATCTGCCGGGCTTCGTCATCGGTCAGGTCACCGAGAATGTCTACGACACCGTGACTGGCCGCTATCTTCTCGTGCCGCAGGGCACGAAGATCGTCGGCAAGTACGATAGCGTCGTCGCCTACGGCCAGAAGCGGGCGCTCATTGTCTGGCAGCGCCTCATCCGCCCGGATGGCTCTTCCATCGTCATCGACAATCTGCCTGCGACAGATGAGGGAGGCTACGCCGGGCTCGAGGACGAGGTCGACTATCACACCTGGGCTATCCTCAAAGGCATCGCGCTGGCGACGCTGCTCGGCGTCGGCACGGAAATCTCTCTCGGCAACAGCGAGAGCGATCTGATCGCCGCGATCCGCGAATCCGCCCAGGAGAACACCAACCGGGCCGGACAGAACATGGTCGAGCGCACGATCGACATCCAGCCAACCCTCATCGTGCGCCCGGGCTGGCCGCTCCGCATCATCGTCCACAAGGACTTGGTATTCCGTTAACGGAATACCAGATCATATTCCGCGCCTCGAACTATTCCGACTGAGGAACATCGAAGAGCAGCAAATCCATGAAGCAGAATGATCTTGTCAGATACCGATATCGGCATAGTCTT
>JBJXGL010000016.1:0-30270 GCA_046160365.1 Aestuariivirga sp. | reverse complement strand
AGCTGCGTGAAAAACGGCGTGACCGACGTCGTCGAAATCAAGGTCGGTTTCGATGGTCTCGCGATCGCGAGTGCTGTGTCGGCACCCGACATGAAGCTCACCAAGCAGCAGGTGTTCATGGCGCTCGCCAAGCAGGTGCCGGACAAGGACGGCAAGCTTGTCGACAACCCCTATAAGATGTGGAGCGACATCGACCCGTCGCTGCCCGCTCAGAAAATCGAGGTTCTGGGACCGCCTCCGACATCCGGCACGCGCGATTCCTTCGCGGAGCTGGTGATGGAGAAGGGCGCGGAGCAGTTTGATGCCCTGAAAGCCATGAAGAAGGCAGACGCCAAGGCCTTCGAGGTCGTCTGGAAGTCGATGCGCGAGGATGGAGCATTCATCGAGGCCGGCGAAAACGATAACCTGATTGTTCAGAAGCTCGACACAAACCCGAACGCGCTCGGCATCTTCGGCTTTGCGAACGTGGCGGAAAATAGCGCCAAGATCAAACCGGCGGAGATCGACGGCGTTGTACCGACCTTCGATACCATTGCTTCCGGCGACTACAAGGTGGCGCGCCCGTTGTTTATTTATGCCAAGAAGCAGCACGTGGATGTCATCCCCGGGATGGCTGAGTTTGTCGCCGAGTACACCTCGGAGAAGGCCATCGGAGAAGACGGTTATCTGGCTGATAAGGGCCTGATCCCGCTGCCGGGCGAAGACGGCGAGAAGATCCGCGAAGCGGCGCGCTCGATGTCGACGCTGACCCCTGATCTCGTGAACTAATCGCGACTGAGTGTGCGGCCCCCGAAAGTCGGGGGCCGTTTCGTGCCTGGCGCCGGTCTGCGGATGTACCAGACAGCCGCCGCCTCCATCCGCGGGGCTGACAAAGGAAGAGTAAGGGGTCGTGGGATACATCTTTTTCTTGTTACTCGTTACCCTCGTGGCGGTTGCCTATTTCATGGGCCGCCAACGCGCCTACGGACTTGCCAATGGCGGAACCGCGCTTCATTCGCTTCCTTCATATCATGGCATGCTGCTCGGATCGGCCGCGCTGCTCGTTGGGTTGTTCGTTTACGCAGCACTGGTTCAGCCGTTCCCACAGATCGCCCCATGGGCGGCCCTGATCGCGGGAGGTGCGTCGGCATTCGCGTTCTACACAAACATCGCGCCCGATTTCCGCGCCCGGAATGTGTTCGAGCGGTTGACGCTTGGTATTCTGCTGGCGTGTTCAGCGATCGCGATTCTTACCACGGCCGGCATCGTGCTGTCCGTTCTGTTCGAGACCGGGCGATTCTTCAGCGAGGTTTCGGTCTTCGAGTTCCTCACCGGTCTGGTTTGGGCGCCAACGGCGACACCACCGAAATTCGGTTTCCTGCCGCTGCTCGCAGGCACGCTGCTCATTATGGCGATCGCGATGTGCGTCGCGGGACCGCTTGGCCTCCTTTCAGCGATTTACATGGCTGAGTACGCCTCGCCGCGAGCGCGCACGTTCTTCAAGCCCGTGCTGGAGATGCTCACCGGGATCCCCACGGTGGTGCTTGGCTTCTTCGCGGCGTTGACGGTGGCGCCGCTCATTCGCAACGCGGGCGAGTCGATTGGCCTCAGTGTCGCATCCGAATCCGCGCTCGCCGCCGGCGTCGTGATGGGCATGATGCTGATACCGGTTATCTCCTCGTTGAGCGACGACGTGATCAACGCCGTGCCGCAGAGTCTCCGAGACGGCTCCTACGCCATGGGCGCAACCAAGTCCGAGACCATCAAGCGGGTGATATTGCCCGCAGCGCTGCCGGGAATCGTATCGGCCTTTATCCTCGCGATCTCCCGGGCGCTCGGCGAAACAATGATCGTGGTCATGGCGGCGGGCCTGGCTGCGAACCTCACGGCCAATCCGCTCGCCTCCGTCACCACCATCACCGTGCAGATCGCAATGCTGCTGGTGGGCGACCACGAGTTCGACTCCGCCAAGACACTGGCCGCCTTCGCGCTCGGCTTTGTCCTCTTCATCTTCACCCTGATCCTGAACTTCGTGGCACTCCGGTTCGTGCAGAAATACAAGGAACAGTATGACTGACGCTGCCAATACAAGCGCACGCCGCGTTGCCAGACGTTACGCGTCCGAGCGGCGGTTCAAGGCCGTTGGCCTTGGCGCGCTCATACTCACCACGGCGTTTCTCGCCTTCCTGCTGACCGACATTGTGTCGCGTTCTACCCCGGCGTTCTTCCAGAACTATGTCACGCTGACGGTGACGGTCGATCCCGAGAAAATCGAAGCTGCCAATCCCGCGGCAGGTGATTTCGAGGGAGTGGTGAAGGACGCCTGGCGCAAGCAGTTCCCCTCGGTGCAATCGCGCGCGGACCGGCGTTTGTTGAACAGCCTGCTTTCGAACGGCGCCGGCGACGAACTGCGCAAGCGCGTGCTGGCCGACCCTTCGCTCATCGGCAAGGAAGTGTCTGTTCCGGTCCTGCTCTCGGACGATGCAGACCTGCACTACAAAGGGCTCTCGACCGACGTTACGCGGACGAAAGGCGCAGGCAATCTCGCGTTCCGCCAGGACGGCGACAATTTGTATGTAACCGGGCAAGCGCTTCAACCGGGGCAAATCGTGCTCGCCAATGGAGGCGCAGTCAAAGTGGCGAAAGACGGTCCCTCCGCGCCAGCCGAAATCATAGCGGCACCGGCAAGCCTCGATCCAGTTGCGGACGGCGCTTGGATGATCATGACCTTTGAAACGCCGGAAACTGCACGCAAGATCGGCGACCGCGAAACCACATGGCTCGAACTGTTCAGGGACAAGGGTGCCGTTGAACGGAGCATCTCCACCAACTTCTTCCTGAACGGCGATTCGCGCGAGGCGGAGCTTTCCGGTATCTTGGGATCGATCATCGGGTCTCTCATGGTCGTGTTCGTGACAGTCGCCTTGTCGCTACCCATCGGGGTTGCCGCCGCGATCTATCTCGAGCAATTCGCGCCGAAAAACCGTCTGACCGACTTGATCGAGGTCAACATCAACAACCTCGCCGCGGTGCCATCGATCATATTCGGTCTGCTCGGCCTCGCGGTGTTCCTCAATTTCTTCGGCATGCCGCGTTCGATACCCCTTGTCGGCGGCATGGTGATCGCGCTCATGAGTCTGCCCACCATCATCATCGCCTCGCGTGCGGCGATCCGTGCGGTCCCACCCTCGATTCGCGAGGCCGCACTCGGTGTCGGTGCCTCGCACCAGCAGGCGGTGTTCCACCATGTGTTGCCGCTCGCCATGCCCGGCATCATGACGGGCACGATCCTCGCGGTGGCGAGCGCTATCGGCGAGACGGCACCGCTTCTGCTTATCGGCATGGTGGCCTTCATCGCCGACATCCCGAAAAGCTTCTTTGACTCCGCGACCGTGCTTCCCGTGCAGATCTATCTTTGGTCCGACTTGCCGGAGAAAGCCTTCGAGGCGCGCACAGCGGCGGCCATCGTGGTGCTTCTCGTGGTTATGCTGGCGCTCAACGCCGTCGCCATATTTCTCAGAAAACGCTTCGAACGCCGCTGGTAGCGGAGGATGCTGAACATGAACATGATTCCCCAAACCATACAGACGCCGGCCATGCCCGAGATTCTCGCGAACAAGCCGGTGAAAATCTCAGCCCGTAATGTCGATATCCACTATGGCGAAAAACATGCCATCAAGAACCTCTCTATCGACATCCCGGACTGCGCCGTATCTTCGTTCATTGGGCCTTCGGGTTGCGGCAAGTCGACATTCCTGCGCGCCATCAACCGCATGAACGATACAATTCCGGGCTGCCGGGTCGGTGGCGAAATCAAGATCGACGGCAAAGACATCTACGATCCCGCCATCGACGTGGTTCAGCTTCGCGCCAGCGTTGGCATGGTCTTCCAGAAGCCCAATCCGTTTCCAAAATCGATCTTCGAGAACGTGGCCTATGGGCCGCGCATACATGGATTGGCTTCGAACAAGACCGATCTTGAGGAAATCGTTGTCTCGAGTCTCAAAAAGGCAAGCCTTTTCGAGGAAGTGAAGGATCGGCTCGACCACCCCGGCACGGGGCTATCTGGCGGCCAGCAGCAGCGGCTTTGCATCGCACGTGCCATTGCAGTGAACCCCGAGGTTATCCTCATGGACGAGCCCTGCTCGGCACTCGATCCTATCGCCACCGCCCGGATCGAGGAATTGATCGACGAGCTGCGGCAGAACTATTGCATTGTGATCGTCACGCACTCGATGCAGCAGGCGGCGCGCGTCTCGCAGCTTACCGCCTTCTTTCATCTGGGCACGCTCGTGGAGTTCGGCGACACCGGCACAGTGTTCACAACGCCGCAGGACAAGCGCACTCAAGATTACATCACCGGCCGTTTCGGATAAGGAAATCACAGAATGTCCGATCATATCGTCAAATCCTACGACGAAGATCTCGCTGCCCTGAAGAACATGCTTGCCCAAATGGGCGGCATTGCCGAGGAGCAGCTTTCAGACGCAATCTCCGCCATTTCGAAGCGCGACACCAAGCTCGCCGACGTGGTGATCGCGCGGGACGAGCGGATCGACGCGCTTGAGGAGCAAATCGAGGAGAAAGCTATTCTCACGATCGCCAGGCGGCAGCCAATGGCGCGCGATCTGCGTGAAATCATGGTGGCGATCCGCATTGCCTCGGATCTCGAGCGGATCGGCGATCTTGCCAAGAACACGGCGAAACGCACGCATGCGATTTCAGAGCAAATGCCGCGGCGGCTGATGACGGGCTTCATCCGCATGGGGCGGCTCGCGCAGGAGCAGTTAAAGGATATTCTCGACGCTTATGCGCGCTCCGATTCCGAGAAAGCGCTCGCCGTGTGGCGGAGTGACGAGGAAATCGACGCGCTCTACAATTCGATCTTCCGCGAGCTGCTGACATACATGATGGAAGACCCGCGCATGATCAGCCTGTGCACGCATCTGCTCTTCGGCGCGAAAAATCTGGAGCGCATTGGCGATCACACCACGAACATCGCCGAAAACATCTATTATCTCGCTTTCGGCAAGCCAATTCCGGCGGAACGGTCGAAGAAAGATCAAACCAGCATCACGAGCTACGACGCAGCACACTGAGCCCATGGCCGCCAACATTCTCATCGTCGAAGACGAAGAACCGATCCAGATCCTGCTCGCTTACAATTTCGAGTCGGAAGGCTATTCGGTGAGAAGCACGGCCAATGGCGAGGAGGCGGTGCGGATGGCGAGCGAAGAGAAGCCCGATCTCGTGGTGCTGGACTGGATGCTGCCCGGCATGTCGGGCATCGAGGCCTGCCGCGCGCTTCGCGCCAGGCCCGAAACGCGTGAAATTCCCATCATCATGCTGACGGCTCGCGGCGAGGAGAGCGAGCGCGTGCGCGGACTAGCCACGGGGGCCGACGACTATATCGTCAAGCCGTTCTCGGTGCCGGAGCTGTTGGCGCGGGTGAAAACCATTCTGCGCCGGAGCAATCCCGCGGCCGCGGCGGAAGAATTGCAAGCGGGTGACATCGTGCTGAACCGGCGCACTCGGCGCGTGACGCGGTCCAAGCGCGACATCGGATTGTCGCCCACCGAATTCCGCTTGCTCGAACATCTCATGGGCAATGCCGGCCGCGTATATTCGCGCGCGCAACTGCTCGATGCCGTGTGGGGGCGCGACAATTTCGTCGACGAGCGGACGGTTGACGTCCATGTGGGCCGCTTGCGCAGCCAAATCAAGCGCGGGCGCGAAAGCGATCCCATCCGCACGGTGCGCGGGATGGGATACTCATTCAATGAGCGGTTTGGGCGTTAGCCAAACCGGCGCTGGCGGCGGTCCTGCAGGGGCTGGTAGGCGGCGCGGGCGTGATACTCGCAGTATGGCGAGCCGTCACGCGGCTGGTGGCCGCAGAAGCAGAAGTCCTCATGCCCCGGATCGCCGATCGGCCATTTGCATGTCTTGTCCGAGAGATGGAGGATGGTGATCCGGCCATCCTTGGGCAGATCGACGAGGCGAAGTGGCGCTGGCTCGGGAATGGAAATCTGCCTAGGCGCCGGCTCCGCGTGGCGGAAGGCCTTGAGCGCGGTATTTCCGGCCGACGGCATCGACGGCATGCCGGTGGTGCGGCCGGGGTGCGAGGGTTCCCGCGTCTTGCGCGGCGCCCTAGGTGCCGTGGAGCGTGGCTGAGTAACCCTGCCCGAGAGATTGAGCCGGTGCACCTTGCCGATTACCGCGTTGCGGGTAACCCCATGGCCGAGGCGCGCCGCAATCTGGCTGGCGCTCAGGCCATCGGCCCATAGTTTCTTCAGAAGTTCGACACGATCTTCAGTCCAGGACAATTTTTCGCCGCCTGAGGCATTAACCGGCATGTCGCTCACTACGAATCCCCCGTTTGCCGCGGAGTCCCCAAACCCCACGTATGATGTCTACACATGACCTTGAAACGCTACATCTCGTAGCTGATGCCGCGGACACTACTATACGCGGTACGCCAGCTGCAACCTTCCCAAGCCCTCCGCGGAGCCGTTTTCCCCAGACTTCTCGCAGGCGGACATGGTTAACGAAACCCTAGCAAGGCCGGGAATCTCCAGTCCATGCGCTGTTTTGACTCAGGTGCCGTATGAGTCAGCTTTCGTGGAATTGACCCAAAGCAATCATGGACATATAGGTTCGGTGCACCGCCCGCGTTGCGGTGTTTTTTCATTTCGAGGCGAGCGTTTGACGATGATTGCGCCTGTGCTTCCCACTTACAATCGCGCCAAAGTGTCCTTTGAGCGGGGTGAGGGCGTGCGCGTCTATACGCCAGAGGGCGAGGAGTATCTCGATTTCGGCGCCGGTGTTGCTGTCACTAGTTGCGGGCACTCGCATCCGCATCTGATCAAGGCGTTGACCGAGCAGGCGCAGAAGATCTGGCACACGTCCAATCTCTATCAGATGCCGGGGCAGGAGAAGCTGGCGCAGCGGTTGATCGAGAACACCTTTGCCGAGACGGTGTTCTTCACCAATTCGGGGGCCGAGGCTCTCGAATGCTCGATCAAGATGGCGCGGAAGTTCCATGCCGCGAACGGCAACCCTGAGCGTTTCCACATCATCACCTTCGAAGGCGCGTTTCATGGGCGTACGCTCGCGACCATCGCAGCGGGCGGACAGGCAAAGTACATCGAAGGTTTCGGGCCCAAGGTGGAAGGTTTTCCGCAAGTGCCACTCGATGATTTTGAGGCGCTTGAGAAAACCATCGGTCCAGAGACCGCCGGTATTCTCATCGAACCCGTGCAGGGCGAAGGCGGCATTCGCGCAGTTTCCAATGCGAGCCTTAGAAAGCTTCGCGAGATTTGCGATGCCAACGGGCTGCTTCTGATTTTCGACGAAGTGCAATGCGGCATTGGCCGCACGGGCAAACTCTTCGCTCATGAATGGGCGGGTGTTACGCCCGACATCATGGCGATTGCCAAAGGCATTGGTGGCGGATTTCCGCTGGGTGCTTGTCTCGCGACCGCGCGCGCCGCTCATGGCATGACGGCGGGTACCCATGGCTCCACATTCGGCGGCAACCCACTGGCGACAGCGGTTGGCAATGCGGTTCTGGATGTGGTGCTGGCTCCGGGTTTTCTCGAAAGCGTCAAGCAGCGCGCGCTGGTGCTGAAGCAGAAACTTGCCTGGCTCAAGGATGCCCATCCCGATGTGATCGAGGAAGTTCGCGGCGCTGGCCTGATGATGGGCATCAAGTGCAAGGCGCCGAACACGGCGGTGCAAGCGGCGGCGCTCGAGCAGCATCTGCTTGTTATCGGCGCTGGCGAAAATGTGGTGCGGCTTCTTCCACCACTTGTGGTGACGGATGCCGACATCGGCGAGGCCATCAACCGGCTTGATCGCGCCTGCACGTCACTCTCCGTCAAGGCCGCCTGAGATTCCCGATGGCCGCGTCTCCCAGGCATTTTCTCGATTTGCGCGATTTCGATGGCGCAACACTCGGCCGCATCATCGCGAGCGCGCGGAAACGCAAGCAAGCAAGGAGCGGCTGGCCCAAGGGCGAGCCCGATCCCGATCTGCCGCTCAAGGGCCATATGCTGGCGCTGATCTTCGAGCGCCCGTCGACGCGCACGCGGGTGTCCTTCGAAGTCGCCATGCGCCAGCTTGGCGGCGAGGTGATGGCGCTCTCGGCAAACGAAACTCAGATTGGGCGCGGCGAGACGATTGCCGATACGGCGCGGGTGCTGTCGCGCTATGTCGATGCAATCATGCTTCGCGCCTCCGATCACACGCATCTGGCGGAACTTGCGGAGCATGCGACTGTGCCCGTAATCAACGGGCTCACCAGCCTCACTCATCCTTGCCAGGTGATGGCGGACGTGATGACGCTTGAGGAGGAGCGCGGGCCT
The DNA here is from genome assembly GCA_046160365.1 of Aestuariivirga sp. GTDB lineage: Bacteria > Pseudomonadota > Alphaproteobacteria > Rhizobiales > Aestuariivirgaceae > Aestuariivirga. The sequence goes on along the minus strand of JBJXGL010000016.1, from coordinate 21,928 downwards.
CTCGCACAGCAGAAGATCGCGTGGGTGGGCGACGGGAACAATGTTGCGGCATCATGGATACAAGCCGTGGCGCTGATGGGCGGCGAGTTGCGGCTTGGCTGCCCCGCGGAACTCGCGCCTGAACCTGAGAATCTCGCTTGGGCTGCCAAGAACAACGCCGCGATCCGTCTCACCACGTCTCCGCAAGATGCAGTGCGCGGCGCCAACTGCGTGATCACCGATGCCTGGGTATCGATGCACGACAAAGACGCGGCCTCGCGGCACAATCTTTTGAAGCCCTATCAGGTCAATGCGGCGCTGATGAAACTTGCCGCACCGGGTGCCATGTTCATGCACTGCCTGCCCGCGCATCGCGGCGAGGAAGTGACGGACGACGTGATGGACGGGCCGCACTCGGCGATCTTCGACGAAGCGGAGAACCGGCTCCATATTCAGAAAAGCATTCTGCTCCACTGCCTGAAGCCCGGAGCCTGAGATGGCGGCGCCTCTTCCCGACGATCTCGTGCTGCCCTTCGAGATCAAGTCGCTTGGCGTGCGCGGGAGACTCGTGCGGCTCGGCGCAGTGGTGGACGACATTCTGCACCGGCACGATTATCCGCCAGCGATTTCCGCGCTCTTGGCCGAAGCGGTGTCGCTTACGGCAATGCTGGGAGCGGCGCTCAAATTCGAAGGCAAGTTCATCCTGCAAACGAAAACCGACGGGCCATCGGATTTGCTCGTTGCCGACTATATCTATCCCGGTGGCGTGCGCGGTTATGCGCGTTACTCAAGCGAGCGGCTTTCGGCGCTCACCGAACAGTCGCAAAAGAATGTGCTGGGGCAAGGCCATCTTGCGATGACCGTGGATCAGGGGCCCGACATGGACCGTTATCAGGGCATCGTGCCTTTGCAAAACTCGACGCTGACCGACGCGGCGGACACTTACTTCCGGCAATCCGAGCAAATTCCAACGCGGCTCAGGCTTGCGGCAGGCCGCATCGCCAGCCGCGCGCGTTCGGCGGAGAACTGGCGCGCCGGAGCGATCATGGTGCAGCATCTGCCGAGCGAAGGTGGGATGAGTCCCCTTCCCTTCTCCTCCGGCGATGCGCCGGAAGGCGCGGAAGAACAGGTTTCAGAAAACGACAACTGGGTGAAGGCGCGGCTCTTGCTCGATACGGTGGAGGATCATGAATTGCTCGATCCCACGCTCTCGCCGGAACGCCTGCTTTACCGGCTCTTTCACGAAGATGGCGTCACTGTCTATCCCGTGACCGCGCTGTACCGTCATTGCACCTGCTCGCAGGATGCGGTGGCGGAGATGCTTCGCCGGTTCAACCCGGAAGATCGGGCCGACATGGTGGAGAACGGCGAAATCGGTGTGACCTGCGAATTCTGCTCGACACGTTATGTGTTCAAGCCTTCGGATTTCACGCAGGGGTGATGTTGCGGCTCCGCGAGCGCTCCAGAACCGCCTCGGTGTCGTCGTAAGAAACGACCGACTTGCCCACAGGCGCCAGCGAGGCAAGCGCCAACTTCAAATGCTGATAGGCGAAGGGCAAGCCGATGATGGTGATGCCGAGTGCTACCGCCGCGGCGACGTGCATGAGCGCAAGCCACCAGCCAGCGAGCACGAACCAGATGATATTGCCGAGTGTGCCCAGAGCACCAGTCCCGAGATCGCTGCGGCCGTAGAAATCGCGGCGCGAGATCACGTCGTGGCCGAAGGGCCAGAAGGTGAAGAGCGCCAGCATGAAGCAAGAGCGCGCCCAAGGCAGGCCAATGATGGTGATGGCCATGATGACCCCGGCGAGAAGCCAAGCGAGGCCCGCGACGAAGCCGCCGAGCACGAACCACAACACATTGAGAATGACGTTCATCGCCTGCTCCTTTCGCGGCCCTTCATATGGGAAACGCTACTCACGCAATCAAGACGTACAGAAAGCGACGACCCGTTCGATAAACCGGTCGCAGGCGTCAAGCTGAGAGGCGTCGAGGTACTCGTCCGGCTTGTGGGCTTGTTCGATTGAGCCTGGTCCGCAGACGACGGAGGGAATGCCGATCTGCTGAAAAAGTCCGGCTTCAGTGCAGTAGGAAACCGCGTGCGTCCCGTTGGCCTGAGCCAGATTGAGCGCCAGCGTTTCGGCTTCCGAACCTTCTTCGGGTGCAAGCCCTGGAACAAGGTTGGTTGTCTTCGTTTCGATGCCAGCATCTTCTGCCACGCGCTTCATGTCAGGTTCGAGACCGCGCGAAAAGGCCTCGAAGCGTCGCGGCACGCGTTCGGCATCGGCGGTGGGAAGCAGCCGCGTTTCCCATTGGAAGGAACAGCGGCGGGGTATGATGTTCTTGGCGGTGCCGCCTTCGATCACGCCGACATGCAAGGTGGAATATGGTGGATCGAAACGGCCCGTGGGATCGCCCTCGGCGATCAATTCAGCGCGGATGCGGTTGAGCTCGGCCAGGAGATCGCCCGCCACCATGATGGCGTTGACACCCAAATGAATGCAGCTTGAGTGCGCTTCGTGTCCCGTTACATCGGTTGAGAAAGTGATGGCGCTCTTATGCGCGTTCACGACTTTCATCGACGTCGGTTCGCCAATGATCGCGGCCATTGGCCGAGGACCGTGAGCTTTCAGATGTGCGACGAGTGGGCGAACGCCTTTGCAGCCCACTTCCTCATCGCAGGAGAAGGAGAGATGAATGGGCCTCTTGAGTTTCGCCTTGCTCATCAGCGGAACCGCCGCAAGCACGGACCCGATGAAGCCCTTCATGTCGCAGGTGCCACGCCCGTAGTAGCGGTTGTCGCGTTCGGTCAGTTCGAAAGGGTTCGACGACCAGTCCTGGCCATCGACCGGCACGACATCGGTATGCCCTGAGAGCACGATGCCGCCATCGATCTCCGGTCCGATGGAGGCGAAGAGGTTTGTCTTCTTTCCGGCTTCGTAGTCGACGCGGAAGCTCTTGACGCCAAAGGGCGCGAGATACTCTTCGACCCATGCGATGAGCGGCAGGTTGCCATCGCGGCTGGTGGTGTCGAAGGAAATGAGATGCGCGAGGATGTCGCGCGAGGAAAGCGGTTTCGGCATTCTCAGTTCACACTACGCCGGTCATGGGGGCTGTCGAGGGAGAAGGCGGGGATGTCGATATCGAAGGAGCGTCCATACTCGTCCACCATGTTGTAGGTTCCGACCATCACGCCACTCGGCGTCGGCAGCGGGCAGCCGGAGGTATACTGGAAGCTCGAGCCCGGCGCCAAGGTAGGCTGCTCGCCGACCACACCTTCGCCCCGCACTTCCTGCAGGCGGCCCATGGCGTCGGTGATCTTCCAGTGGCGGGTTCGCAGCGTGACGGTGACATTGCCCAGATTCTCGAGCGTGATTGTATAAGCCCAGAAATAGCGGCTCTCTGCCGGGGCGGAGTGACCTTCCAGGTATTGCGGCGTCACGCTGACCCGGACGCCATGCGTGGTCTTCTCGTACATGGCGTTACTTTAGGCTTGCCCGCGAAGGTTTTCCACCGCCATCGCCTTTGGGCTTGCGCATCGAGGCCCAAACCCGCCAATAGACGCCATGCCAAGCGCCGCTCAGAAACTTCACCCCGTGCAGGGAATCCTGCCGCGCCGGGCCATTGCGGACTATTGCGAGCGGGGTTTCATAAAAATCGGGCAGCCGCTGGCGGACGAACAAATTCAGCCAGCAAGTCTCGATCTCAGGCTTGGCGGCTTTGCCTATCGGGTGCGGGCGTCGTTTCTTCCCGGCGCCAAGCACACGGTCGCCGAGCGGCTCAAATCCCTCGAATTGCACCGCATTTCGCTTGCCGATGGCGCCGTGCTCGAAACCGGCTGCGTCTATATCGTGCCGCTGCTCGAATCGCTGGCGCTGCCGCGAGGCGTTACGGCGGCGGCGAACCCGAAGAGTTCCACTGGCCGGCTCGACATCTTCACCCGCGTGATCGCGGACTACGCGCAGGCCTTCGATACGATCCCCGAGGGCTATCACGGTCCGCTCCATGCGGAGATCAGCCCGCGCACATTCTCGATCCTCGCGCGCACCGGTTCCAGGCTCTCGCAAATCCGCTTTCGCGCGGGCGATAGCCTCGCTTCCGATGCAATCATCCGCGAGCTTCACACCAAGGAACGTTTGATCTCGGAAGGCGAGCCAGATATCGACAATGGCCTCGCTCTCTCGGTCGACCTTTCCGGCGGAAAGCTCGGCGATGCAGTCGGCTTCCGGGCGAAGCGGCATTCGGCTCTTGTCGATGTCGACAAGAAGAACGCGCTCGAGGTTCTCGATTATTGGGAGCCGATCCGGCAATCGGGTTCGCTCATTCTCGATCCCGACCAGTTCTATATTCTCGCTTCGAGGGAAGCGGTTCGCGTGCCGCCAACGCATGCCGCGGAGATGGTGCCGTTCAATCCGCTGGTCGGCGAGTTTCGCGTGCACTACGCGGGCTTCTTCGATCCGGGATTCGGCGATTCCTCGGGCGGCGGCGAAGGCTCGCGCGCGGTTCTGGAAGTCAGAAGCCACGAGGTCCCATTCATTCTGGAAGACGGGCAGATCATCGGCCGGCTCATCTACGAGCCGCTGACCGAAGCCCCCGACCGCGTCTACGGTCAAGGCATCGGCTCCAACTACCAGCGCCAGGGCCTCAAGCTCTCGAAGCATTTCAAGCCGTACACGCCTTGAGCGAGGCCCAATTCACGATGTCGTGAATTGTTAACCAAGCCTGCAACCAAACCGTTCGATCACTTCGTTCCTCCCATGCAAGCAGACGTGTCCGCAGTTCAATACTGTTGACGCGGCTCGTGCACCCGATCCGAAGTGCTGGGGGCGGCCTTCGACGGAAATCTATTGGAAAACGGTCAGACGCCGATTCTCATCACCGGAATTGGCAGTGGAGGCTTGTTGACTTCGATCAGATCGCCGCACTGACCAAACAAACCCACGAGAGGAGACACCATGAAACGGTACTTAAGACACTTTGTTTCCGCCTTGATGCTGGCCGCGTCAGTCACCGCGGTCCAGGCATCAAGCCACCGCGAGGCGCTCGCTGTCCTCAACGAACCATGCGCCGACAACACCGACACCTATGCCTGGGTGAAGCCTGGCACGCACGACAAGCTCTACCTGATCATGAACTTCAATCCGCTGCACGAGCCGGGCCAGGGAAACCAGGGCTTGCGCGCCTGCAGTGGTTACCTCTACCAATTTCACATCGGAATCGGTACCAGTCTCCGCGATCGCGTGATCTATCGCGTGTTGTTCAAGAACACGCTGACGCCTGAAGCGAGGCCGTCGGCTTCCGATCCGCTCGGTGGCGGCAATGAACTCCTGTGGCAGTTGACGGGCGGCACGGAAACCATGACCGTTTCCAAGGTTACGGTGCCGGCAGGGGGAGGTGGTGGAACCGTCACCGTTCTCGGGCGCAACCTCAACGTCCTCCCCAACAACCACGGGCCCCAGACGGACAGGCTCGTCTATGGCCTCGGACCGTTCCAGGGCTACGACTCCGGCAATCCCGACAGCCGCGAACTGGGCCTTTACAACCAAGCGTTCGTCGATTCCTACATTCACACACTTTCCGGCGGGCAAAGGGTGATCGCCGGGCAGTTTGACGATCCCTATCAGCTCGACGAAAAGGGCATCTTCGATCTGGTGAACTTGAATCGCGACGATCTCGGCGGAATCCCGGGTGCTCGCCGTCCGCCCGGCAAGGACGTGTTTACCGGCTTCAATGTGTTCTCGATCGCGCTCGAAGTGCCGATCACCGATATTTTCCCGGGCGGCATTCCGCATAACGGCGTGCTCGACACCTCCTCGACCGACAGCCTGCTGAGAGTGCACACGAGCATTCTTCGCCGCGCCACGCAGACCGTCAATAACACCGATGTCATCACTGGCCTCACCGGAACTGGCCCTTATGTGCAAGTCGGGCGCAACGGGTTGCCGCTGTTCAACGCAGGGCTTGTTGGAACGCAGGCTCACACCAAGTATCTCCGCACCAGTCCAAACCGCGATGTCACGAGCTTCGGCTCCAACATCCTGTTCCCGGTTCTGGTGCGCGACGCAGAGGCGCTCGGACTCTACGCCGCCCTCGGTGTTCCGCCCGCTACGGTGTCAACGCTCAAAGGCCCGCGCGTCGACATCGTCAACGCCATCAATCTGGGCCGCCCGATCCCGATTGCCGACGGCTCGACCGGCGACGTCATCACGCTCGACGCCGCCATCGACTCGAACTTTCCGAACGGGCGGGTTCTCGGCGGCGGAACGGCTCCCAACCGAAACCAGGTCAACGTCAATAGCGTGCTGATCAGCCTGATCGTGGCAGGTGACGCGGGCGCGGGCCTGGCGAAGGGTGTCGAAGTGAACGACAAGAACTATCTCGACCGCTTCCCGTTCCTGGCTCTGGCGCATCAGGGACTGCTGCAGGGCCATGGCGGCATCAACGTGCCGACGGTGCCGGATATTCCGACTCCGTGATTTCGCTCTCGGGTTGGGCGGTCCGGACCGGGCCGCCCCGCTCTGCTTTCGAGGGGACCAGTTCGACGTGATTCAGCGCAGCGCAATCGTGTTCGTTTCGATGCTCGCACTCTCGGCGAGCCCGGCGGCCGCACCCTTTTTGCCAACCGACGAAGCCATGGTGCTCGAACAACTGCCGGTTCGCAGCGCTGTCGAGGATGGCGATCTCATGCGGCTGAAAGCGGAGGCGGCGGCCGCGCCCGCAAGCATCGAAGCGGCATCGGCGCTTGCCGGCGCCTATTATCGGATCTCGCGGCGCGAAGGCGACCCGCGTTACTTGGGCTATGCGCAGGCCGCCTTGGCGCCTTGGTGGGAGGATGCCGACGCTCCGACGCAGGTTCTGATCGCACGCGCGCGCATCCTGCAGAGCAATCACGAATTCGATCGCGCACTTGCCGATCTCGGCAAGGCGATCGCGCGCGAACCAGGCAATGCAAACGCGATACTGATCCGCGCCACGGTCGAAACCGTCCAAGGGAAATACGCCGCCGCCCGCTCCACTTGCTCCAGTCTGCAAGGGCTGTCGCAAGATCTGTACGTGTTGGGCTGTCTTGCAAGCGTCGAGGCGGTCGCCGGCAATTCCACTCTGGCGAAGGCCGCACTCTTAGCCTCACTCGAGCGAGGCGGAGAGATTTCTCCCGAGTTGCGCGGGTGGTTTGAATCTCTCCTGGGCGAGATCGCGGAGCGCCTGGGCTCCACCGGCGTGGAGGCGCATTTCCAGGCAGCACTCGCGGCCGATCCGCGCGATCTTTACACAATCGGCGTCTATTGCGACTGGCTGCTCGATCAAGGCCGCGCGGCCGATGTGATTCCGCTGGTCGAACGCGAAAAGCGCGTGGATGGACTTCTGTTGCGGCTGGCTATTGCGCAGAAGCAATTGAAGCTGCCCGAGGCGGAAGCATCGATAGCCGCGTTGCGCGCGAGGTTCGAAGCGAGCCGGGCGCGCGGCGATACCGTGCACCGCCGCGAAGAAGCCCGGTTTCAATTGCTGCTCGGCAATGACGCCCAGGCCGCGTTGCGATTGGCGCTCGAGAACTGGAATGTGCAGAAAGAACCCACCGACCTACGCATTCTCGCGGAGGCCGCGCGCGCGGCTGGCGATGCAAAAGCACTCGATACAATCCGGCGCTGGCTGGCCGATACGCGGCTTGAATATCGCGCTGTCGCGGAGATGGTCCAATGAAGGCGGTCCGTGTCGTCGCGATTTTCGCGGCGCTGCTTCTGAGCCTGATGCATGACGCGGCGCTGGCTCACAAGCCTTCCGACAGTTACCTTCGGATCGATGCGGGCGGTGAAAAAATCGAAGGCCAGTGGGACATAGCGCTTCGCGATCTCGACTACGCCATCGGTCTTGACAGCAATCAGGACAACGCAATCACCTGGGGGGAGGTGAAGTCAAAACATGCGCGGATTGCCGCTTACGCGATGTCACGATTGACAATGAGCGCGGACGGCGAGAATTGCACGCCCGGTATTCGCGATCACATGATCGACAATCACAGCGACGGCGCCTACGCGGTCCTGGTCTTTACGGCGGACTGTCCGAAACGCTCAATTCTGAACGTTGACTACCGATTGTTTTTCGATATCGATCCGCAGCATCGCGGGTTACTCAGTCTGACCACCGCAACCGGCACAAGGTCCGCGATATTCAGCGCGAATGAAGCGGCCAAGCAGTTCGCGCTTGACGAGGTTTCGCGGAGCCAGCAATTCATCGACTATGTCCGCGAGGGCATGGTCCACATCTGGGCGGGTTTCGATCATATCCTGTTCCTGCTGGCGCTGCTCCTGCCCGCGGTGCTGATCCGTTCGCCAAAGCGCGGCGAGGCGTGGGTTCCGGCTTCAAGCTTCGGTTCGGCGATGTGGAGCGTGGCGAAAGTCGTGACGGCTTTCACGGTGGCGCATTCGATTACGCTTTCGCTAGCCGCTCTCGGCGCCGTGAGCCTGCCGTCTCGCCTGGTCGAATCTGCGATTGCCGCATCCGTCGTGCTTGCCGCGCTCAACAACATACGGCCGGTGGCTCATGACGGGCGATGGATCATCGCATTCGTCTTCGGCCTCATCCATGGATTCGGTTTCGCAAGCGTGCTGGCGGACCTCGGCCTCCCGCGGGAATCGCTGGTGCTGAGCCTGGTTGCCTTCAATGTTGGCGTGGAGCTGGGACAGCTTGCGATCGTCGCGGTCTTTCTCCCGGCGGCCTACGCGGTCTGCACCACACAGTTCTATCGCCGCATCGTTCTGGTGGGCGGATCGGCGGCGGTGGCCGCGGTTGCCGCCATCTGGCTGATCCAACGGGCGCTCCTCGTCACACTCGTACCGGCACTCGGCGGTTGACGCCTCTACGCCTGCTGCACTATCGTTCGATCCTACGCGGGTGTAGTTCAGTGGTAGAACGACAGCTTCCCAAGCTGTATGTCGTGGGTCCGATTCCCATCACCCGCTCCAAGTTCCCGAATCGATTGCAGCTGGTTGCCGACCTACCGCTGAACTCGCGCCGCATCGACGTTGTATCATCTTAAGCCGCCATTTCGTTCCAAAAAGGCCACGGTTTCTGCTACGCCAACATTGCGCAAGAGATCAGTGAATACAAACGGCCGTTCCTGCCGCTGCGCTCTCGCATCCCTTTCCATGACCGCCAAGTCCGCCATCACAAACGGAGCAAGATCCGTTTTATTGATGACAAGAAAATCCGAGCGCGTGATTGCCGGTCCGCCCTTGCGCGGGATTTTTTCGCCTTGGCAGACACTGATGACATAGAGTGTGATGTCGGCAAGTTCCGGTGAGAATGTCGCTGCAAGATTGTCGCCGCCGGACTCGATGAAGATCACATCGAGATCGGGAAAGCGCTTGTTCATCTCGTCGATGGCCGCAAGATTGATCGACGCGTCTTCACGAATTGCAGTGTGCGGGCAGCCCCCGGTTTCAACGCCCATAATGCGATCTTCCGGCAAGGCCTGCAGCCGGTTCAGGATAAGGGCATCCTCCTTAGTGTAAATATCGTTGGTTATGACGGCGACGGAATACTTCTCCCGCATCGCCTTGCATAGTTTTTCAGTGAGCGTGGTTTTACCGGAGCCAACGGGGCCACCAATGCCAACACGGAGAGGGCCATGTCTGCTCATGTTCGGAAAATCCGGGGTTCAAGGGTTTCGTGTTGCATCGATGCGATGTCCGCTGCGATGCAATTGGAGCCGAGATCGCCGAGCGATGCAGCCGCAGCTCGCTGGGCTATTGTTGATACAAGCGGAGCGAGATTGCGGAGGACTTCGAGACCACTGGTCTGGCCCAGGGGTACGAGGCGCACCGCGACAGAGACCAACGCGGCGCAGAGACCTTGCAGAAATGCGGCGACTGCCTGATCCCGCGGGATGCCCATGCGCTTGCACGCCAGCCCGGCTGCAACTGGATAGGCCATCACGCCATCCTGAGGTTCCTCGCCAGTCCAGACACTTGCAGCAATGTTGAAATTTCGTCCGAGCCCAGTGGTTTCAGCATAGCGTTCGGCCGAACCCGCAAGCGCTAGTGCTAGATCATTCGGGTTGCTTCGCCAACATTGTGCAAACAAAACGGCGTCATTCCAGCCGGACCCGGTTCGAAGAAGATCTGAAATCCATGACTGCACATCTGATCGGGTCCTGATGCGGCCATCCGCGATCGCTTGTTCGATGCCGTGGCTATAGGCGAACGAGCCAATGGGAAATGTCGGCGACATCCAGTTGAGCAAAAGCAGCAGCGATCCATGATCAGTGGCCATGGGCATAGGCTCCATGCTCCGGTGTAAACGGTTCCCGCACCTCTTTGACGGTTGCGCCGAACTGTTCCAGCATTTTGGATATGACATGATCCCTGCGGATGAGGATTCGCGTCTTCTCAATCTGCGCTTCCAGATGGCGATTGCCGATATGCCACGCGAGTTGCGTAAGGTGCGCTGCATCACGTGCCGTCACTTCGAGCAGTTCTTCATCGGACGCTTTGATTTGCACCAGCCTGCCATCTTCAAGGATCAGGCAATCGCGATCTTCGAATTTCACTGTCTTTTTCAAATCAACCAGAACTTCATCACCATGCTGCAGGGTGATGAGTTTGCGCCTGAGATGCCGTGCGGTCGAGTCCATGACCACAATCTCCCACGGTGTTTCGAGGAGATAACTGGCGCGGACGAAAGATGTGGCGCGCAGCGTCATCAGAACAGGAAATAGCGTTGCGCCATGGGCAGGCTGGTTGCAGGTTCGCAGATCAGCAGTTCACCATCCCCGCGCACTTCATAGGTCTCGGGATCGACTTCGATATTCAGAAGGGCGTTATTGTGGATCATGTCCTTTTTGCCAATGTGTCCACGCGTATTTTTCACCGCGACCATCTGCTTCTCCGTGCCCAAACGATTGCGAAGGCCAGATGCGAGTGCGGATTGCGATACGAATGTTACCGATGAATTGGTGCGCAGTTTGCCAAAGCTCGCAAACATGGGGCGATAATGTACTGGCTGTGGTGTAGGGATCGAAGCATTGGGATCGCCCATGGGGGCAGCGGCAATCGAACCACCAAGCAACACCATCTCGGACTTTACACCAAAGAAGGCAGGGTTTCAGATGACGATATCCGCACGCTTGCCAATTTCAATCGACCCTACTTCGTGAGCGATCCCGTGCGTAATAGCGGGGTTGATGGTGTATTTCGCGATGTAGCGTTTGGCGCGGAAGTTATCGTTGCCGCTGTCACCCGCGAGCGCGCCACGCTGTTGCTTCATCTTGTGAGCGGTCTGCCAGCAGCGAATGATGACTTCGCCCACACGGCCCATGGCCTGTGAGTCAGACGAGATCATCGAGAAGGCGCCGAGATCATGCAGAATATCCTCGGCTGCAATCGTCTCCTTGCGGATGCGGCTTTCGGCAAATGCGATGTCTTCCGGGATGCGGGGGGATAAGTGATGGCATACCATCAGCATGTCCAAGTGTTCCGCCACGGTGTTGATAGTGAAGGGCCGCGTCGGGTTGGTGGACGATGGCAAAACATTGGGCAGCGATGCCACCTTAATGATGTCTGGCGCATGGCCGCCGCCCGCACCTTCCGTGTGGAAGGTGTGGATGGTGCGGCCTTTGATGGCGGCAACGGTGGCTTCAACAAAACCTGACTCGTTGAGCGTGTCCGTATGGATTGCCACCTGCACATCATAGTCGTCCGCAACGGCGAGGCAGCAATCAATGGCAGCAGGTGTGGTTCCCCAATCTTCGTGAAGTTTTAATCCGCACGCACCCGCCAGGATCATTTCTTCCAGAGCGGCCGGAATCGAAGCATTGCCCTTTCCCATGAAACCCAAATTCATCGGGAAAGCATCTGCGGCCTCAATCATGCGTCCAATGTGCCAGGCACCCGTGCAGGTGGTTGCAAGCGTGCCATGGGCTGGCCCTGTGCCGCCGCCGAGCATGGTGGTGATGCCGGAGTAAAGTGCTTCTTCGATTTGCTGGGGTGCAATGAAGTGAATATGGCTGTCGATGCCGCCAGCGGTGATGATCTTGCCTTCGCCTGCAATGATCTCCGTGGACGGACCAATGATGATGGTCACTGCATCATGCGTATCGGGATTGCCTGCCTTGCCAATGGCAGCGATGCGTCCCTCTTTCAAACCCATGTCGGCCTTGTAGATGCCGGAGTGATCGAGGATCAGCGCGTTGGTGATGACAGTATCCATCGCACCCTGCGCGCGCGTCGCCTGGGACTGCCCCATGCCATCGCGAATGACCTTGCCGCCACCAAACTTCACCTCCTCCCCATAGAGCGTAAAATCCTTTTCCACCTCGATGATGAGATCCGTATCGGCAAGCCGCACCTTGTCGCCAACAGTGGGGCCATACATCTGGGCGTAGGTAGCGCGGGAGATCCTTGCCATCACAGTTTTCCCATGATTTTTTGCTGAAAGCCGTAGACTTTGCGTGCGCCCCCAAACGGCACCAAAGTCACTTCACGGCGCTGGCCGGGTTCGAAGCGAACGGCTGTTCCAGCTGCGATATCCAAACGCATGCCACGCGCTTCAACTCGATCAAAACTCAGCGATTCATTGGTCTCGAAAAAATGGTAATGCGATCCGACTTGAATGGGGCGATCACCTGTGTTCGCCACTTCAAGCATCACACGGCTCTCACCAACATTCAGTTCGATATCGCCAGGCTTGGGGATGATTTCACCGGGGATCATGTGGGCCTCAACGGATGGGATGGTGGACGGTGACAAGTTTTGTGCCGTCGGGAAATGTGGCTTCGACCTGTACATCATGGATCATCTCGGGCACGCCTGCCATGCAATCGGCCTTGCTCACCACGTGGGCCGCAGCTTCCATGAGATCAGCCACGCTGCAGCCATCCCTGGCACCTTCAACGACGTATTCGACGATCAGTGCGATGGCTTCGGGGTGGTTGAGCTTCACGCCGCGCTCTTTCCGCGCGCGCGCCACGATTGCCGCCATGGCCACCAGCAATTTGTCTTTCTCGCGCGGCGTCAGTTGCATGATGTGTCCTCAGAATGTCCAGCATTTGGGAAGGCGCTCGCGGCCCAAACAAACGCAAAGGGCCCGAATCAGTGTCTTGCGTAAATGAAAGCCGTCCTTCGCCAGAAACCTTACAACCAGCTTGCCATTCAAGGCCGACGCCCCGTCTTGCGGTGAAAGAACTTCACGCAACGCGCCAAGCAACAGCTCCGCCTGCGGTGACACCATGAGCAGTGTTGCAGTCACCCGGTTTTCTGCAAGAGTTGCCGACGTTGCAGACCAGTCCGGACCCATCCTGAAGGCTTCCGCATGAACAAGTTTCCCCGCTCGCCGTACGCGCCATTGATCCTCGACCGAAACCTGCCGCACCACTTCGCCCATTTCCGTGCGCCCAAACATCATGGATTCAACAGCAACAAGCGTGGCGTCATCCGCCAATTCAATGTCAAGCTTGCGGCTCAAAGCACTGCCTTCGAACAAGATGGTTTCCCGCGGCATCCAGAACAATGCGCTTCCGGGTGCGGCTTTGAGCGAAACCGAAACAGACGCCGCTGGTCCCAATGTGCGGTAGACGCGCTCCGCTGCCTGTGAAGTGATCGTCAATGCAGCACCCAGACCCAACTCGGCACGGATATCGACAACATCCCCTCCCGCCAAACCACCACTGGTGTTGATCAGGATCGCTTCGTTGCTCCCGCGCGGTATCCGGCACTTGGCGGAACCGGCTTCACGCATAACGGCAATGCCATCCCGCTCCATGCGCAGATGCACATGGCCAACGCTGCGCTGTTCAAGTAGACGTGACGTTGCGTTCATGGACAGGGACTCGTGCAGACCGGAATTGATTGATCGCTAGATTTTGAACATTCCCACCACAACTGCCCTCATGTCCAGAACAAGCTTCTCTCGCTCAAACCGTCAGATGCTTGCGCACATCCGTTGTCTCCAGCGCCCCGCGGCCACCTGATTGAACAACCATGAAGTCGAAGACAGTGCGCGCTGACGACCGAAAACCGCGAACACATCTATTACGCGGCCATGATGGACCCGCACACGGCGGCGGAGTAAATAGGGTTCTCTCCGTATACTGATTAATTCCTGCTTCGGCGTGTCATGGACGAGATGCCATGCTCGGTCTTGTTCCAATGATGTGGCTTGGTGGCGAACTGCCATAGCGCCAGCCACGCGGCCAGGAACATCAGCGTCCAGTAGGCGGGCATGGTGATCAGCGTGAGCCACCATCCCTCAATGCCCTGGCGGCGCAACGCGCGCCGGCCCGCCGCTATCGCTAATCCATATCCGGTAAAAAACACCGCAAGGCATAAACTTGCCGCGAGCTGGCGTTCGATGTCGAGCGCGGGGAGGCTTGAGCCATTGACGAAGACTTGCCAGATCGCCGCGACGGTGAGCGGAGGGTACAGCAATGCGGATACGAACACACCCGCGGTATAGGCCTGCAGCGCCCACATACCGGAGAGTCCCAGCTCCTGTCGGAGCCTCGGCACGTCGCGCGTGTGCACCAGCCAGGTATGGAGGAAGCCCTTAAGCCAGCGGGCGCGCTGCTTGATCCAGTTGGACAGGCTGCAATTGGCTTCCTCGTATGTGCGGGAGGCGATTGTGCCGGTGAAATAGCCCAAACGGGCGAAACGGAATCCCAGATCCGCGTCCTCGGTGACATTCCATGCGTCCCAGCCGCCTGCATTTCGAAGTGCGGCGGTTCTGAAATGGTTCGACGTGCCGCCAAGCGGCAGCGGCAAGCCCTCGTTGGCGAGTTCGGGCAACATCAGATCGAACAGCACGCCGTACTCGATAGCGAACTGGCGAGTGAGCCAATTTTCATTCGGATTGTGAAAGGCGAGGCTCGCCTGAAGACAGGCCAATTCCGGCCCGGCCTTGGCGAAGGCTTCCACGGCCACAAGCAACTGATCGGGCTCGGGCACGTCTTCGGCGTCGTAAATCGTCAGCAGTTCGCCCTTGGCGAAATGCAGTGCGAAGTTCAGCGCGCGCGGTTTTGTTTGCGGATGGCCGCGCGGCACGACCACGACATCGAACTGCGAGGGAAGATCGAAAGCGGCGACGGCGCGCCGCATGTTCCAGTCGTCCTCCTCGAGGATCAGCTTGACGTCGAGTTTCTCCGCCGGATAGCGCAGCGAAACGAGGGCGGAGAGGAGCTGCTCGAGCACCGAGGTTTCGCGAAAGAGCGGCACGAGTATTGTGTAAAATGGAAGCTGGTCCGCCGCGGCCATCGGACGTGGGTGCGGGAATTCCGGTTCGGCTTTCGAGAAAAGGGCGAGCGCGCGAAAGCCGACGAGCGACAGAAAGAAGAGACCCAGCATCCAGCCACCAACCGCGATGGCAATCGATGGCGAAAGCGTCAATCCCGTCACAAGCGCCGAAGCGAGCACCACGGCGAACGTTGCCTGGGCGACGGTAAATCGTCTGTAGGCTGATAATTCCGGATGGGCGAGGCGCAGCCCGTCCGTGGCCTCTGCTAGAAGTTCCTCGCCGCAAACACGGCGAACCGCCTCGTGAAAAATCTCGCGTTCAACCTTTGCGATGCAGCGGAGTCCCTGTCTTGCGGCGAAAGCGAGCGCACTCCCGCCGCTGCAAGCGAAGAGTTCGGGTTCCGGTGACCAGACCAGTGGAAAGACGCCTTGCCGGAGCGCAAGATTCAGCTCGTCGGGCGCCAATCGCCTGAGGCAGGCCATGGTGTCGCGGAGCGAGAGCTGGGGCAAGACATGCTGCGGCGCGTCCGCTATGCTGTCAGGACCGTACCCGGCCATGCCGGAGGCGGCATCTAAACCCAAATCTGCGAGAACCACGCCAGCCCCTGCCGCCCGTTTATGAAGCTTACTTGCCGGAAATTGAAATATCGTATGAGAAGCAGTGCAACTATTCATTGGCTGAGTCTGGCGATTGCAACTCTCCTACAGGTTGAATCTGGCACGGCGGAAAACAAATTCGAGTTGCCTCGCTTTCGGCACGCGGAGTCGCCGGCCGCCGCACCTTTCTCGCGTACCGATCCCGTGGTTCTCCTGGCAGATGAAGATTTTCCACCTTTCAGTTTCAGGAGCCGCGACGGCCAACTGGCCGGCATCGCTGTCGACATGGCGCTCGCCACCTGTGCCGAGCTCAAACTGAGCTGCGAAGTTCTGGGCCGTCCCTACGATGCCCTGCTCCCCGCTTTGCAGACGGGCGAGGCCGAAGCGATCGTCTCCGGGCCGCATCTCGACAAGGGCCTTCCCGGCTATGCCGAGACAACGCGCCCCTATTTCTGGTCGCTTGGCCGGTTTGCAACCAGAACAGGGAGTCCGCTGGAGGACAGCGATTACAAGTCGCTGGCCGGCAAGCGCATCGGCTCGGTCAAGGACAGCGCGCACGCGGCTTGGCTCGAACGGCACTTTCCGCGCTCGACCATCGTGACGTTCGAAACCGAAAGCGGCCTTCAAGAGGCGCTGCGGACCGGGACGATCGACGCGCTATTTGGCGACTCCTTTCGCGTGATCTTCTGGATTTCGGGCAGCGGTTCGCGAGCCTGCTGCAAGTTGCTTGGCGGGCCTTACACCGACCGGGCCTATTTCAGCCGCGACCTCGGCTTCATCGTGAAGCGCGACAATGACGGCCTGCTTGCAGCGCTCGACCACGGTCTCGACAGGCTGCAAGAGCGCGGCTTCACGTCGGAGATTTTCGCGCGCTACCTGCCGCTCAGCCCATGGTGAGCGATTTCTTTCGCACGACGGCCGCGCACTTCGGATAGCGAAACTCCCGAGGCATTGAGTCGTGCGTTTAATCCTTCGAGTATGTCAGTGACGAGCGCGGGCCCACGATAGACGAGAGCGGAATAGAGCTGCAGCAACGTCGCGCCTGCCTCGATTTTCGCCCATGCGGATTCGGCATCGTGAATACCGCCGGCGCCAATGAGCGGAATCGCTCCGTTACTTAGCAAATGGAATCTGGCGAGCTGCTGGGTTGCGAGGATGAAAAGCGGTGCACCAGAAAGACCGCCTGCTTCACCTTTGTGCCGCGAGTGCAAAGGCGGGCGCGAGATCGTGGTGTTTGAAATGATCACGCTATCGACAGCGCCGCCGCCACAGCAAGCCGCGATGTCTTCCAGTTCTGTTTCGCCGAGATCGGGCGCGATCTTCAGAAGCAGCGGAACTTTTGTCCGAAACGCGCCACGCGTTTCGTTCAGTGCCGAGAGCAGGCTGGACAATTCATCACGCGACTGAAGGCCGCGAAGGCCTGGCGTGTTGGGCGAGGAGATGTTGATGGCGATGTAGGCCGCGATCTCCGCGAACGTTTCAAGTCCTTGGCAATAATCTGCGATGCGGTTAGGCGAATCCTTGTTCGCGCCAATGTTGACGCCGACGATTCCTGCGCGTTTCCGATCCACAAGCCGCCGCAGCATGGCGGCGTGGCCTTTATTGTTGAAGCCCATGCGATTAATGACGGCGCGGTCCTGGGGCAAGCGGAAGAGGCGGGGCTTGGGATTACCTTTTTGCGGCAGTGGCGTCACGGTGCCGACTTCGGCGAATCCAAATCCGAAGCCCAACATGGCGTCTGGCACCTCCGCGTTCTTGTCGAAGCCCGCCGCAAGTCCGAGAGGGTTTGGGAAGTCGAGACCGAAAACGTTCTGCGCGAGAGCGTTGGGCTGTGCCGGCGTGGCGCGAGGAGAAATCTTCAGTGCACGGATGGTCAGGTCATGGGCCTGCTCGGCGTCCAACCTTTCGAGAAGCGGGGCTGCGAGGGGAAAGGCAAGGCGTGCAATGTTCAAGCGGGAATCCCTGTTGGAAGCACATGCTCTCCGTTGGCGAGTTGAATGGGCTTTTGCCAGCGCACCGCGGTGAGCGGCAGAACACCGTAAAGATGCGGAAACAGCGCGCCACCACGCGAGGCCTCGTACTTTAGGCCGTCGCCCAGAGCCGATTCGTCGACCGCAATCAGAACGAGATCGCGCCTTCCGGAAAAATGCCTGGCGAGGGTTCCGGCCACCTGATTGGCGGCCGAGAAATGAATGAAACCATCGCGCCGGTCATCCGCCGAACCCTCGTAAATACCTGCGATCAAAGCATTTTTCCATTCCTCTTCGCCACAGATTTTGTAGATCAAGCCCATTTCGGCCTCTTATCAGGGTTGCGAAATTAGTCAGCCCCTCAGGGATGGACAATGCGAGTTTTTTGAGGTATCGGTTCCTACCTAAGGCGAAAAGTCTAACGGAGCCGTCATGTTTACGCACAAACAGGTTTGGGCCGCGATTGATACCGTTGCGGAGCGCTATGGTTTTTCCGCGTCGGGTCTTGCCAAGAAATCGGGGCTCGATCCCACCTCGTTCAATCCCTCTAAGCGGCATGGGCCTGATGGCCGGCCGCGCTGGCCGACGACGGAAAGCATTGCGCGCGTGCTCGATGCGTCAGGCGCGTCGGTCGAAGAGTTCACCGATCTCCTGACCGGAAGGCGCGGACAACCGCCGAGGCGGAAACAGATCCCGCTTCTGGGTCTGGCGCAAGCGGGCAAGGGCGGGTTCTTCGATGATTCCGGTTTTCCTGCCGGCTCCGGCTGGGAAGAGATTGACGTTCCTGGCGTGACCGATTCCAATGCCTACGCACTGGAGATCAGCGGCGACTCGATGCTGCCGATTTTTCGCGA
This sequence comes from Aestuariivirga sp., assembly GCA_046160365.1. Classification (GTDB taxonomy): domain Bacteria; phylum Pseudomonadota; class Alphaproteobacteria; order Rhizobiales; family Aestuariivirgaceae; genus Aestuariivirga. The sequence continues at coordinate 3,307 of JBJXGL010000016.1, read as the reverse complement.
GGGCGACACCATCATCGTTTCGCCGGGCGCCACCGTGCGGAAGGGCGACCGCGTCGTCGTGAAGACAACGGACGGCCAGGTGATGGCGAAGATCATGCAGCGGCAGACGGCGAAGACCGTGGAGCTTTCCTCGTTCAACCCCGAGCATGAAACGCGCACCATCGATATGAAGGACATCGACTGGATGGCGCGCATCATTTGGGCGAGCCAGTAAGGCGTTTGCCGGATTCCGCACACGGTTGTGGCAGGATTTGACGAAGCTTCCGATAGAGCTTTGTTCGCGGCGCTGGCACAATCGCATCCCAAGTTATCGGGGTGCGAATGCAGACGGCAACGGCAGAAACGAATGGCGGACTTGCTCATCCAAGATTTCGCGTTCCCTCGGCGCGCTATCTAGCACTTCTTGCCATTGCGGCGATCTGCGCGGTTATCTTTCCGCAAGGCTGGCCGGGAAGCATCCTCGCCCTCGCCTATCTGATCCCACTCGGGTACCTTGCACGGAAGCCGCTCACCCGGAGGCGCGCGGTTGCGATCATCGCCGCCGCGCTGGCAGTGATAGCCATCGCAATTGAACCAGGCCCGCTCAACACCACGATGGGCTGGTTGGCGCTCGCCTATCTTTCACTGTCTGATAGCACGCTGATGCACCCGATCAAGACGGCGGCGGCACGGCTCCTGGCCTCGCCGCTGCAAATCATCAACGAGATGGCCGTTCTTAGCAAACGCAAGAGCCGCCGCGGCACCGCAGCGCGTCACTTCACATTGACGGCACTGTTGTTACCAATTGCAGCCGCCGTGGTGTTCGGCTTTCTGTTGACGGTAGCAAATCCCATCATTCAGGAGTTCGTACACGACCTCGGCTGGCTGCAACTCGTCTCCGAAGACGCGCAATTGACTCTGCTGTCCTTCGGGCTGAGCCTGCTGGTGTTCTGGCCGGTCTTGCGCATGAAGCGGCTTAAGGTGAAGGTCGCCTTGGAAGATGCTGCGACTCCGGTCTGGCACCAGACCTACTTCCAGCCATTCTCGGTCGCGCTCACTCTTTCGCTTCTGAACGCAATGTTCCTCGCGGAGAATCTGCTGGACATCAAATATGTCTGGCTCGATGGCGCTTTGCTGCTTGGCGTGACTCATGCCGAATATGTGCATCGCGGATCCTACACGCTGATTGTGACGGCGCTACTCGCCGCTGCATTGACGATCGTGGCGCTGCGGCCGGGAAGCCGGACCGAAGCGACGGCGGCGGTGCGTTGGCTCGTCTATGGTTGGGTGGCGCAAAACATCCTGCTCGTTGCCTCGTCCGTCAAACGCACGCTCGCCTATGTGGACGACTATGGCATGACTGAATGGCGGCTTGCGGGATTGATCTGGATGGGACTTGTGGTCTTTGGTCTCGCCTCCATTGCGATCCGCATTCTACGGCGGCGCGGCAATGGATGGTTGCTCGAAACCAATCTCGCGGCGAGCTTCACGCTTCTGCTTGCCTGCGGATTCTTCAGCTTCAAGGCATTCATCGCTGAATGGAACGTGGACCGCGCGCTCGCCGGGATGAGGATCGAGCCTACAGCGCTTTATGCCGATCTCGACATGGATTATATGCGCGAGCTTGGCGTGGACGCCTTGCCGGCGCTCATCCGGCTCAACACAACTCTGAAGCAGTACCCCAATGCGAACAAACTGCTTGGATCCTATTTCCAGAACATGACCGTGCCGGACCTACCGATCATCCGAGCGAGGCGCGGAGAGCTTTCGTGGCAACAGCAGCGCTGGCAGAGCTGGACATTCCGGAACTGGGTGATCGAGCGGAAGATCGCGCCGCCATCCTGAGCTTGCCGCACGTGACGGAATCTGAAATCCTTCCGGCATGGGGGATGATTCCGTTTCGGCGGTTGCCGGCCGCATCAAGGAAGAGCTGGCGCGGCGGCGTTGGTCGCGCGCCGCACTTGCGGCCAAGGCAATGATCAGCATTTCGACGCTCGAGAAAGGCCTCTCGGGGCAGCGGCAATTGACCGAGCAGACGCTGACGCGGCTTGAGGATGTACTTGGCGTGAAGCTGCGTGCGCCTTCGCCAGCGAAGCCGCAATTCGCGCCGGAAGGGCTGGGCTCCTATGCGCGGCCCGCTGTCTCGTGGCTCGAAGGCAACTACATGACGCTCCGCCCGGCGTCGTCCAGGCCACAGAACATTTACAGCTATGTGACGGAAGTGTCGTGGAGCGACGAGGCGAACCACCTTGTTTTCCGCGAACTCGCGCGCACCGACAAGGACTATGCGCAGAGTGGCAGCGTGGCGGTGCCGCATCAATCGGGACATATCTATTTCGTCACCAACAAGCATGGTCAGCACCGTCTGATGCTTCTGTCGCGCCATGTGATGTCAGGCGAGTTGCATGGTTTGCTGCTGACGCTGCAACAAGGCCGCGGCACGCAGCTTCAACCAATCGCGATGCCCGTCGCGCTGGTTCCGATCGCGCGTCTGAAGGAGGCGCCCGTGCTGGGGACCATCTCAGAGGCGCATCATGGCTATGAGTGGCTGCGGGGGTTCCTAGACAAAACGCTGGCGGATGGGTTTGCGTTGATGCTTGGTGAGAGAAGGCCATGATTTCCCCTCCCCCGCGAGGGTAGCGCGCCAGGGAGGGGAAACATTCTATTTTGCCAACTCACCCTTCAGCGCCTTGGCGATCAGGCTGCGGGTGTTTTCGATGCCAAAGAGCGCCACGAAGGAACCGAAGCGGGGGCCGCGTTCTTCTCCCAAGAGCACCTGATAGAGCATGTTGAACCAGCTTTGGGCGACGCCGGTCGAGCCATCCTTCTGGACCGTCTTGTAGGGATCGCGGCGGCCGATGTCGTAGATTTTCTGCTGAATCTCTTCGGGCTTGGCGCCTTCATGCAGCGTGGCGAGCACGGCGGATAGGTCCTCCAGTGCCTGCCTTTCATCGTCCGTAGGCGGACGATATTGTTTCTTGGGCTTCACGAAATCCTTGAAGTAGCGGATGGTGTAGCCGACTTGCGCGTCGAGACGCGGATGCTTGTGCGAGGCAAGCTCGGGCGCATAGCGATTGAGAAAGGCCCAGAGTACGGTTTTGTCTTCCGTGTTGGCGACGGCCACGAGATTGAGCAGCAGCGAGAACGACACAGCGCCCTCTTCCGGCAGCGGCGGATTGCCGTTGTGGATGTGCCAGAGCGGATTCATCAACCGGTCCTTCGCCTCCTGGCGCGGGAAGGCCTGCTGGAACTGCATGTATTCGTCGACGGCGCGCGGAATCACGTCGAAGTAGAGCTTCTTCGCCTCGCGCGGGCGGTTGTACATGAA
>JBJXGL010000015.1:0-3759 GCA_046160365.1 Aestuariivirga sp. | reverse complement strand
GCTGAGGTTGCCAAGGACCTGCCCAAGAAGATCGAGGTCGAGTCCTGCCGGGCGTTGCCAATTTCGGATCGGCAGCGGAGCTACTACGCGGACGCCATCGCGACGTTCCGGGGTGGCGAGAAGAGCGGCCGTGGCGTTGGGCTTCAATCGCCGCTGGGTCTGTTGCAATACCTACGGAGGCTTTGCTCGGATCCGCGCCCGCACGGCCAAGTGTCGAGTGATTCGGAGTCGACCGCCGATATCGAGCGGCGGTCGCCCAAGATGTCCTGGCTGGTGGGGCAGTTACGGGTTATCGAGAGTCGAGCCGAGAAGGCGATCATTTTTTGCGAGTTCCGCGACCTCCAGAGGACGCTGCAACGTACGGTGGGCGAACGCTTCGGGTTTGTGCCCGATGTCATTAACGGCGACACGACGGCCGATTCGGCGAATGCGAACAACCGGCAGCGGCGCATCAAGGCGTTTCAGGAGAAGCCCGGATTCGGGGTAATCGTGCTTTCGCCGTTGGCGGTCGGCTTTGGCGTCAATATCCAGGCCGCCAATCACGTTATCCACTTCACCAGGACATGGAATCCGGCCAAAGAGGACCAGGCCACCGACAGGGCGTATCGCATCGGCCAAGAGAAGGACGTGTACGTCTACTACCCCGTGGTGGTGGCCCACGACTTCATGACTTTCGATGTCAAACTCGACAAGCTACTCCAATGGAGACGGGGGCTGTCGGCCGACATGCTCAACGGCGCGGGCGACGTGAGTCAGGCTGACTTTGGGGACTTGGAGGCTCCCGGCGGCGGTAGCGCGTTCGAACTTAGCGAGAATCGCTCGGATGGACCGGGACGCGGGTGAAGTGAATGAAGTGGGCGTTGCATGCCTCCCGAAAACGGCACAAGGCTATCGGGGTGTCAACAAACTCTCGACGGAAATGTCTTCATCAAGAGCGGGCCAATGGATCCCGACGCCTCCGCCGATGAATCGCCAATTGTTACGGTCGGCTGGGGTCGCCGAGGCCAAGCGCGGAAACCACGCCAATGGTGCGGACACCTGCCGCCCATCGACGAGAGTCAGCCGCAATGAATCATCGCTAACCTCTACGCCGGTGGCCAGCGGTTCACGTTGTACGGCTAAAATGCTCATGCCATCGCTCCAGACACAGCCTGCGATTCTGCTGCGCTATCTAGTATCTCCGAAATCTGGTTACTCCGGAATCCCCGGCTTGCGGCGAGGAGAACCGGATCGTCCAGCCAGATTTTGGCGTAACGTTCGGCCTGTTCCACATGGACATGCGGCGGCTCGCTTCCTTCCAGGCTGAAGAAAAGGAACCTACCCGTTCATACTCGACAGGAAATCGGCGTTGGTCTTGGCCTTCGACAGCCGGTCAATCAACAATTCAATCGACTCAACCGGCGACAGCGGGCTCATCACCTTGCGTAGCACCCAGATACGATTGAGGTCGATCTTATCGAGCAGCAATTCATCCTTGCGCGTGCCGGAGCGGTGAATGTCGATGGCGGGGAAGATGCGCTTGTCCACCATCTTGCGATCAAGGTGCACTTCCATGTTGCCGGTGCCCTTGAATTCTTCGAAGATGACGTCGTCCATGCGCGAGCCGGTGTCGACCAGCGCCGTTGCCATGATCGTCAGCGAGCCACCTTCCTCGAGGTTGCGCGCGGCGCCGAAGAAGCGCTTGGGGCGCTGGAGCGCGTTGGAATCCACGCCGCCCGACAGGACCTTCCCCGACGGGGGCACCACGGTGTTGTAAGCCCGCGCCAGGCGCGTGATCGAGTCCAGCAGGATCACGACGTCCTTGCGGTGCTCCACCAGCCGCTTCGCCTTTTCGATCACCATCTCGGCCACCTGTACGTGCCGCGCGGCCGGCTCGTCGAACGTCGACGAAATCACCTCGCCCTTCACCGAACGCTGCATGTCGGTGACTTCTTCGGGCCGCTCGTCGATGAGCAGCACGATCAGGTTCACTTCCGGATGATTGGTAGTGATGGAATTGGCGATGGACTGAGGCCGGAATAGTTCCTTGGTGGTTTCGAGCTTGAGCCGTTCCTGCGGATAGAGCGGCGTATCGCGTCCACCTTGATGACGGCGAAATAGCGCTCACCTTCCTTGGGCGGGCGGATCGGCTACGGGGAAGGCCGGACACCGCAGCCACCGCCGGGATCGGGCAATTCCGTCCTCAGGTTACCGGCTCAGAGAAACAGGTCCAATGGGACGCGGTAGAATTCCGCCAGTTTTTTCGCTTGGCTCTTACTCACAGTACGCCTTCCAGACAGGATTTCCGAGACGGCGCTCCGGCTCGAAGCAATGGCCTTGGCTACCTCCGCCTGAGCGTGACCGCGCTCTTCCATGAGTTGGCGGAGGTGTATGCGCGGCTCGGCATGGAGCATTGGATAGTGCCGCTCCTCGAAGTCCTCAATCAAGACCGTGAGCACTTCACCCAATGCCTGTTGCTCCGGGGTACCTTCATCAAGGCGTTGAACCATTTCAATCGCGGCCTCATTCTCGGTTGCGGTACGGATGGGGCGCGGCATAATCTCTCCGAGCAGCCGCTTGTACTCCGTCTCGCTGAAGGAGGCCTTGCGGCGTTGTGGGCTATTGCGTGTAACGGCGATCATATTCGGCATGCTTCAGTACCTCCACCACGTAGACCTTCTGCTTGCTGTAGTTGATGCGAGTAATCAGCCGATAGTGATTGCCATGGATGTTGAAAATCGTCAGATCGCCTACCTGATCGGCATGAGGGAAATCACGGCGCACGGCCGGCAGATTAGACCAAGCGGCGTGCAAAGCGACTCGATACCATCGCTCGATCGGCGCCACGGCGGCGGCGTGCGCGGCCTGGAATTCGCGGAGAGGGCGGCGGCTGATAATACGCACGGCTACAGCTATAGAGATGTTCTCATAGTGAGAACATTGGCGCAACTCGCCTCTGCGCAGGCCGATCATTGCTGCTCAAGAGTAGCCTTTAAAGAAAGTCGAAGCCGGTCAGCAATCAAGGAGCGGCATGCGCGAGCCCGTGTCGACCAGCGCGGTGGCCATGATGGCGAGCGAGCCACCCTCCTCGATGTTGCGCGCGGCGCCGAAGATGCGCTCGGGGCGCTGCAACGCGTTGGAATCCACGCCGCCCAGAGTACCTTGCCCGAAGGCGGCACCACGGAGTTATAGGCCCGCGCGAGGCGCGTGATCGAGTCAAGCAGAATCACCACGTCGCGCCTATGCTCGACGAGGCGCTTGGCTTTCTCGATCACCATCTCGGCCGCCTGCACGTGGCGGGCGGCGATCAGGTTCACTTCCGGATGATTAGTCGTGATCGAGTTGGCGATGGATTGCAAGAGCATGGTCTTGCCGGTGCGCGGCGGCGTGACGATGAGACCGCGCTGGCCCTTGCCAATGGGCGCCAGCATATCCATCACATGGCCGGAATAGTTTTCCTTGGTGGTTTCGAGCTTAAGCCGCGATGACGATCCTACAGTCGCTTTCCTCGGGCCACTTGGCCGGCCAGTAGGAACGTACTGGGTAGTCTGCCTGTTCCGCACAGCTTGAACGTTCCGAAATCCTTGTACCAGTCGCCGGAGGGCACATCGGGATCCTCGGTCTTCCATTCGCCAACGCGAAGAGATCCTCTTTGGAGATCTGTCTTTCCCTGGCGCGATCGCGGAGATTGGCCCACTTCTCTTTGGGCAGGCACTCCCACTGAATCTTGGGCATGCTTCAGCGGCCGAGGATCAGGTCCCGGAATTCGTCCACCAATTG
>JBJXGL010000014.1:0-19840 GCA_046160365.1 Aestuariivirga sp. | reverse complement strand
GCATCGATGAGTGGGCGGGCGTGCTGCAAGGCCTCGCGCTGCGGCTCGGGCAAATCCTGCCAGAACCGCGCGACGGGGGATTGGTCAAGCGGTGTCGGGAGATCGTGGGAAAAATCGGCAAGCAAGGAGGCGGGCATGGCTCCTTCTATACGGGGATTTCGAGTGTTGGAACCACGGCCTCTTCGCCTGTTCGTAATACACAAACCTCGTGGTGAGGTGCATCGCGGAACGCGATGCCTCGAACCACGGCCACGAGTCCGGGTGGCAAGTGCGGATCCTGTGGCCATGCTTCGAGGCTCGCTGCGCTCGCACCTCAGCATGAGGTCCTGGGTGGTGGCCTCAGTTCCTCACACCTTGGGCATCGCCAGCGGCGTGCGCTCTCCGAGCGCGTAGCGCAACACGTCGGCGTAGTCGAAGGCTAGCGAGATCGCCAGCGTGGCGAAGACCACGGCCATGATGCGATAGGCCCAGATCGGCAAGTCTCCGCGGCGCAAGAGATAGAAGAGGAAAATGGCGGCGGGCGTCCAAAACGGAATATGCCCGAGGCCAAGCAGTTTGACATAGCCGAGCTTCGCGTAAATCCAATTCACAGTGAAACCTGCGGCTATTCCAGCCGCAATCACCACCACCGCCGCAAGCCGGGTCTGACGCCAGTAGAGCAGAGCGAGCGGCAAGACGAAACCGCCGAAAAGCAGCCAATAGAGCCACAGCTGTACCCATTGCGGAAGCAGGGCGATCGATTCTTCGAAGGTCATGGTTTCTCTCACTCTCCAGTCACTGGCAGCAGCAGGATTTCTCGCGCGGGCTGGTATCGTACTCGTCGTGCCGATGCCACCACTCGTAAGGCGGCGTTTGCGGCCATCCGGCGGGTGAGTCCTCCCAGGTTTCCTGACGGCCGAAAGGGGTCAAATCCAGGTAACTCCAAACGCTGCCGAGCATCTCGTCTCCCCGGCCACTGGTGACGTAAGTGCGAAAGACGGTTTCGCCATCACGGAGAAAAACGCTGACCGCGGATTTCTCTTCGTCGTCTTTGGAGACATCGAAATCCTTATTGAAATCCGTGCCGAACGACGAAAACCAAGGCACTTTCCAGCCCATGCGCCGTTGATAGGCGCTCAGTTTGCTGTAGGGCGCGCGAGACACCAGCGCTACCGAGGTGTCGCGTGCGTGGAGGTGCGAAAGGTGTCCCATCGAGTCGACAGTCATGGAACATCCTTCGCATCCCTCATCCCATGAGGGGTGAAACATGAAATGGATGAGGATGAGCTGGCGGCGGCCTTCGAAAAGTTCGGCCAGCTTGACTTTGCCGTTGGCGCCTTCGAACGCGTAAGCCTTTTCGATTTTCACCATCGGCAAACGGCGGCGCTCCGCGGCAAGCGCATCGCGCGCACGCGTGGCAGCTTTCTCCTTGAGCAGAAATTTTTCTCGCGCTGCTTTCCAATCCTGTTGCGAGACGACTTGCGGAAGGGGGTTTTGGATCGCGGTCATATTGAAGTCTCCTTCTGACAAACTTGAGACGATGCGGCTTACGCTCGCGAGGGTCGTGCCGTTGCTGGGGTGAACAGGGTCTCGAGGTAACGGCGAAGGTGCATCAGGTTCTCGCGCGCGACCTCCGCGTTTTGCTTTGTCTTCGAATAGACGAATGAGCCTTGCAGGACGGATTGAATGAAATATCCAACGCTCTCCGCGCTCCACTTGGCCTTTCGGGCATAGAGGTGTTTGGCTGCCGCGATATCCGGCATCAATGCGGCGATGTGAGACGACATGCCCTTGTCGCAGGCAGCGCGGATCTCGGGATGCGTCGCGTAGGTTTCCTGGACGAGCGTTCCGAGCAAGCAAGTGTAGTCGTGCAGTTCGCCGGTCAGGATCGATGCGCGGAAGTCCACGTAACCGAGCAGGCGCTGAAGCGGGTCCTTCCCTCCATGGTAGGGGGCTGCCGCGAACAACAACTCGGCGTTTGCCGAGAAGTGATCCGCGGCGGAAACCGCAAGTTCGTCCTTGCTTTTGAAGTGATGAAAGAAGCTTCCCTTGGTGACGCGGGCCGCCTTGCAAATGTCGTCAATGGTGGTGGCTGCGTAGCCCTTAGTGCGAATGACGTTCTGCGCTGCGTCGAGGAGTTTGGTCTTCGATTCATGCTGTGTGGGCGGCGTCATCAAATAGCTCCATACCGATTAGTTGGTATCTTACCGATTAGTCGGTATGCGTCAAGACCCCGAAGGCCTGCTTCGATCACGATTTCGAGACCGCATGATGGGGGCCCCTCCTCTCCCGCTTCGCGGGCGAGGACAATGCTACGCTGTCACCGGTATCGCCAGCTTCGCCTTCAGCCCCGGTGCGTTGTCCGTGAGGATCAGTGTGCCGCCGTGGAGTTTCATGACGCCGGCGACGAGCGATAGCCCCAGGCCGTTTCCGGGTTTGCTGCGGCTTTCGTCGAGGCGGACGAAACGTTCGACGACGCGCTCGCGGTCGGCTTCGGGGATGCCGGGGCCACGATCCGAGACTTCGATCAGAATGTTGCCGTCCTCGCGGCGGCCAGTGAGGGTTACCTCGGCTTTGCCGTCCGACACACCGTATTTGAGCGCGTTATCGACGAGATTGCTCACGGCTTGCGCCAACAGCTGGCGGTCGGCGCGGAGCGGCAACTCCACGGGCGCGTCGAGTTTCAACGAGCCGCCCTGCTCCTCCGCAATCGGTTCGTAGAGTTCCGCGAGTTCGGCGAGAATGGCGCGGGCATCGAGCGGCTGAAGGCCCTCGCGCATCTGGCCGGATTCGGCGCGGGCAATTGAGAGAAGCGCATTGAAGGTGTTGAGCAGGCGATCGGACTCCTCGATGGTTTTTTCGAGGGCCTCGCGATAGTCGCCGTCCTTGCCGGTGCGGAGCGCGGATTCGACTCGCGCTTTCAAGCGCGTCAACGGTGTTTTCAGATCGTGCGCCACATTGCTCGAGACTTCCTTCATGCCGGCCATCAGGCGCTCGATCTGGTCGAGCATTTCGTTGAGCGACTGGGCCAGGCGATCCAGTTCGTCGCCCGATCCCGACACCGGCATGCGGCCCGCGAGGTTGCCATCCATGATGGAGCGGCTGGCATCGGTGATCGAATCGACGCGGCGGAGGAAGTTGCGGCTCATCAGAAGCCCGCCGCCCAGGCCCAGGACCAGCGCCAATGCGAGCGCCCAGAACAAGGTGCGGCGGATGATATCGGCGAACAGCCTCAATTCCTGCACGTCGCGGCCCACGAGGATTTCGTAACCGCCTGTCAGATCGGCGTGAAAGGCGCGCGCCATGTGGTTTTCGCGGTTAGGCCCCGCGCCCACGACCAGCGGAAAGTCGATCCAGTCGCTGCCATCCTCGGCCTGCGCTGGCAGATTCTGCAAATTGCCGGCGACGCGTTTTCCATTGCCGTCGGCCAGCAGATAGACCGACCCGGTGTCCTCCTTGCTCCGCCTCTCGATGGTGTCGACGATGCCGCGCAGGCCTCTCAGGCGATATTGATCGGCAAGGCCCTGCACCTCGGCGCGGATAGTTTCGTCGGTCTGGCGTTCGAGCAGGCCAGCCGTATTCCAGTAGACGTAGGCAAGCAGCGCTCCGACCGAAATGGCGAAGAGCAGGAGATAAAGCGCCGCCAGACGGAATGTCGACGTGCGGAGAAGCTTATAACTAGCGGACACGTATCATGTAGCCGGCGCCTCTGATGGTTTGCAGGATCGGCTCGCCAAAGCCTTTGTCGATCTTAGAGCGAAGCCTGGACACATGCACGTCGATTACATTGGTCTGCGGATCGAAGTGGTAGTCCCACACATTCTCCAGCAGCATGGTGCGGGTCACCACATGGCCGGCATTCCGCATCAGATATTCGAGCAGCTTGAATTCCCGGGGTTGAAGCGGAATGTCCTTGCCGCCCCTCGCGCAGGTGCGGGCGAGCAGATCGAGTTCGAGATCGACGGCCTTGAGTTTTGTTTCGAGCGGCTCGGACGTGCCGCGGCGGCCGAGACCCTCGACGCGGGCCAGCAACTCGGAGAAGGAATAGGGCTTGCCAAGATAATCATCGCCACCCGCCCTCAAACCACGCACGCGTTCGTCGACGTCGCCCAAGGCACTCAGGATCAGGACCGGCGTATTGATACCCGCCTCGCGCACTTTTTTTATGATTGCGAGGCCATCGAGCTTCGGCAACATGCGATCGACGATCAGCACGTCGTGCTGGGCCTCGAGCGCCAAGGCCAGGCCCTGCTCGCCATCGGCGGCATGATCGGCCACGTGACCGCTCTCCGTCAGGCCTTTCACCAGCCATGAAGCCGCGTCGCGGTCGTCCTCGATCACCAGGATCTTCATCATGTCGCCCGGAGGAAATGGTACCGAAACACCCATACGATTCTCTGTGGCGCTAGGTTGCATGAGTTGGCGCTCCTTGGAAGGGGGTGCGCGGAGACTGGGGGCAATCAGGGAACCAGCTGAGGTCCAGCCTCCGCGCGAAACGGGCATCCAACGAGCGGGGGGAACGGGATGCCCGGTGTTTCATCTAGCCGCGATCCAGCGGCACGCTGACGAAGCGCTGCCCGTCGCCGGAGCGGACCAGCATGAGAACGCGCTTCTTGGCCGAATTGGCGATGGCTTCGTCCACATCGGCGGCGGAGTTCACCTCCTTGCCCGCGACTTCGACAATGATGTCGCCAGCCTTGAGGCCGCGATCGGCGGCAGCGCTCGAAGGATCGACCTCGCTCACCTGCACGCCAGCGCCATCGGGGGCGGGCATCACCGAGAGGCCGAGTTTCTCGAGGCTGTCCGCCGCGGCGGGAGACTGCTTCGAGGCCATCTTGGGCTCGTTCGGCATGGCGCCGATTGCAACGTTGACCGTCATGTTCTTGCCATCGCGCACGATCTCGACCGGCACGGACTTTCCAGGCACGAGTCCCGCCACCTTGCGGGCGAGATCGCGGGCATCGGAGATATCGACGCCATCCACTTTCAGGATCGTGTCGCCGGTCTTGAAGCCTGCCTTGAGAGCGGGCGAGTCCTCCGTCACATCCGAAACGATGGCGCCCTTGGCTTCCTTGAGGCCCAGGCTATCGGCGATGTCGGCGGTGACGGGCTGGATCTGCACACCGAGCCAGCCGCGCGTCACGGCGCCGTTGTTCTTGAGGCTATCGACGATCTCCTGCGTCAGCGATGCGGGGATCGCGAAACCAATGCCCACCGAGCCGCCCGAGGGTGAGTAGATCGCGGTGTTGACGCCTACGACTTCGCCTTCGAGGTTGAAGGCGGGGCCGCCGGAGTTGCCGCGGTTGATCGAGGCATCGATCTGCAGATAGTCGTCATAGGGGCCGGAGCCGATGTCGCGGCCGCGCGCCGAGATGATGCCCGTCGTCACCGTGCTGGTGAGGCCGAAGGGATTGCCGACCGCCATCACCCAGTCGCCCACGCGGGGCTCGGTGTCGGTGAACTTCACGGTTGGGAACGTGCGCTCGCCCTTGATCTTGACGAGCGCGAGATCGGTCTTGGGATCGGTGCCGATCACATCCGCCGAGAGTTCCTCGCCGGTATTGAGGCGCACGGTGACTTCCTCGGCATCGCGAACCACGTGATTGTTGGTGACGGCGTAACCGTCGGACGTCACGACGAAGCCGGAACCCTGGCCCGAACGGCCTCGCGGGTCGCGCGGCTCTGGAAAGGGTTGGCCCCGGAACTGCGGGAACTGCTCGAAGAAGTCCCGGAACTCGCGCGGCAAGTCGCGCTCACCGTCGTTGCGGCTATCGTTCATCGCGGTGTTCTGGAATTTTACCTCGACGCTGATCACCGCCGGCATCACGCGATCCACGAGATCGGCAAAGCCCAAGCTGGGATCGATCGCCCCTTGAGTCTGGGCCTGCGCCTGGGCCACCGGATTGATGACCGCGAAACCCGTGATCGCCGTTGCCGACAGAAGACCGGCGGCGACAAGGCCCAGTACGGTTTTGCGGGTGGGAATCAATTTGGCTGACATTGCGGAAGCTCCTGTTGGATGAATTCTATGGGAGCTATTTAGGAAGCGGCGGCTTACGGCAAAGTGTCCCGCGCATGAAGAATTCGTAAGCCTCGCGGCGAAAGCTGGGCAGCAAAGTGTTCCCGCGGGCGTGGCGCATGTTTACGGCCGGTCTTGTCCTGAGCTACGTTGCGGCGAATATGCCCCATCTCACCACCATTGGCTTCGATGCCGACGACACGCTTTGGCACAATGAGCGCATGTTCAAGCTCACCGAGGCCCGCTTCCGCGAGCTGCTCTCGGAACACGCCGCCGCCGATCATGTCTCGGCAACACTGCTCGAAGCCGAAAAGCGCAACCTCAATCTCTACGGCTTCGGCGTCAAAGGCTTCACCCTCTCGATGATCGAAACCGCGCTCGAAATCACCGAAGGCCGCGCGCCTGCATCCGTCATATCCGAAATCCTCGCGGCGGGCCGCGAGATGCTGGCCCACCCTGTCGAAACCCTTCCCCATGTGCGCGAGACGCTGCAGGGCCTCGCCGGCCGCTACCGCCTCGTGCTCGTCACCAAGGGCGATCTCTTCGATCAGGAGCGCAAACTTGCCCAGTCCGGCTTGGGCGAGCTTTTCGAGGGCGTCGAGATCGTGAGCGGCAAGACGGCGGAGACCTACCGCCGGATTTTCTCCCGTCACGGCGTTGGGCCGGAACACGCCATGATGATCGGCAACTCGCTCAAATCCGATATCGTGCCGGCAATCGAGGCTGGCAGCTGGGGTGTCCACGTGCCCCACGAGTTGACCTGGGTCTTGGAACACGCCGAAGAGCCGCTCCACAGCCCGCGATACCGCAAAATCGCCCATTTGGGCGAGCTGGAAGCCATCATTTCGGCCATTTCCTGACTAGAGCACCCCGCGATCAGTTGGAATCAACTGATCGCCGATAAGGTGCTCGAAAATCAATAATTTAGCGCAACTTTCCGCGCTCAACCGCTACGCACTTCAGCGCCCGTTGCCCTAGAGCGCCGGAATTCCGCCCGCCATTCGTCTGACTCGCGCAAGGCAACATTCCATTGCGGAGGAAACCGATGAGAAAGGCACTGAAATTGGGGGCGCTGGCCGTTCTGGCCGCTGCCGCCGGAACCATGGCCGCGGAGGCCAACGAGCCATTCGTGCCGAGAGGCGAACGGCTGTTTGCCCTGTTCGACACCGACAAGAACGGCTCGATGAGCAAGCCGGAGTTTCTGCTCCGGGCCGAAAAACGCTTCCTGCGCGCCGACGCCAATTCCGATGGCGCGGTGACTGCCGCCGAGATCGACGCCCAGTTGGCAAAGGCCATCGAGCGCCGCCGCGCCCGCATGATGGCCAACATGGATCGAGACAAGGATGGCAGTGTCACGCGAGAAGAACTCGACAAATACGTCGAAGCGATGTTCGATGGCGCCGATGCGAACGGCGATGGCGGAGTGTCGATGGATGAGGCGCGTGGTTTCAGGTTGGCGAAATGGCGAAAGTCGCTCGAAAGCAAGCCCGCCAACTGACGCCGGGCTTAAGGCCCGCGCGTGAGTGTGGCCCCAGGCCGGAAATGGGCCGGGACGGCGGATGGCGATTTGCTGGCCTCCGCCGCCCTGGGCGATTCCACGGCCTTCGCCGAACTGGCCACCCGCTACTACGTCCCGGCTTACCGTCTGGCTTGGCGGCTGTGTGGCAACCAGACGGATGCGGAAGATGTGGCCCAGGAGGTCTTCGTCAAGCTGTGGAAGGATCCAGCACAGGTCCGGCAGGCAGCGGCATTGAAGGGCTGGATTATGCGCGCCGCATCGAACGGAGCCATCGACCGCTTGCGGCGGAGGAAGACAGCGAGTTTGGACGAGGCAATCGAAGTCTCCGATGCGCAGCCCGGCGCGGTAGCGGTTCTCGAGAGCAATGCCGCGTCGGCGAGGGTCAATTCAGCAATGGCGGCGCTGCCCGAACGGCAACGGCAGGCCTTGGCGCTGGTCTACTACGAGAATTTGGGCAACGCCGAGGCTGCTGCGATCATGGAGACCACCGTGGAAGCAATCGAGTCGCTTCTGACCCGCGCGCGCAAATCCCTGCGCGACAGCCTCTCAGGCGAGTGGCGCGATCTTCTTGACGGTGTTACGGCATTAGGCAAGTGAGTTGGATTGAAATGGACGAGACGGCAAAGAAACGGATGCAGGAAATTCTGGAGGCCTATGGCGCTGACCCCAAGCGCTGGCCCGCTGGAACGCGCTTGCCCGATGCCGCGCTTGGCGCCGAGGTGAAAGCCGCCGCCGAGGTCGACAGCATTCTCGATCTGGCAAAAGCCCCCGTGCATTCACAGGATGCAATCGCGAATCTCTTGGCATCCCTCCCTTCAAGGCAAGGCGCGGACGTCGTGCAGTTCCCCGGCCCCCGTTCAAAACCCCGTCTCAGCTGGGCCTTTGCCGCGCCGCTCGCCGCGTCGCTGATGCTTGGCATTTATCTGGGAGCAGCCGGAGGCGTCGAACGGTTCTTGCCTCAGGACGATGTGGCCTGGCTCGATGATGTTTCGGATACCGGTCTTGAAGATGCCGAGGATGTAGCCGAGGACAGCCAGTCATGAGTACGGCTGACACACCCGAGCCGAAGCGCCGGCGCTGGCTCCCCGAATTGAAGTCGCGCTGGTGGTCAGCGCTTCTCATCGCCTCGCTGGCACTCAACCTGTTGATCGCCGCCGCTGTGGTCACGCATTTCGTGCGCGACGGCGGCCGCTCCGAAGCTTTGAGCCGTCCAAGTTATGCCCAACTCATCCCGCGCAAATTCTTCTCCGATCTCCCGCGCGAGCGGCGGCGCGAACTTAACGATGTGCTGAAAAAGTACCGCGACGATTTTCGCACCGGCCGCGAGGACGCCCGCGCCAACGCCCTCAAGCTCGCCGACGCCCTCGACGCCGAGCCCTTCGATGCCACCCGCGCCACCGAAGCCGCCGCCGCCTTCGCCGCCTCCGGCAACGCCATGGCAAGGCGCGGTTCCGATCTCGCCGTCGAGTTCATTTCGAAACTCACCCCCGACGAGCGCAAACTATTGGCCCAACGCATCCGCGACCGCTCGAAACCCCGCAAGAGCAACTAACCAACGTCACCCCTGCGACGCGAAGCGTGGAGGCATCACTTCACCCATCCCCGCTTTGCGGGGAGGGGAGTCACGCCGCAGGCGTGACAGGGTGGGGGTGTCAAAATTGCACGGCCCCACCCCCGCCGCGTCGCGGCGACCCCTCCCCGCGAAGCGGGTAGGGGTGAGGAATAGTCCTTGACAAGGGTTTGGATGCTTCTATGTGTGTTCATTATATGTTCTAACACAGAGGAACCCCCATGGACTGGGACTTGGCAATGAACCGGAACCGGGATGCGCTGCTGCGCATCGTGGCTTCGTTGTTTGCCATGCTCGGCCTATCGGAAGGTGCTGCCATTGATCGGATACCGCGTGTGCTGCACACCGCCATCCTGCGCATTCTTCGGCCTGCGGAAGCCGCTGTCCGGCGGCTGATTGTCGCCGCTGCAAGAGGAATGGTTGTGAAGCCTGCTGTACCGCGTGCCGCCCCCAAGGACGGTTTTGCCGGGAAAGGAAAAGGCAGCCGCAAGCGGCCCGTTTTCCGGCTCGAGGATATCCGTCCACCGATGGCGCCTCCCGAGTCTCGCCCGAAACACGCGCTCAAAAGTTTTTCCCCCGCCGATCTCACCCCTGCGGCACTCCGGGCCTTGCACCGGAAGAGCCGCGATCTCATCGCCAAATCCAAACCCGCTCCTCCGAAGGACGGCAAAGTCGCCGCCGCGTCGCTCGCCCGCAGGCTTCAGGCGATTAAAGGCGCTCTTGACGATCTGTCCGGCCAAGCCCAGCGTTTCCTGCGCTGGAAGGCGAGGCGGGAGCGGATTTCGAAGGAGCGATTGATCTATACCAACCCGATCCGCCCAGGCCCGCCGCCTTACGTTCACAAGAAACCGCGCCACGAAGTCGAGGAGGTTCTCCGAGACTGCCACTGGCTCGCCTGGGAAGCGCGGAAACTCGATAGCTCCTAGCTGCCTGCACATCCCCACAACCAATCCCCACTCTCTCCATGGCCGTCCTTTGACCCGGCCACCCAGACTGCTTGTGCCAGTCGCTGGGTGGCCGGGTCGAAGCCCGGCCATGGAGGGAATTGAGGGGTGCCGAACGCCGGCATTTGCCAGCATCCATTTCAAAACCCTTCTTCCATCTCTCAAAACCGTCATCCTGGCGAACGCCAGGATCCATAGCTCCGAACGCGGATCGTTCCGCGCCATGGATTCCGGCTTCCGCCGGGATGACAATTGAGAAAAGTAGCAAGGAAATAATCAGTATACGGATTAATTCTCTCTCCCTGCGCGTTCCGCGCTCAGGGAAAGACGACCCTCTTCTCACGCCGCCTTCGCCGCCACCTTCTGGGCAAGCTGCACCGTCACCTCGGTGCCTTTGCCAACTTCGCTGGCAATCGTCACTTCGCCGCCGTGCAGCGCCACCAGCGATTTCGAGATCGCAAGCCCCAGCCCCGACCCGCCGCGCGACTTGGTGAACTGGTTTTCCACTTGCTCGAAAGGCCGTCCCAGTTTCTCGATGTCCTGCACCGGAATGCCGATTCCGGTATCCCTGATGACGACCGCGATCCGGTCGCTCGAGGACTCGGCCGAGATCGTCACCTTGCCGCCCTCGGGCGTGAACTTCACGGCGTTCGACAAGAGATTGATGAACACCTGCTTGAGCGCGCGCTTGTCCGCGTCGATGGTTAGATCGGCCGGTATGGTGCGCGTGACTTCGACGCGGCCTTCCGCCGCGCGCGGACCCACCAGCCGCATCACCTCTTCGAAGACCGACGCCAGCGTGAATTGGCTTACCTCCAGATGCATCCGCCCCGCCTCGATCTTCGACATGTCGAGAATGTCGTTGATGACGTCGAGCAGGAACTGTCCGCTCTTATGAATGTCGCGCGCATACTCCGGATATTTGTCCGAACCCATCGGCCCGAAAATCTGCTCCTGCATCACTTCGCTGAAGCCGATGATGGCGTTGAGCGGCGTGCGCAACTCGTGACTCATGTTGGCGAGGAATTCGGACTTCGACCGGTTCGCCGCTTCGGCGCGGGTTTTCTCGCGCGCATATTTGTCGGCGAGATCGGCAAGTCTTTGCGATTGCTGTTCGGCGAGCAGGCGCTCCTTCTGCAAATCGCGCACCGTCATCATCAGTTCGCGCTCGGAGAGCAAGAGCCGCTCTTCCTGCTTTTTGAGCGGCGTGATGTCGGTGCCGACCGAAACGAAGCCGCCGTCCTTGGTGCGCCGCTCGTTGATCTGCAGCCAGCGCCGGTCGCCAAGCTGAACTTCGAAGGAAAGCCCTTCGCCGCTCTCCGCACCGGCCACCGAGACGCGCTGGCGCACCATTGGCTCGTTGGCGGCGGCCGTAACGGTGTCATAAGGCGTGCCCGGCAGGCACACGGTGGCTGGCAGCGTGTGGAACTGCTGGTACTTGCTGTTGCACATCACCAGCTTGTTGTCGGGATCCCATAGCACGAAGGCTTCCGAAATATTCTCGATGGCATCGCGCAAACGCAGCTCCGCGTCGGCGTTGATCTTGTCAGTCAGCTTCTGCTCGGAGACGTCGAACACGATGCCGACAAGATGCGGCGTGTCCTTGCTGAGGCCAGGCGCAAGTGCCGCGCGCGCGCGCAGCCACACCCAATTGCCGTTCTCGTGGCGCATGCGGAACTCGCGGTCGAACACCGAGCGTTCGCCGTTCAGCAGCTCTTCCACGACGGTTTCGAATTGCGAGTCCTCCGGATGAAGCCTTTGCGCGACTTCGCCGAAACTCAGATATTCGCCTTTGACCGGCATGCCGAGAATCTCGAACATCGACTTCGACCAGAAGATCGAGCCCTCGGCGACATTCCAGTCCCACATGCCGCAATTGCCGCGGTCGAGCGCCTTGTCGAGCCGCTCGCTGGCGATGGCGAGCATGGCATCGGCTTCCGCCGCCTTCGCCGCCTGCCAATGAAACGCGCCAGCCAGCATCGTCAGTACAAGGAACGTCACGCCGAAGAGAAGCGCCACCCGCGTCATCGCCGAATACCAGGCGCCAAGCATCCCGGACTTCCGCTGCACGGTGAGAAGATTGGCGGGATAGGACCCCAGCTCATGCAGCACCGCATAGGCATCTTCGCCGTTGGAGAGAGTAACGGGCGTCATGGCAGGCGCGGCGGGATTTGCCGTCAGGAAGAAGCCGCCCGGAAGCAGCGTCGAGATCGAACCCCTGACGGCATTTTGTGGATGCGAGGCGACAATGTCGCCGTTGGCGGCGACGATCGCGTGCATGCGCCCTTCGCCGGTGTCGTGATTGATCGCTTCGGCCAGGAAATTGGCGTCGATGGGCGGCGGCGTTTGGCCTTTCTCTGCCGATGACGCAAGCCGCGCCTTGATGGCCGAGGCGGCAAGCCGGGTTTGCAGCATGGAGAGATCGTTCTGCTGCGCCACGTTTGCCGCGCGGCTTTGCATGAGTTGCGAGAGCAGCGACACCGCCAGCGTCAGCAGGAAGAGAGCCGTCAGGCCGGTGATAAGAAGCCGCAAGCCCCGCTCG
Organism: Aestuariivirga sp.; assembly: GCA_046160365.1. GTDB lineage: Bacteria > Pseudomonadota > Alphaproteobacteria > Rhizobiales > Aestuariivirgaceae > Aestuariivirga. The sequence goes on along the minus strand of JBJXGL010000014.1, from coordinate 7,267 downwards.
GTGATGACGATGCGCCACCGCGCCGGCAGGGGTGCTGGCAACCGCAAGGTACGCTCTTTCGAGAACAACTCGGAAATATGAATCTTGGCCAAAATCGATCCCCGCCTGCCGCCGCCCAAGCGTTCACACGTCATGATTGTCGCAAGTCGCAGAACCCGCGAATCAAGGGCCATTGATTCGTAAGTCGAGTGATTTGTCCACCCTTTCGAAAGTCAGGTGGCGAGCATGCGCGAAACGATCTCGTAAGTGTCGCGCGAAAGCTTCTCTTTGGCGAAAATCCGGTTGAGTTGGGCCTGGGCGTGGATTCGCCGGGGAGCGTCGAGCATGCGCCAGCTCCTGAACCCCGTGGCGATCCGGGCGGCAACTTGGGGATTGCTTTGATCGAGCGTGAGAATCGCGTCCGCCACCACGGCATATCCCTGGCCATGCGCCGCATTGAAGCCCGAGGGATTGGCGCCGGTGAACGATCCGATCAGCGCATAGACGCGGTTTGGCGTGGCGAAGGTGAAGGTGGGATGTTTGGTGAGTGCTGCGATCCGCGCCGCAGCACTTTCCCCCGCGATCTGCGCATTGAGCGCTAGCCACTTGTCGACGAGCAGGGGATCACCGCCATGACGCTCGAAGAAGCGTGAGAGTTCAAGCGCTGCCGCGTCTTCGCCGATGGAAACAAGCGCGCTGAGCGCGCCGATTTCGGCGGTCATGCTGGCTGGCGCTTCGAGGTCTTCCCGCGCCAGCCTGATCGCCTCGCCTTCATCCGCCGCCGCAAGCAGATGCAGCGCCGCATAGCGAAGCGACCGTCTCGCCGTGCTCTGTGGATCGGGTTTGTAGGCAGCCGTCTCCGCCGTGTCCCGCCAGATGGATTGAATTTGGGGAAGAAGAGTTTTGCCCGTGACTCCACGTAAATGCGTGCGCGCGGCGAGGACCGTGTCGGTGTTCACATCGCGGCCAATCGCGGCGGCGATCTCCGCTTCCGTCGGCAAGCCAAGCATCAGCGCTTTGAAAGCCGCATCGACCCGAGAGTCTTTCAGCACCCCGGAAAGTGCCCGCGCATAACCCGAAGCATCTGGAAGAGCCCCGCTCCCCGCCAGCGCACCAGCTATCTTCAAGGCCAATTCCTTCGCGACTGTCTGCCCTGCCTCCCAACGGTTGAAGGTGTCCGGGTCCTTCTCCATGAGAAAGAGATTTGCCGCTTCGCCTTGGTTGACGGTGAGGGTGACCGGCGCTGTGAATCCGCGGTTGATGGAAACGACCGGCTTCCTTGGCACGTTGCGGAACATGAACGTCTGCCGCTTCTCGCGAAGCTCGATCACTGGTTCGTTGAGCGCGCCAACGCCATCGAGATCGAGCGGCATGTCCTCGCCATCGGGCGCGATCAGGCCCAGCCGCAAGGGCATGTGGAGCGGGCGCTTGAAGTCCTGTCCCGGAGTCGGAGCGGTTGTTTGTTCGATGTCGAGCGCGAAGGTCTTGCGTGTGGCATCGTACGTTCCCTGCGCCACAACATGCGGGGTTCCCGCCTGTTCGTACCACGCAAAGAACTGCGAAAGATCGCGTCCCGAGGACTCTTCCATGCAGCGCACGAAATCCTCGATCGCCGCCGCTTCGCCATCGTGCCGCGCGAAATAGAGGTCCATCGCCTTGCGGAACGCAACCTTGCCGATGAGGCTCTGCATCATGCGGCAGATCTCCGCGCCCTTCTCGTAGACGGTCGGCGTGTAGAAATTGTTGATCTCGATATAGGAGGAAGGCCGCACGGCATGCGCCAGAGGCCCGCCATCTTCCGGAAACTGCCGCGCCCTCAGTGTCTTTACGTCGGAGATGCGTTTCACCGCGCGCGAGCGGAGATCGGAGGTGAACTCCTGGTCGCGGAACATGGTCAGCCCTTCCTTGAGGCAAAGCTGAAACCAGTCGCGGCACGTGATCCGGTTGCCCGACCAGTTATGGAAATACTCGTGCCCGATGATGGCTTCGATGTTGGTGTAGTCGGTATCGGTCGCTGTTTCCGGCAAGGCGAGAATGTATTTGTCGTTGAAGATGTTGAGACCCTTGTTCTCCATCGCTCCCATATTAAAGGCGGGCACTGCCACGATATTGAAGACATCGAGATCGTACTCGCGCCCGAACGCCTCTTCGTCCCAGCGCATCGACGCCTTGAGCGAATCCATCGCCCAGGCGCAGCGTTCCTCCTTGCCCTTCTCCACATAGATGCCAAGCGACACGTGTTTTCCAGAGCGGGTGACGAAACTGTCCTCCACCTTGGCCAGATCGCCCGCCACCAACGCGAATAGATAACTCGGCTTGGGATGCGGATCGCTCCATTCGGCGAAATGCCGGACATTCCCAAGGTCGCCGCTTGCACCGGGATTGCCGTTCGAGAGCAGCACCGGGCAAGTCTTCCGGTCGGCTTCGATGCGGACCTTGTAGATCGTCATCGCATCTGGCCTGTCGTAAAAATAGGTGATGCGCCGGAAACCCTCGGCCTCGCATTGCGTGCAGAAAACGCCATTGGTGATGTAGAGCCCGGACAGTTCGCTATTCGCCGAAGGATTACATGTGGTTTCGATTTCGAGCGTGAAGGACTCTTGGGGTACTTTCGGAATGGTGAGGGAGTCCTGGGTCAGCGCAAAGTGCCGCCGCGCCAGCAGTTCGCCATTGAGCTTGATCCCGTCGAGTTCGATCTTCTCGCCATCGAGCACAAGAGGCGCGTTCGTTTCGCTGGACTTGGGATTTGGTTTGAAGACGATACGCGAGCGGACGACGGTCTTCTGCTGAGCAAGTTGGAAAGCCAGGTCAATGCTCTCCGCCACATAGGGTGTCGGCTTGTAATCGGCGAGCAGGGTCTTGGCCGGGGCAGCAGTGTCCATCAGTCGCTAGAATCCGTCCTAGCGGCAAGCTGTCAACAGGTGTTGGTCAAAGCGGGAACATGACTCTAATCTGTTTATTCGATCACGGGTTTTGTGGCACTGTGCATAAGGACGGCAGCGGAGCATTGGGGCGTGGAGAAGATTGAAGTTTTGATCGTGGGAGCAGGGCAGGCAGGCCTCGCGATGAGCGCTCACTTGGTCGATGCGCGCGTGCCGCATCTCGTTCTTGAGCGGGGAAGAATCGCAGAACGCTGGCGCTCGGCCCGTTGGGACGGCCTCGTCGCCAACGGCCCCGCCTGGCACGACTGCTATCCGGGCCTCGAGTTTCCCGGCTACGGACCGGAAGACTTCGTGCCGAAAGAAAAGATCGCGGACGCCTTTGTGGCATTTTCCGAAAACATCAAGTCTCCCGTGCGCTGCGGTGTTGAAGTCAAGTCAGTACGGAAGAATGACGGCCGCGCCGGCTTCCGCATCGAAACTTCCGAAGGCGTGATCGAAGCGAACTATGTGGTCGCGGCCACGGGTGCGTTCCAGAAGCCCATCATTCCGGCGCTCGTTCCCGAAAGCGCCGGGATCATGCAGATGCATTCGACTGCCTATCGCAATCCGGATCAGTTGCCGAAGGGCGCAGTCCTGGTGGTGGGCGCTGGCTCGTCAGGCGCGCAAATCGCGGATGAACTGATGCGCGCCGGCAGGCGGATCTATCTGTCGGTCGGGCCGCACGACCGCCCGCCACGGCGTTATCGCGAGCGCGACTTCGTCTGGTGGCTGGGCGTGCTGGGCAAGTGGGAGGCAGGAGCGCCGCCAGAGGGCAGAGAACACGTGACCATTGCGGTGAGCGGGGCCTATGGCGGCAAGACCGTCGATTTCCGCAAACTCGCTGCCGAAGGAATGACTCTGGTCGGCAGAACGGAAAAGCTCAATGACGGCGTGATGTCTTTCGCTAACGACCTCGCGCGCAACATCGCGCAAGGCGATGCAAATTATCTGTCGGTGCTCGATGAAGCCGATGCCTTCGTCGCGAGGAACGGCCTCGATCTGCCGGAGGAACCCGAAGCCCGCGTGATCGGACCTGATCCGAAATGTTTGACCGATCCGATCCTGAAGTTGAACCTTGGCGAAGCAGGCATCGCCTCGATCATCTGGGCTACAGGCTTCTCCAACGACTACGGCTGGCTGCAAGTGAATGCATTCGATCCGAAGGGCAAACCCAAGCACCAGCGCGGCGTATCATCGGAACCGGGCGTGTATTTTCTCGGTCTACCCTGGCTGTCGCGCCGGGGCTCGAGTTTCATCTGGGGCGTGTGGCACGACGCAAAATACATCGCCGACCATATCGCCATCCAGAGGGGCTATATGGCGTATCGGGGACGGAAATGACCGGCGAATTTTCGAACGGCGCTCGGAAAGAGAAGCGAAAGGGGGCGGCTGAGCTTGTAACATGGTGTGCGACGTGTTACACTCCTGATTGATGATCCGCAGCTTTCGTCACAAGGGTCTGGAACAGTTCTATCAGCGAGGCGAAGGACGCCGGCTGCCGCCGGAATTGCTCTCTCGCATTCGGCTTCTACTGCATGCGTTGGGAAATGCAAAAGACGTTGCGGATCTGAGTGTGGCAAGCTACCGGCTTCATTCGTTGAAGGGAGACCTGCGCGGATTCCGGTCGCTGACAGTCAGGGCCAACTGGCGCATCGTATTCAGTTTTGACGACGGCGATGCCTACGATGTCGATTTCTTGGACTATCATTAGGAGTATCAGAGATGGAGATGTTCGATCCTCCGCACCCCGGTTTGTCCATCAAGGATGAGTTGGAAGAACTGGGAATCCCGGTCGCGGCCGCGGCCAAGTCCATGGGTGTAACGCGGCAACAGCTTTACCGTGTCATGCGCGGCGAATGTGCGATAACGCCGGAAATGGCAGTGAGACTGGAAAAGTCGATCGGCGGCGCCGCGCGGCTGTGGCTTGCGATGCAGGCGTCTCATGACCTCTGGCATCTGAAGCGCGCCAAACTCAAGCCTGCGCCGCGCAAGATTGTTTCGAAAGCCGCCTAGACCATGACCGCCCATATCCGCGTCCGGCCCTTCAACACAAAGGACACTTACCCCGAGCAGGTGCTCGACAACGATCTCTGCCAGGCGGTGGTGGCGAAGGGAACCATGGTCTTCGTGCGTGGACAGATTTCGCAGGACCTCGACACGCGCGAGTCGCTGCATGCGGGAGACGCCGCCGGTTTATTGCAACCGCGCTAATTGGCGGGTAGCGTAGAATTGGGGGAAACAAAGTGATCAGAACCGGACAACATTACCGCGACTCGATCCGCGACGGGCGCGAAGTGTGGATCAACGGCGAGCGGGTGCGCGATGTCGCAACGCATCCCATGTTCAAACCGCTCGTCGACATTCGCGCCCGCATCTACGACATGCAGCATGAGAAGGCCTTCCAGAAGGTCATGACCTATGAGGAGAAGGGCGAGCGACACGCGATCGGCCTGAAGCTCCCGTTCACCAGGGAAGACTGGGAAGACAAGCGCCGCGCCGTCGACACGGTTGCACACGAGGTGGGCGGCGTCGTCACCCGCGTAGGCGACGAGACGATCGGCGAGATGTGGTCGCTGTGGGACGGCAAGGACATCCTGAACGAAATCGATCCGCGTTTCGCCAAGAACATCGAGGCGCATATCCACCGTGCCATAGCGCTCGATCCCTTCCACGTCTCCGCAAACACCGACCCCAAGGGCGACCGCTCCAAGCGCCCGCAGGACCAGGACCCAGACATGCTCGTTCATGTCGTGAAGGAGACCGACGCCGGTATCGTCATCCGTGGCGCCAAATACGAGACGGCGGCGGCTTATGCGAACCAGGCCTTCTTGAAGCCCACCATCGCCAACTGGGGCGACGCCAAGCTCTCCGAATATGCTTTGGGCTGCATCGTCAAGATGGATGCGCCCGGCGTGAAGCACTTCTGCCGCACCGGCTTCACGGCGCGCGCGCCCGAGCGCGATTATCCGCTGTCCAACCGTTTCGACGAGGTCGACACGCTGATGGTTCTCGACAACGTGCTGATCCCCTGGGAGGACGTGCTCTTCTACCAGCACACACGCGCCGCCGCCTTCATCCGCCAGACGCTGCACCGCTATTCCGCTTTTCCTTTCGTGCAGCGAACGCTCTCCTATGCCGACCTCATTATCGGCGCGGCGCTGTGGAACGCGCGCCAGACAGGGCTCGACAAGCAGCAAGCGGTGCAGGAGAAGCTCGCCGAACTCGCGACCTGGCGCGAAGGCATCCATGCGCATCTCACAGCTTCCATCGCGCTCGGCGAGAAGAGCCCGAATGGGCTCTTGATGCCGAACCAGTCGCTGCTCTTCACCGGCCGCTGCCACGCCCTCAACAACCTGCCGCGCATGATGCATATCGCGCGCGAACTTTGTGGCGGGCAGATCTGTGTGACGCCGGATGCGGCGATGTTCGAGCATCCTGAAACCCGGCCGTGGATGGAAAAATACTACACCGTGAGCGAGGAGTGGGTGGCAGACGATCGCCGCAAGCTTCTGGCCCTGGCGCGCGACCTACTGAACTCCGATTACGCAGGCCACCGCCTGACTTTCCAACTCTTCGCGCAATCGCCGCCCTTCGCGCAATCGGCCGCTGTCTACCGCACCTTCGACTGGAACAAGCCACTCAAGTTCGCACAGAAGGCCGGCGGGTTGTCCGACCGTATCTGGGGTGTTCACAAGAAAGCAGCAGAGTGAGATCATGACCGCCCACAAACGTATCCGCCCCTTCAACACGAAGGACACCTACCCCGAGCAAATGCTCGACAATGACCTCTGCCAGGCGGTGGTGGCGCGCGGTACCATGGTTTTCGTCCGCGGCCAGGTCTCCCAGGATCTCGACAGCCGCGAGTCGCTCCATGTCGGCGACGCCACTGCGCAAACGCGTAAGACGATGGAGAACATCAAGATCCTGATGGAAGAAGCCGGCGGCCACATGGACCATATCTGTCGCATCGTGGTCTATCTCACCGACATCCGCTACAGGCAGGACGTCTATCGCGAGATGGGCAAGTGGCTAAAAGGTGTTTTCCCGTGTTCGACGGGGCTTGTGGTCACCGCACTTGCTCGGCCCGAATGGCTCGTCGAGATCGAAGTCACCGCTGTCATTCCGGATTGAGCCGATGACATTCTCCATCGCAGGACGCTGTGCAAAGACTGGCGCATTCGGAGTGGCGATCACCACATCGTCGATTGCCGTTGGCGCGCGCTGTCCGCATGTCCGCGCAGGCGTAGGTGCTGTGGCGACGCAGAATGTCACCGATCCAGCGCTTGGTCCGGCGCTGCTTGATTCAATGTCGCAGGGTTTGAGCGCAAGGGATTCAATTGACTCGATAATCCGCAACCGGCCTCACA
>JBJXGL010000013.1:0-16675 GCA_046160365.1 Aestuariivirga sp. | reverse complement strand
TCGAAGTCCGCCTCCAGATAAATCAGGCAGCTGCAGCGCAGGAGCGAGGCGAAGTTGGGCACCTCGCCATTGATTTCGAGGGCCTCTTCATAGAGCGTCGACAGGAAGCGGGGCAGGGGCAAGCCCTGGCTCTTGGCAATCTCTTCAACCACAATCCAGTACTTCGCCTCGAGCCGCACGCTGGTGGCGTGCCCCATCAAGCGCACGGAGCGGGTCTCGTAGGCGTAGTTGGCGGGGTTCTGCCCCGCGAAGATACGGCACATGCGTGACCTCCATCGGTTTCGCAAATGCGAAAAGGTAGCGGAATCCTCACACAGTTTTCCGCGCCGCGCAAGAATGATCGATGGGCGACCTTAGGCTCATGTGTCCGCGCTGCGGAACTCTACCATGAGCCGTTGGAATGGCGCTGGTCAAACGATCAGGATGTCAGCGTGGTTGACGATTGCCACCGCTTGCAGTTCGGCGACCATGACCGGCCCCGCGGCGCCGCTGCCATCGGAGTCGAACCAGAAAGTCTTGTTCGACGTATTGAAGATGAAACGCACGGCGGCGTTCGCGGCGGCTGAGTTGGCCGAGGACTGAAACTGGTTCGTGCCCAGCGTCCCAGCCGTTAGTCCGCCGCCGAAGGCGCTGCCGGTGATGACGAGCAGGTCATCGACGGCAGAGAAGTCGAGGATGAGATCGCCCGCTTCGTTGAGCGCCATGAACTCGAAGCGATCGGCGCCGGCCCCGCCTGTCAGAGTGTCGATCGAGGAGCCGCCAATAATCCGGTCCGCGCCACTGCCGCCGTCGAGGATGTCTCTGCCGCTCTGGCCGAAGAGAATGTTGGAGGCTGCATCGCCCTTCAGACAATCGTCGAAATTGGTTCCGCGAAGCCTTTCTATTCCCACGAATATGTCGCCTTTGGCGTCGCCTGTGCCCGCAAGCGACCCATCGAGTGCCGCGGTCACTCCTACCGTGGCTGCCGTCAGATAGTCCGCCATGTCGGCGCTACCTGCGCCGCCATTCAAACTGTCGGAGCCAGCGCCACCGCGCATCGTATCATTGCCGTCGCCGCCGGAAAGATCGTCGTCTCCAGTGCCGCCTTGCAGCGTGTCGTTGCCGGCGGCGCCATTGAGAAGGTCCGCCCCGCCCCGGCCATCCAAAACGTCCGCACCATTGCCACCGGATAGCCGGTTTCCCGCGGCCGAGCCGAAGATCATGTCGTTGAAGCCTGTGCCGTTCACATCGTCGATGCCGACGAACAGGTCCAGGCCATAGGTTCCGGTATTGACAGCCTGGTTTGATCCGATGTCGGTTGTGACGCCACTCGCACCGGCGCTGTAATCGAGCACATCCCGATAATCCGTCGAGTCTGAGCCGATGTAGGTATCGTTGCCGCTACCGGCTTCTTCGAAGAACTCATTTCCGCGCGGCGAGCCCGTGACATTGTCGTTGCCCTCACCGCCGAAGAAGACAGTGGAGAAACTATTCGTTTGCTGATGGTTGGCGTCGTAGACAAAGGTGTCGTTGCCCCTTCCACCGAAGAAGACGTCGCCGTAACCTGTGTAGGTGATGAAATCATCGCCGTCACCGCCATCGATGTAGTCCGGCGCGGAGTCAGTGTTGTCCATTATGACCAAAGTGTCGTTCCCCGCGCCCGAGGTGAGAGTCAGCTCTCCCTCGAAGTCGACGAAGTAGTCGTCACCGGCGCCAAGCGTCACCGTGTCGTCGCCGGAGAAGAACTCGTTGCCGGCGCCGGTGTGGCTTACAATGGCATAGTAAGACGTCACTGGGCCGTTTGACGCTTGGCCTTGCGCCACGACAGTAATCCGGAACGCCGATGGCGCGCCCTCCAGCGTGCCAATGGCCGCGCCCGTGACGGGATCCCGAAGCGTCCAATCGAGGTGAAGAGAAAAATCATAGGCATACGTGCCGGGCACGGTTGGAACCGGCGTGAACTCCGTCAGGTCCAGAGTCGCCTTGCCGACCTTGACATCGCCCGCGTCGAAGATTTCGTTTTCGTTGACGTCTTCGTACCATTCGCGGGTGATGGCCCATTCGCCCGATCCAACCCGTTCTCCGGTCATGAAGCTCCTGACCGAATGAGTGTAGATGGGCGTCCAGAGGGCGTAGTTCGCCCAGTTGAATGTCGCGCCCTGATTGATCGTGAGTTCCGCCATGATGCAGCGGAGTGTCCGCCCGCAAGCTTGCGCGAGACTTTACAGACGCAGCGGAGCGCACTACGCACGCGCAATCGAGGCGTTAACTTGTGGTGCCGGATGAGGGGATTGAACCCCCGACCTTCGGTTTACAAAACCGCTGCTCTACCGCTGAGCTAATCCGGCCACTCCGCGCCCTCATAATATCCGCGACCCCAGGCTGCAAGTCATCTGGCGCGCCGCCTGCAATTGCTCGTGCAAGGTGTCTCCGGCTGGCAAATCTGTCTCATTCTGGAGCGGCCGCACGACGTTTTGTTAACTTGGGCGCGAGCCCAGCATCAAAGGGGTACTCAGATGAACTTGAAGAAGGCAGCGCTTGGAACCGCATTTGTGGCTCTCGGACTTCTCCTTGCCGCGCCGACATCCTGGGCCGGTCCGGACAAGAATGGCGGCGGAGATCATGGCGGCGGTGGCGGCCATGGTGGTGGTAATGGTGGCCACGGCGGCGGTCATGGTGGCGGCGATGGCGGCCATGGCAAGAATGGCGGCGGCAATGGCGGCGGCCACAGCAAGAATGGCGGTGGCGGAGGTGGAACACCCCCCGACAGGATGGGCGGCGGCAACTCTGGACCCGACACCCAGAAGGTGGTTTGCGTGATCGGCAACCAGATCGTCTATGTCCGCCGGACACGGGACTGTCTGCGTGAACGTTACGCGGGAGATTATGACATCCAGCCGCGGGTTGAGCGGCGCGTGAGAAGGGTCAAGGCGCCGCGCCGCGTCGTGGTCAGGCAGACCGAGGAACTCTACGTCTACGCCCAGCCGCGTGTGCGATATGTCGCTCAGCCCAGCCTGGCGGCGATGCAGCAGGCCGAACGGCGCTCGCGCCGGGCGCAGCGCCGGGCCGCTTACGGCTACGCGGATGACGGCTACGGTCTTGGCGGTGGCTACGCTTATGACGACGGCTATGGCTACGGCAGCGTCACCGTGGTCGAACGGCCTGTCAAGAGAAAGAAACGCCACCACAAGCGCCGCCGCATGATGGTGCCGGCCTACACCTATGATCAGGGTGCAGTCATTCATTATGGCCCGACCGTAACCAAGGGCGGCGCTTACTTCGACTGACAGCGGTCCAGACATTGGAATGCAAGCCGGGCGACCTTCGCCCGGCTATTTTTTGTTCAATGCATACAAAGCAATAGCGGCGGCGTTTGAGACGTTAAGCGAAGTAATGGCGCCCGGCAGGTCGAGCTTGACGAGGTGATCGCACAGGCTTGCCGTCAACTGCCGCAGGCCTTTTCCCTCCGCGCCAAGGACCAGGGCCGCCTGTGCCAATGGGGCCAACTCATCGATCGCCGTTGGGGCCGAACTGTCTAGTCCCACAACGGCAAAGCCATATTGCTTCAGCTCTTCCAGCGCCCGCGCCAGATTGGTCACTTTGACAAACGGCACATGTTCATAAGCCCCGGAAGCTGCCTTGAAGAGGACTCCAGAGGCGGCGGGCGAGTGACGGGCGGTTGAAATCAGGGCTGTGACCTGGAACGCAGCACATGTGCGGAGGATAGCGCCGACATTGTGTGGATCGGTGACCTGATCGAGGACCACAACGACACCGGTACGCTCGATCTGGTCAAGCCGGGGCTGGCGCAGGGGTTTTGCTTCGAGAAGCATGCCGTTGTGGACAGCATCGGCTCCCAACTGTTTGTCCAACTCCCGCGGATGCACGATATCCGCCGGAACGGTTAGCGATGGAACATCCTGCGTCAGCCGGTCTGACGCATTTTTTGTCATTCGCAGCCTGATGTTTTTGCGGTTGGGGTTGCGAAGGGCCTCCGCCACCGGATGGAAGCCGTAAATCAGGTCAATTTCGTCGCTCATGACGGGTAACTAGCGGAACCATTCCGCGATTGGAACAATTGTGACCACGAAGCTGCCCAGTTTCGCAGTAAAGAGACAAAGTTTGACGCTTAAGAGGTGTAGCATGAGATATTCAGCATTTGTTCTGGTGGCCTTGGCCTCATTCTGGGCAGGCCCCGCGTTGTCGGCGGAGGAAGCGATTCCGGGTGTGTATCGCCTCACGGATGGCAAGGTGACGATCAAAGTCACCAACTGCGGGCAAAACATCTGTGCCAACATCGTTGGCCTCAAGGAACCGATCAGCAAGATCGACGGCAAGCCGAAAGTGGATCGCGAGAACCCGGATACGTCAAAGCGCAAGCGTCCACTGATGGGGCTTTCGGTGCTGATCGGCATGAAACCCACGGGCGACAAGAAGTGGAAGGGATCGCTCTACAATCCCGACGACGGCAAGACCTACAGCGCCTCGGTTTCGCTCAACGGCGATACCTTCAGCGTGAAGGCCTGCATCGTCGGCATTCTGTGCAAAACCAACAAGTTCGTGCGTCTGAACTGAGTCTGTAGTCGCGCAACTCGGCTGTTGACTTGCTTTCTGTGGAACGCCATACAGCGCGCACTCCGGGCCCGGTCCTCTTCCGGGCTCGTTGGCGTTTGGCTCAAGCGTTTGTTGGCGAAACGGGAGAGTGTCCCGAGTGGCAAAGGGGGCGGACTGTAAATCCGCTGCCGTAAGGCTTCGAAGGTTCGAGTCCTTCCTCTCCCACCAGCAGGTGTCAGGTATCGGGTATCAGGTGTCATTTACTAGTCCGTTGACACCTGATACCTGAGACCCGGCACCTGAATGCGGGTGTAGCTCAATGGTAGAGCAGCAGCCTTCCAAGCTGAATACGAGGGTTCGATTCCCTTCACCCGCTCCAATCTTCGCTCACGAAGCGAGAGAAGATTGCCCGGCGAAGCCTACGTGGCGAAGCCAGGCCGATTGCGGCGAGCCACGCCTGGCAAACCAGCCTTCGCTCGGTCCTTGATAAAATTCCTCCTCACAACCACTTGTGCTGCGAAAACATATTTCCTAAAGAGCGCCGCTATTTCGAACCGTGACTTGGGTCACGGGCGGCTGCGTTGGGAGCATAACGGAGAGCATCGATGGCCAAAGAGAAATTCAACCGCGACAAGCCGCATTGCAATATCGGCACGATTGGGCATGTGGATCATGGCAAGACGTCGCTGACGGCGGCGATTACCAAGGTTTTGGCGGAGACGGGCGGGGCCACCTACACGGCCTATGACCAGATCGACAAAGCGCCGGAAGAGAAGGCCCGCGGCATCACCATCAAGACCGCGCATGTGGAGTATCAGACCAAGGCGCGTCACTATGCGCATGTCGATTGCCCAGGCCATGCCGACTATGTGAAGAACATGATCACGGGTGCCGCACAGATGGATGGCGCGATCCTGGTTGTGTCGGCTGCCGACGGCCCGATGCCGCAGACCCGCGAGCACATTCTGCTGGCGCGCCAGGTCGGCGTTCCGGCTCTGGTTGTGTTCATGAACAAGGTGGACATGGTTGACGATCCGGAACTGATCGAACTGGTCGAGATGGAAGTGCGCGAACTGCTTTCGAGCTATCAGTTTCCGGGCGACAAGATTCCGATCATCAAGGGTTCGGCACTTGCGGCTCTCGAAGGCAAGACGCCGGAGATCGGCCGCGACGCGATCCTGAAGCTGATGGCGGCGGTTGACGAGTATATCCCACAGCCCGACCGTCCGAAGGATCAGCCGTTCCTGATGCCGATCGAAGACGTGTTTTCGATCTCTGGCCGCGGCACGGTTGTGACGGGACGGATCGAGCGTGGTATCGTGAAGGTTGGCGAGGAAGTCGAGATTGTCGGCATCCGCGACACCCAGAAGACGGTTGTGACGGGTGTGGAGATGTTCCGCAAGCTGCTCGACTCGGGCGAGGCAGGCGACAACGTCGGAGCCCTGTTGCGCGGCATCGACCGCGAGGGTGTGGAGCGCGGGCAGGTTCTGTGCAAGCCGGGCAGTGTCAAGCCGCACAAGAAGTTCAAGGCGGAGGCCTATATCCTGACCAAGGAGGAGGGTGGCCGTCACACGCCGTTTTTCGCCAACTACCGTCCGCAATTCTACTTCCGCACCACCGACGTGACGGGCGTTGTGACGCTTCCGGAAGGCACCGAAATGGTGATGCCGGGCGACAACATCTCGTTCGATGTGGAACTGATCACGCCGATTGCGATGGAAGAAAAACTCCGCTTCGCCATCCGTGAAGGCGGCCGCACGGTGGGTGCGGGCGTCGTGGCGAAGATTACTGAGTAGCCGCTCCTCAGCCGAATTGCTCTGGGCCGCCGAAGCAATTCGGCGGCCCCTTTTATTCGCGGCAGACGATGGACATTCACCATGGTGACCTGGGTACTCGAAGTAAACCTGATTGCGGAGTCGCTCTTGGTCCGCATGAAACAACACCTGCAAGACAAGGATATTCGCTTTCACGAAATGACGTTTGTGCCGTTCATTTACGAGCCCATCGGCGAGAGGCCACAGGTTGATGGGCCATGCGTAGTTTATGGGGCTGCCGGAGTCGCGGAATGGGCTGCAAAGCAGCGCTGGAAGCCAGGCGTCTGGAACAGTCCGCACTTCGCGCCGCAAAATTATGGCGAGCGCCTCGGAAATCTGTATCTCAATCGGGATCAGGTCATTTGCCGTCTGTCTGAGGTGGAAGCATTGTCAGTCCGGCATGGGTGGGAGCGGTTTTTTCTCCGGCCAAACGACGACAACAAGCAATTCGCTGGCGGGCCGACATCTCGCGGAGACGTGGCGGCGTGGGTTGAGAAACTGAAGCGCGAAGGACTGATGGGAACGAACGACATTCTCGTTGCCGTGGCCCCGTTGCGGGACCTTGGCCGCGAATGGCGCACCATTGTCGTCAACAAGAGGCCAATCGCCTGGAGCCAGTACCGGCGCTATGGCCGCCGTTGGGATGACCCGTCAATCGAGCTCGAAGCGTTGAAAGCCGTTCAAGCTGCAGTCGAAAAGTTCGCGCCCATCGACGTCTTTGCGGCGGATGTCTGCGAGTCATCCGATGGCATGAAAGTCATCGAGTACAACACATTCAATTCCGCCGGGCTCTACGCCTGCGATGTCGGGCACGTCATCGACTGCATCAATGAATTTGTTCTGGGATAAGCGGAATCTGGCTTCCGTTTGAGTGATTGTTGGTGCAAGATTCGACACACCATCGGATGCGACGGCTCACGCCCTTGATGGATTGCCGCCTGACGATGAACTCCTTGAGCAGCGGCAAGAGAAACGCATGACTGAACCTGCCGAAGTGAGGGTCAGGTTCGAGGTAGAATGACTCACCGACGATGTCTTCATTGAACTCGTCGAGAATGATCCAGAGCGGAATGTCTTGCGCGAGGCCAGCGCGCTTTTTCTCGAGAGCGGGAACTTCCGCCGCAAACCTTGATGGATCTGGCGCTTTACTTGTCAACGGAAACAGAAGGACGATGTCCTTGCCGTCTGGCTTTGCTATCCGAAATCCGACCGCCGTTGGGCGTTTGGTTTTGCGTCCCTCGGTTTCACCGCGTTGGGCCTCATGACTCCAGAGATAGGGGTAGCGAATGACGGTTCCTGTCGTGAGCCAATCGAAGCTCAAGCGCCCTCACCTTCGGATTCGTAGCGTTTCAATGCGCCCTGAGCTTCCGCGAACAACTCGTCCGGCATCGTCTCGATCCGGTGGACCTTGCGCGTGTCCGCCCGGCCGGACGTGAGGCGCTTGAACTCTTCGATGTTCATGAGAACAAGCCGGGGCTTGCGCCGCTGGGTGATGGTGACCGGCGCGCGCAGGGCTTCGGCGATGATATCTCCCGATTTGCGAGAAAGATCACTGGTGGTGAATGTGACGAGGCGAGACCTGGATATGCTCATGAGATGAATTTACAGCATTGCTGTAAATGCTGCAATAGATGCTGCGCGATGCCGCTCTTCGCCAAACACCTTCCGCAGCTTACCTCAGCACCGTCGGCGCCGGCGTCGTCGCAAAGATTACGGAGTAACGGATTTCGGGTGCCGGCGGTCACGAGGATCGCTGACAGCCGATGCGGCATTGCCGGCTAGTGGCTCGCTCCCCATATCTGGCTGCGGCAGAAAGTTTGGTCGCCGAAAGAGACTTAAGCTGTTGACGCCGCAGCGTTCCCGCCCTAAGTAGCGGCGCATTCCACATCGGACTCAGCAGCGGCAAGGCTTACCCAGCTTTGACCGCTGGTTTGCGCTTGTGTAACAAAGTTAACAATTTCAACTGCTTGGGCGGCAAAACACAGGGGTATAGCTCAGTTGGTAGAGCGGCGGTCTCCAAAACCGCAGGTCGAGGGTTCGAGCCCTTCTGCCCCTGCCACTTGAAGGAAAATTGATGGCCAAGACCAATCCATTCCAGTTTCTCCAGGAAGTCCGCGAAGAGGGAGCCAAGATCGCTTGGCCTTCGCGCAAGGAGATCATCGTCAGCACCATCATGGTGCTGATCATGGTGGCGCTTGCCTCGGTGTTCTTCCTCGCTGTCGACGCGGTGATCAAATGGGTTGTCGACACAGTGATTTTCGGCATTTGAGCGGAAGCAAGAACCAAACATGACGAAGCGCTGGTACATCGTTCACGCCTATTCGAATTTTGAGAAGAAGGTGGCCGAGTCGATCCGCGAGCAGGCCCAGCAGAAGGGCTTTGGCGAGCTGTTCGAACAGGTTCTCGTGCCCACCGAAGAGGTGATCGAAATCCGCCGCGGCCGCAAGATCAAGAGCGAGCGGCGCTTCTTCCCCGGCTATGTGCTGGTGAAAGTGGAGCTCACCGATCAGGCGTATCACCTGATCAAGAATACGCCGAAGGTCACGGGCTTCCTCGGATCGGATCTGAAGCCGATCCCGATCACCGATGCGGAAGCGGCCCGCATCCTCAACCAGGTTGCCGAAGGAGTCGAACGCCCCAAGGCAACGGTGCACTTCGAAATTGGCGAGCAGGTGCGGGTGGCCGACGGGCCGTTTGCGTCCTTCTCCGGCCAGATCGAAGAAGTCGACGAAGAGCGTTCACGGGTCAAGGTTGCGGTGTCGATCTTCGGACGGCCCACGCCTGTCGAACTGGAATACGGCCAGGTCGAAAAGATCCGTTAGTCGCGAATGGTGGGAGGCTGAAGCCGGACCACTAACCTCAAACTGCCGGTTGAGCCCGGCGAGGGAACAGAGAGTATGGCGAAGAAAGTCGTAGGTTACGTCAAATTGCAGGTGCCGGCGGGGCAGGCCAATCCGTCTCCGCCGATCGGCCCCGCATTGGGTCAGCGCGGCCTGAACATCATGGAATTCTGCAAGGCCTTCAATGCGGCAACCCAGAAGATGGAACCGGGTTCGCCGGTTCCGGTGCTGATCACCGCCTATCAGGACAAGTCCTTCACCTTCGAAATGAAGTCGCCGCCAGCGTCGTTCTTCCTGAAGAAGGCGGCGAAGATCAATGCCGGCTCGAAAGAGCCGGGTAAGGGCGCGCCCGTGGGCAAAGTCACGATGGCGCAGTGCCGCGAGATCGCCGAGCAGAAGATCAAGGGCATGAACGCCCGCGAGATCGATGCGGCCGCCCGCGAGATCGCAGGTTCCGCCCGTTCCATGGGCCTGGAAGTGGTGGAGTAAGGTCATGGCGAAGATTGCAAAGCGAATTGACAAGAACCGCACCGGCCTCGACCGCGCCAAGTTCTACAGCCTCGACGAGGCGGTGAAGCTGGTGAAGGAGCGCGCCAACGCCAAGTTCGACGAAACCATCGAGATCGCCATGAACCTGGGCGTCGATCCCCGCCATGCCGACCAGATGGTGCGTGGTGTGTGCAACCTGCCGAACGGCTCGGGCCGCACGGTTCGTGTCGGCGTGTTCGCGAAAGGCCCCAAGGCCGAGGAAGCGAAGAAGGCCGGGGCCGATGTGGTGGGCGCGGAGGATCTCTTCGAGATCGTCAACAAGGGCACCATCGATTTCGACCGCTGTATCGCAACACCGGACATGATGGGCCTCGTCGGCCGTCTCGGCAAAGTCCTAGGCCCACGCGGCATGATGCCGAACCCCAAGGTCGGCACCGTCACCATGGATGTGACCGCAGCCGTCAAGGCCGCCAAGGGCGGCGCCGTCGAGTTCCGGGTCGAAAAGGCCGGCATCGTTCAGGCGGGCGTCGGCAAGGCGAGTTTTTCGGCCGATCAGATCGTGGGCAACGTCAAAGCCTTCATCGATGCGGTCAACAAGGCCAAGCCTACAGGCGCAAAGGGCACCTTCGTCAAGAAAGTGTCGCTTTCGTCCTCCATGGGTCCCGGCCTCAAATTGGACTTGGGCAGCACCTCGGGGGCCGCCTAAGTCGCATAAGTTTCCGGCTGAGAAGCGCAAGTTTCTCAGTCGGTTGGCCGGATTTCGCAAGAATCCGGTTTACCTGTCCGAGATTGCAGGCGCGGAGGAAATCTCCGCTTAAACCGCCAAGCCTGCATGAGATGGGTGTCAAAACGAGTTCGGGACACCATATATGGTGTTTTCAGAGTCGGTTTGGACCTCAGAACCCTGCCAGTTGCGCAGGGGGACAGGCAGAGTGCCGCCAGGTGCTGCTGCCTCCCGGTAGTGGCGTTTGGCGGTTGGTCCAACGGCGCGAAGGCTGAAAAGCCCCGCGCCAAAAAGGAGAGAGCAAGTGGATAGAGCTGAAAAGAAAGAGCTCGTCGCAACGCTCAACGAGGTGTTCAAAACCACCTCCGTGATCGTTGTGGCCCACAACAAGGGCTTGACTGTCAACCAGGTCAACGACCTGCGCGGCAAGATGGCCCAGGCGGGCGCCACCGTGAAGGTGGCGAAGAACCGTCTTGCAAAGCTTGCTCTGGAAGGCACCGGCGCAAGCGGGATCAAGGACCTGTTCACAGGCCCGACCATGGTGGCTTATGCCGCCGATCCCGTGGCTGCTCCAAAGGTCGCCGCCGATTTCGCCAAGGCCAACGAGAAGTTCGTTGTGCTTGGCGGGGCCCTCGGCTCGACCATATTGGACGCCAAGGCCGTAAAGGCGCTCGCGGAACTGCCTTCGCTCGACCAGCTGAGGGCAAAGATCGTCGGCATGATCCAGACTCCGGCCACCCGCATCGCGGGCGTGCTGGCAGCGCCTGGCGGCCAGATCGCGCGGGTCATCAACGCCTATGCCACCAAAGACAAGGCCGCATGACGGCTCGTCTCGTAAGCAACCAAACCGACTGAAAGAGAGAAATTGAAATGGCTGATCTCAGCAAAATCGTTGAAGACCTTTCGAGCTTGACCGTGCTCGAAGCCGCCGAGCTGTCGAAGATGCTCGAGGAGAAGTGGGGCGTCTCCGCCGCTGCTCCGGTGGCCGTCGCCGCCGCTGGCGGTGGCGCCGCTGCCGCTGCTCCCGCGGAAGAGAAGACCGAGTTCACGGTCGTTCTCGCCGCCGCTGGCGACAAGAAGATCGAGGTCATCAAGGAAGTCCGCGCCATCACCGGCCTGGGCCTCAAGGAAGCCAAGGACCTGGTCGAAGGCGCTCCGAAGCCCGTGAAGGAAGGCGTCAACAAGAAGGACGCCGAGGACATGAAGAAGAAGCTCGAGGCGGCTGGCGCCAAGGTCGAGCTGAAGTAGTCGATTTTCCCCTCCCCCTTGCGGGGAGGGGAATTTCTCCGAACGGTTTGTTTGAGTGCCTGTAGCAGAGGCTTTCGAACCAGCCGTTTTGGCTCGTTCAGGCGGGCCTTATTGAAGAGATGAAGGCAAGGGAAACACATGGCCGAACACCAGACCGTCGCTAGCCGCAAACGCATCCGCAAATTTTTCGGCAGGGGAGTCGAAGTTGCCGAGATGCCGAACCTCATCGAGGTTCAGAAGGAATCTTACGACCAGTTCCTGCAAGTGAAGGAACCGGCTGGCGGGCGGCTGAACGAAGGTCTGCAGGCGGTCTTCAAGTCGGTGTTCCCGATCAGCGACTTCTCGGGCCAGGCGATGCTCGAATTCGTGCGCTACGAATTCGAGGCTCCCAAATTTGAAGTGGACGAATGCCAACAGCGCGGCATGACCTATGCGGCGCCGCTTAAAGTCACGCTCCGCCTCATCGTGTTCGAGATCGATCCCGACACACAGGCGAAGTCGGTCAAGGACATCAAAGAGCAGGACGTCTACATGGGCGACATTCCGCTCATGACGTCGAACGGCACTTTCGTGGTGAACGGCACCGAGCGCGTGATCGTGTCCCAGATGCACCGTTCGCCCGGCGTGTTCTTCGATCACGACAAGGGCAAGACGCATTCTTCGGGCAAGCTGCTGTTTGCCGCGCGGGTCATTCCCTATCGCGGCTCGTGGCTCGACTTCGAGTTCGACGCCAAGGACATCATCCATGCCCGCATCGACCGGCGCCGCAAGCTGCCGGTGACGACGCTGCTTTACGCGCTCGGCATGGACAACGAGCAGATCCTGCACACGTTCTATTCGACCGTGCCGTACACGCACACCAAGGACGGTTGGAAGACGCCCTACGACGCCAACCGTTTCAAGGGACTCAAGCCGTCGGTCGACATGATCGACGCGAAGACTAAGCAGGTGGTGGTCGAGGCCGGCAAGAAGATCACGCCGCGCCTTGCCCGCAAGATCGCCGAAGACGGCGTCAAGGAACTGTTGGTTCGCGACGAGGAGCTGAATGGCCTCTACATCGCCGACGAACTCGTTGACGAAAAGACCGGCGAAATCTTTGCCGAAGCGGGTGACGAGATCAACGAGAAGCTGCTCGCGGCGCTGAAGGATGCCGGCTACTCGAAGCTGAGCCTGCTCGACATCGATCACATCAACACGGGCGCTTACATCCGCAATACGCTGAAGGCGGACAAGTCCGAGTCCTACGAGCAGGCGCTGATCGAAATCTACCGTGTCATGCGTCCGGGCGAACCGCCGACGCGCGAGACCGCCGAGACTCTGTTCAACGGACTGTTCTTCGACTCCGATCGTTACGATCTATCGGCCGTCGGACGCGCCAAGATGAATATGCGCCTCGAACTCGACGTTCCCGACACGATGCGCGTGCTCCGCAAGGAGGACATCCTCTCGGTTATCAAGACGCTGCACGATCTGCGCGACGGCAAGGGCGAGGTGGACGACATCGACCATCTCGGCAACCGCCGTGTGCGCTCGGTGGGCGAGCTCATGGAGAACCAGTACCGGCTCGGCCTTGTCCGCATGGAGCGCGCCATCAAGGAGCGCATGTCGTCTGTCGATGTCGACACGGTAATGCCGCACGATCTCATCAATGCGAAGCCCGCCGCGGCGGCGGTGCGCGAGTTCTTCGGATCCTCGCAGCTTTCGCAGTTCATGGATCAGACCAACCCGCTCTCCGAAATCACCCACAAGCGCCGCCTCTCGGCGCTTGGGCCGGGTGGTCTTACCCGCGAGCGCGCTGGCTTCGAAGTGCGCGACGTGCATCCCACGCATTATGGCCGCATCTGCCCAATCGAAACGCCGGAAGGCCCGAACATCGGCCTGATCAATTCGCTCGCCACCTACGCGCGGGTGAACAAGTACGGCTTTATCGAAACACCCTACCGCAAGGTGGTGAACGGCAAGGTTAGCCACGAGGTCGTGTATCTCTCGGCCATCGAGGAAAGCAAGCACCACATCGCCCAGGCGAATGTGGCGCTCACCAAAGATAACAAGTTCGCCGACGACCTGGTGCAGGCGAGGAGCCACGGCGACGTGCTGATGGTGCCGCAGGACAAGATCGACTTCGTCGACGTGTCGCCGAAGCAGCTTGTGTCGGTCGCTGCAGCGCTTATTCCGTTCCTCGAGAACGACGACGCAAACCGAGCGCTGATGGGCTCGAACATGCAGCGTCAGGCGGTGCCGCTCGTGCGCACCAACGCGCCGCTCGTCGGCACCGGCATGGAAGCTGTCGTGGCGCGCGATTCAGGCGCGGCCATCACGGCGCGGCGCACTGGCGTCGTGGATCAGGTCGATGCCAAGCGCATCGTCATCCGCGCTACGGAAGAGACCGATCCGTCGAAGTCGGGCGTCGACATCTACACGCTCGCGAAGTTCCAGCGTTCGAACCAGAACACGTGCATCAATCAGCGTCCGCTGGTGCGCGTGGGCGACGAGGTAAAGGTAGGCGACATCATCGCCGACGGCCCCTCGACGGACCTTGGCGATCTGGCGCTCGGCCAGAACGTGCTGGTCGCGTTCATGCCGTGGAACGGCTACAACTTCGAGGACTCGATCCTGCTTTCCGAGCGGATCGTGAAGGACGACGTGTTCACCTCCATTCACATCGAGGAATTCGACGTGATGGCCCGCGACACCAAGCTGGGCCCCGAGGAAATCACCCGCGACATCCCGAACGTTGGCGAAGAGGCGCTGAAGAACCTCGATGAAGCGGGCATCGTCTATATCGGCGCCGAAGTGAAGCCTGGCGATATTCTGGTCGGCAAGATCACGCCCAAGGGCGAAAGTCCGATGACACCGGAAGAAAAACTGCTCCGCGCCATCTTCGGCGAGAAGGCGTCCGACGTGCGCGATACGTCGCTCAAGCTGCCCCCGGGTGTCACGGGCACGATCGTCGAAGTGCGCGTGTTCAACCGTCACGGCGTTGACAAGGACGAACGCGCGCTGGCGATCGAACGCGAGGAAATCGAACGCCTGGCCAAGGACCGCGACGACGAACTGGCGATCCTCGACCGCAACTCCTATGGCCGCTTGCGCGACTTCCTGACCGGCAAGGCCGCGAGCGGCGGACCCAAGGGCCACAAGATCGACGGCAAGATCACCGAGACGATCCTCGAGGATGTGCCGCGCTCGCAGTGGTGGAACTTGGCGCTCACAGCCGAAAAGGCGATGGCCGAACTCGAGGCCATGAAGCAGCAGTACGAGGACTCGAAGAAGCGGCTCGAGAACCGCTTCCTCGACAAGGTCGAGAAGCTGCAGCGTGGCGACGAATTGCCGCCCGGCGTCATGAAGATGGTCAAGGTCTTCGTCGCCGTGAAGCGCAAGATTCAGCCTGGCGACAAGATGGCGGGCCGTCACGGCAACAAGGGTGTGGTGTCGAAGATCGTTCCGGTTGAGGACATGCCGTTCCTCGAGGACGGCACGCATGTCGACATCGTGCTCAATCCGCTTGGCGTGCCAAGCCGCATGAACGTGGGCCAGATCCTCGAAACCCATCTCGGATGGGCGTGCGCGGGCATGGGCCGGCAGATCGGCGAGTTGATCGATGCCTACCGCGAGACGCAGAAGGCGAAGCCGCTGCGCGATGCTCTGGCGAAGATCTACGGCAAGAACGCCGAGCTCGACGCACTGGACGACAAACAGCTTGTCGAGGCTTCGGGCAATCTCCGCCGCGGCGTTCCGATCGCAACGCCCGTCTTCGATGGCGCGCGCGAGGAGGATATCGCCGATATGCTGAAGCAGGCGGGTCTCGCCACCAGCGGGCAGGTCGTCCTCTACGACGGCAAGACCGGTGAGAAGTTCGACCGCGAAGTGACGGTTGGCTACATCTACATGCTGAAGCTTCACCATCTCGTGGACGACAAAATCCACGCACGCTCGATCGGGCCTTACTCGCTCGTCACCCAGCAGCCTCTGGGCGGCAAGGCGCAGTTCGGCGGACAGCGCTTCGGTGAAATGGAGGTCTGGGCGCTCGAAGCCTATGGCGCTGCCTACACGCTGCAGGAAATGCTCACCGTCAAATCGGACGACGTGGCGGGCCGCACCAAAGTGTACGAGGCAATCGTGCGCGGCGACGACGGGTTCGAGGCGGGCATTCCGGAAAGCTTCAACGTGCTGGTCAAGGAAATGCGTTCGCTCAGTTTGAACGTCGAGCTTCAGAACACGCAATCGTAATCAAGCCGGGCGGGCAGGGGCCTGCCCGGCAACCACATTCGAATTCGGTTACCTCGCGGGAAGGCCATCCCGCACAAAGGAGCAAGTCGCATCATGAACCAAGAGGTCATGAACGTCTTCAGCCCGGTCGCCCCGGCGCAGACTTTCGATCAGATCCGCATCTCGATCGCATCGCCCGAGAAGATTCTGTCGTGGTCCTTCGGCGAGATCAAGAAGCCGGAGACGATCAACTACCGCACCTTCAAACCGGAGCGAGACGGGCTGTTCTGCGCCCGCATCTTCGGGCCCGTGAAGGATTACGAATGCTTGTGCGGCAAGTACAAGCGCATGAAGTACAAAGGCATCATCTGCGAAAAGTGCGGCGTCGAAGTGACGCTGTCCAAGGTCCGGCGCGAGCGCATGGGCCATATCGAACTTGCAGCACCCGTCGCGCACATCTGGTTCCTGAAGTCGCTGCCGAGCCGCATATCGCTGCTCCTCGACATGACGCTCAAGGATGTCGAGCGCGTGCTCTATTTCGAGCAGTACATCGTGCTCGAGCCCGGATTGACGCCGCTGAAGCCGCGCCAGCTCCTGACCGAGAGCGAATACATCAAGGCTCAGGAAGATTACAGCGAGGATAGCTTCACCGCGTCGATTGGCGCGGAAGCCGTGCGCGAGATGCTGCTCGGCATCAATCTCGACAAGCTCCGCGAGGAACTGCGCGAGGAGTTGAAAGTCGCCACCGGCGACCTGAAGCCCAAGAAGCTCGCCAAGCGCCTCAAGATCGTCGAGAACTTCATCGAGTCCGGCAACCG
>JBJXGL010000012.1:0-10528 GCA_046160365.1 Aestuariivirga sp. | reverse complement strand
CAACCCTCGGCAATTACGACTATGTGATCGACTACGTGTTCCAGCCAAGGGGCGCCATCAAGCTGCGCGTGGGTGCCACGGGTTTCGATGCGATCAAGTCGGTCACGGCGGCGAACATGGGCGATGCCACCGCAAAACAAGATACGGAACATGGCGCGCTGATCGCGCCCTACACGGTGGCGCCCTATCACGATCACTACATCAATTACCGGCTCGATCTCGATATCGACGGCGAAGCGAACACGCTGAGGCGCGACCGCATCGTCGCGAAGCCTGCGGCATCAAGCGCGCTTCGAAAGGGACTGTGGAAAATTGAGACGGAGACTGTCGCCAATGAAGGAGCCGTCCCAATGAGTCATGATGCCGACGGCGAAGTTTTGCGGTTGGAAAATCCATCTGCGATGAACGCGCTTGGCCAGCATCCAAGCTATTGGCTTGATTCCGGACACTCCGTGAGTTCCATACTTCCGGCCGACGATGCGCCGCAAATGCGCGCCGCGTTCTCTGCACACCCCCTGTGGATCAGCCGCTACAAGCCGGATGAACTCTGGGCCGGGGGTCTCTACCCGAACCTGTCCAAAGGCGGCGATGGCCTGCCGCAGTTCACCGCGGACGGCGCACCCGCGACGGGAGAGGACATCGTCGTGTGGTACACGCTCGGCTTCCGGCATTTGACGAAACCCGAGGACTTCCCCATTCTGCCAACCTACTGGCACGAGGCGGTCTTGCGGCCGGCATTCTTTTTCGACCGCGATCCATCCTCGCGGCTCAACGAAGCGTTCGTTCCGCTCCCGGAGGGGCAGCAATGAAGATTTATGGCGATATCATTTCCCCGTTCGTGCGCAGTTGTCTGGTGACGGCGCATGAACTGGGCATAGCGGATCGCATCCAGCACGTGAGAGAGTCGGCAAAACCCACGGAAGTCAATGCGCACCTGACCAAACTCGGCGCGCTGGGCCGCATCCCGATCCTCGAAACCGATCATGGCCACGCGATCTTCGACTCCCGGGTGATCATCGAATATCTCTGCCACATCGCCGGCAACTCCGGTCTCATTCCCGACGATGGCGTGAAGCGCTTCCGCGTGCTGACACTTCAGGCACTTGCGATGGGTTTGGGAGACACCGCCGTTGCCATGCGTTACGAGGTGGGGGCGCGCCCGCAAGGCCTGCAATGGCAGGAGTGGCTAGACCGTCAGAAAACTCGTTTGCTTTCCGCCGTCACCGATATGGACAAGAACTGGAGCGCGGAACTTACCCAGGTCAATGCCGGAAGCATCGCTGCCGCAGTGGTTCTTGCCTATATCGATTTCAGAATGCCGGAGACCGCATGGCGCGAGGGGCGTCCCAATCTTGCAGCATTCCACGAACGCTTCAGCGCCAGACCCAGCATGCAGGCGACGAAGCTCGGCTGAAACATGGAATCCTTCGATTGCATCGTGGCGGGCGGAGGGCCTGCGGGGCTTGCGGCGGCAATTCTTTCCGCCAAGCATGGACTGCGTACAGCGCTGATCGCCCCGCCTCAGCAGCCCGATCCGCGCACAGTTGCGTTGATGCAGCCGTCGATCCAGCTTCTTACCAATCTTGGTGTTTGGCCCGAGCCGCTGAAGATCGGTTCCGCGCCGCTCGCGCGGCTCACGATCATCGACGAAACGGGCCTCATCATCTCCGCGCCGACCGTGACGTTCGAAGCGGAGGAGTTGGGCCACGATGCTTTCGGCTGGAACATCGCCCTTCAACACCTGACTCGCACGTTATTCGATGCCGCAAAGAGCGCGGGAGTTTTTTGTTTTGAAGGATTGATCAAGCGCGCTGAAACTGCTGGCGATTCGGTCATCCTCCATAGCTCGGATGAGTTGGCTTTCACTGCGCCGGCGATAATCGCTGCGGATGGCCGCACGTCATTGCTGCGCGATGCCGCTGGCATCTCTGTCGACAAGACGGACTACAAACAATCCGCGCTCGCTACGAGCTTCAGCCACTCGGCTCCACACAACAACACATCGGTCGAACGCCACGGGCCTGAGGGCGCCTTTACCACAGTGCCGTTGCCGGGTTCGCGTTCGAGCCTTGTTTGGATGGCGCGGCCCGATGAGGCGCAACGGCTTCATGATCTTTCCGAAGCTGAACTTGCGGTGGAAATTCAGTTGCGCAGCCATGGCGAGCTCGGCCTCATTCGCGAGATCGGGCCGCGAAAGCTTTTTCCCATGATCCGGCAAGTGGCGCGGAAGTTTGCCGCGCGGCGGATATTTCTCGTGGGCGAGGCCGCCCATGTCATGCCGCCGCTGGGGGCGCAGGGACTCAATCTTTCGCTGCGCGATGCGGCTTACGCCGTGGAATCGATAGCCGCGTCGCGCGGCGATCCCGGCTCCGCGGTTGCGCAGAAGGACTATGACGGGCTGCGCCGCTCCGATGTAATGTTCCGCATCGCCGCCATCGATGCCATGAACCGTTCGCTGCTTGCGGACATTTTGCCGTTCGCGGGCGCGCGCGCCGCAGCCATGGCGGCCATTTCCGCTGTTCCGGCATTCCGGCAGTTCGCCATGAAACGCGGGCTTGGCGAGAGTGGTACGGTTCCTGCTTTCATGACAAATTAGCGAGGCCCTCTTGCCTTGTCCGTCACACCTTGTCATCAAGAGGTCATGAGCGAGTTGCCGCGCGCAAAATTCGGAATAGGCCAGGTGGTTCGCCACCGGCTCTATGCTTTCCGGGGCGTCATTTTCGATGTCGACCCCGTGTTCAGCAACACCGAAGAATGGTTTAATTCCATTCCACCCGATAGCCGGCCGCGGCGCGATCAACCGTTCTATCATCTGCTCGCGGAGAACGAGGACACCGAGTACGTGGCTTATGTCTCGGAGCAGAATTTGCTCAAGGACGACACCGGATCGCCCGTGCGCCATCCGCAGGTGCGCGAGTATTTCGAGGGCTTCGATCCCAAGAACAATGCCTACAGGCCGCGCTCACGGTCCGCGCACTAACGGTGCCCAGCCAGGCAAACCGCCACGCCACTGCTTTCGTCTTCGTCACCGTGTTCCTCGACATGGTTGGCTTCGGCCTTATCATGCCGGTGCTTCCGGCGCTGATCGAGGACATCAGCGGCAAGGGGATTGCCGAGGCGACGCTGGTGTCGGGATGGCTCTATTTCGCTTACGGCGGGATGCAGTTTCTCTGTGGCCCGCTCATCGGCAATCTTTCGGACGCCTATGGACGAAGGCCGCTGTTGCTTCTTTCGGTGTTCGGGTTGGGCATCGACTATTTCCTGTCAGCGCTTGCACCGACATTGTGGTGGCTGTTCGTGGGGCGCGTGGTGGCGGGACTTTGTGGAGCGTCCTATTCGACGGCGAATGCCTATATCGCAGATGTCACCGAACCTGAGGAGCGCGCAAAGGCTTTCGGCCTGATGGGGGCGGCATTCGGGCTTGGTTTCGTGATAGGGCCCGCGATCGGCGGATTGCTGGGAGAATATGGTGCGCGCGTGCCGTTTTTCGTGGCGGCCGCTATCTCGCTACTCAATTTCGTCTACGGTTACTTCGTGCTACCTGAGACGCTTCCGCGTGAGCGCCGGCGGCCGTTCACTCTGCCGCGTGCAAATCCTTTGGGCGCGTTCAAAGTTTTTTCCAGCTACCGGCAAGTGCTGCCGCTGCTTGCGGTGTTGTTCGTCTATATGCTGGCGACATCGGTGTATCCGGCGATCTGGCCGTTTTGGGGCATCGCGGCATTCGGATGGAGCGAGAGTACGATTGGCCTCACGCTTGCGGCATTCGGAATCATGACCGCGATCGTCCAGGGCGCGCTCACCGGTCCCGCCGTGAAAAAGCTCGGTGAGAAT
Source organism: Aestuariivirga sp. (assembly GCA_046160365.1). Classification (GTDB taxonomy): domain Bacteria; phylum Pseudomonadota; class Alphaproteobacteria; order Rhizobiales; family Aestuariivirgaceae; genus Aestuariivirga. Next base: position 6,697 of record JBJXGL010000012.1, on the reverse strand, counting down.
GGCGCGGCCCTTGTGGGGCTCGCAACGGCTGCGATCGCGGCAGCCGGATATGCCTTCGCGCCCGATCTGATCTGGGTCTTGATCCTGCTTGTCATCCATGCGCCGGAGGGTATCGTGTTCCCTGCCCTCTCCGCGCTGATGTCGAAAGCAGCGCCAGCGGACGCACAGGGCGAATTGCAAGGCGGCATCGCAAGCACGCAGAATCTCTCGATGCTGATCGGCACGCTGCTGTTCGCCCAGGTGTTCGGTTACACCATGAACCAGTTCATCGGCACGGCGTTCCTACTTTCCGCCGCGATGATCGTGGTGGCAATCGGCATCTATCTTGTACACCGGCGGCAGTGACGCCTACTCTACCGTCACCGACTTCGCCAGGTTGCGCGGTTGGTCCACGTCGGTCCCGATGAAAACGGCGGCGTGATAGGCGATCAACTGCACGGGGATCGCATAGAGCAGCGGGCTGATGAAGGCATGGGCCTGCGGCACGCGGATGCGGCGGAAGGCGCGGTGGCCATTCTCGGCCAAGGCGGTGTCGTCCGTCAGCAGCACGATCTTGCCGCCGCGCGCCGCCACTTCTTCCATGTTCGAGATGGTTTTCTCGTACAGTTCATCGCGGGGGGCGATAACGATGACGGGAACATTCTCGTCAACGAGCGCAATCGGTCCATGCTTCAATTCGCCCGCGGCATAACCTTCGGCGTGAATATAAGAAATCTCCTTGAGCTTGAGCGCACCTTCCAGCGCGATCGGGAAATTGATGCCGCGCCCGAGATAGAGAACATCGCGCGCGTGGGCGATCTCGCGCGCCACTTCGGCGATGTGTTTCTCCTCTTTCAAGATTTCCGCCATGTGTCGCGGCGCTTCGATCAGCGCGCCGACCAGCTCCTTCTCCTGCTCGCGCGTAATCGTGCCGCGCAGTTTGGCGGCGAGAATGGCGAGGCAGGCGAGTGCCGCCAGCTGGCAGGTGAACGCCTTCGTGGACGCCACACCGATTTCAGGACCGGCGAAGGTGCGGAGTGCGAGGCCAGCTTCGCGAGCAATGGTCGACTCCGGCACGTTGACGATGGCAATGGTCTGCTGGCCTTGCGATTTGCAGTAGCGCAACGCGGCGAGCGTGTCGGCGGTTTCGCCCGACTGGGAAATCACGATAGCCAGGCCATCCTTTGGCAGCGGCGCTTCGCGGTAACGAAACTCGGAGGCGATATCGACCTCGGTCGGAAGCCTGGCGATTTTTTCGAACCAGTACTTCGAGGCCAAGCCCGCATAGGACGCGGTGCCGCAGGCCGTGATCGTAAGACGCGTCAACGACTTGAAATCGAAGTCGAGGCCTTCGGGCACGCGGACCGCGCGCTCGGAGAAGTCGATGTATTCGGCGAGCGTGTGGCCGACGACTTCCGGCTGTTCCTCGATTTCCTTGGCCATGAAGTGGCGGTGATTGCCCTTGTCCACCATCATGGACGAGGCTTGCGAGAAATTCATTGGCCGCTCGGCCTTGCGGTTTTTCGCGTCGTAGATTTCGCACGAAGAACGTGTGAGCACCGTCCAGTCGCCGTCTTCGAGATAGGTGACGCGGTTGGTGAAGGGGGCGAGTGCGATGGCATCGGAGCCCAGAAACATTTCGCCATTGCCATGACCAATCGCAAGCGGACTGCCTTTGCGCGCGCCGATCAGAAGATTGTCTTCGCTCTTGAACAGGATCGCCAGCGCAAAGGCGCCATCAAGCCGCTTCAGCACGTCGCGCACGGCATCGCGCGGGGCTTTGCCGTTGCGGCGTTCGCGGTTGATCAGGTGGGCCACGACTTCGGTGTCGGTTTGTGTATCAAACTTGGTTCCTTCCGCCGCGAGTTCGTCCTTCAGTTCGCGGAAGTTTTCGATGATGCCGTTGTGAACGATCACCACATCGCCCGCGGTATGAGGATGCGCATTGGTTTCGGTGGCGGCGCCATGGGTTGCCCAGCGCGTGTGGCCAATGCCGGTCAGGCCGGCGAGCGGCTCTTCGCGCAGCTTGGCTTCGAGATTGCGGAGTTTGCCGGGCGCGCGGCGGCGCTCGATGCGGCCACTCTCGATGGTGGCAACGCCAGCCGAGTCATAGCCCCGGTATTCGAGGCGCTTCAGCGCTTCAACGATTCCTTCCGCCACCGGCTCCTTGCCGAGAATGCCAACAATGCCGCACATGGGTCTTCTCCTTCGATTACGTCTTCGCGCTCTTCCGCGCCTGCATGATCTCGCGGTAGCGCTTGGCCCAACCTTCACGCACGCTCAACTCCGCCCGGCCGATTGCGAGTGCATCGGCGGGCACGTCTTTTGTTACCACACTGCCTGCTGCAATGTTCACGCCATCGCCGATCTTGACCGGCGCCACGAGAGCCGTATTCGAACCAACGAAAACCCCGCTGCCGATTTCGGTCTTGTGCTTGGCATAGCCATCGTAGTTGCAGGTGATGGTGCCGGCGCCGATGTTGCTCTTAGCCCCAACCGTCGCGTCACCGATATAGCTGAGATGGTTGGCTTTGGCCCCTGCTCCGAGTGCTGCGTTCTTGATCTCTACATAGTTGCCGACATGGGCGTTCGCGCCGATATGAGCGCCGGGCCTCAGCCGTGCGAATGGGCCGATGCGCGCGCCTTCGCCAATGGTTGCGCCTTCGATATGGCAGTTGGCGAGAATCTCCGCGCCATTGCCCACGTTCACGCCTGGGCCGAAGACCACATTTGGCTCCACGACGACGTCCTGGCCGATTTGAGTGTCCGCCGAAAGGTAAACCGTGGACGGATCGATGAGCGTGGCGCCGCCAAGCATGGCGCGGGTGCGATATTGGTCCTGAAGGGCACCCGACACGTGGGCCAATTGGGTGCGGTCGTTAACGCCCATGACTTCGATTTCGCCGCAGGTCGCAACGCCGACTTTGCCCTTGGCTTTGACGACCAACTCGACCAGATCGGTCAGGTAGATTTCGCCTTTTGCATTGTTCGGCTTGATCTTGGGAAGCGTTTGCCAGAGCGTCTTCGAGTCAATGGCAATTACGCCGGAGTTACAGAGCTTTATCTTGCGTTCCTTGGGTGAGGCATCAAGCTCCTCCCGGATCGCCTTGATATGGCCCTTCGCTGCCGGGATCAGCCGGCCGTAGCCTTGAGGGTTGGCGGCTTCAAAACCAAGGACAGCCATTGGCGTGCCCCGGCCCAGCTTCGAGGCAAGCCCGCGAAGCGTTTCGCTTTTGATCAGCGGCACATCGGCGTAGACGACGATGACGGTGCCGGAGAAGTCCGAAAGATGATCCTTGGCCATCGATACGGCGTGTCCGGTGCCGTTTCGCTGCTCTTGAATGGCGATCTTGCAGTCCGGCACGAAGCGGCGAGCTTCGGCTTCGACTTCCGGCATTTGCGGTCCGGCGACGATGACCGTGCGGGCGGGTTCGAGCGGCTTGATCGCGGTCAAAACATGGCCGAGCAGGCTCCGCCCCGCTGCCTTGTGGAGGACCTTCGGCACGGCGGATTTCATGCGGGTGCCCATGCCCGCCGCCAACACGACAACCGCGAATTGCCTCATGCGACTTGTTTCATTTCGGATCAGTTGCCTAGGGGCTTGCACAAGAGGTTCCAGCCGTTTTCCCCGCGCCGTCACTGGTTCCGAGATATGGCATTTCTGTGATCAGACCATTAATCGTCTCCAGCTTGCCCTCACGGCCAATGGCGCATATGCGAGAGGCCATGAGCAATTTCCCAGCCGCTGCCGCAACACCCGAGGACCTGGCGGGGGCTGTCCTGACCATCGATCTCTCGGCGATCCAGGCAAACTGGCGGACACTCGCGGCCCGGGCGCCCGAGGCCGAATGCGGGGCGGCGGTAAAGGGCAATGCTTACGGACTTGGCATCGCGCCCGTCGCCGGGGCGTTGTGGGAGGCGGGTTGCCGCACGTTCTTCGTGGCCCGGCCCAAGGAGGGCGAAGAACTTAGGGCGCTTGTGCCCACCGCTACCATATATGTGCTGGACGGGCTGTTTCCGGGACAGGCGGAATTCTATGCGCGGCTTGATTTGAGACCGGCGCTGATCGCGATCTCCGAGGCTCGGGAATGGGCAGCATTTGGGCGGGTTTACGGGCGGAAGCTTCCCTGCGCCATTCATGTCGACACCGGCATTAACCGGCTCGGTTTCTCTTTGGCCGAACTCGAAGCGCTTCTGGCCGACAACTTCACAATGGATGGTCTTGCCCCCTCCCTTCTCATGAGTCATCTGGCTTGCGCCGACGATCCGCCGCACCCTTTGAATGCGAAACAGGGGCGCGCATTTGACCATGTCCGGGCACGGTTTCCGGGCGTGCCTGCGAGTCTGGCAAACTCCTCCGGCATCTATCTTGGGAGGGGTTACACGCACGATCTTCTGCGCCCGGGCATTGCACTGTATGGCGGCAACCCCTTGCCGGGTTCTCAAAACCCAATGCGACCAGTGGCGCATCTAGAGGGCACGGTTCTTCAAGTGCGCGACGTCGCGGTTGGCGAGAGCGTGGGCTACGGCGGGACATGGATAGCGGCGCGGCCTTCTCGCGTGGCCATTCTGGGGGCTGGCTACAAGGATGGGGTGCCGCGCGCACTGGGTTCCAAGGAGCCTTCGGGGCCGGCGCATGTGTGGCTGGGGGAGCGGCGCTGCCCCGTAATCGGGCGAATTTCGATGGACATGATGGCGATCGATGTCACGGGCGTGCCCGAGGCGAAATGCAGCAAGGGCTCGCGCGCGGAAATTTTCGGCAATCACGTCGGCATCGACGAGACGGCGGCCTGGGCCGGGACTGTTTCCTACGAACTGCTCACCCGTTTGGGCAGCCGCTATGCACGGCTATATTCCGGGTCCGAATCGCAGAGGGCCACGGCTTGAGCCAGGAGATGTTGCAGAAACCGGACGCCGCCCCGTCCTGGAATGTCGCGGCGCATCTCGGCCGCGCCATCCTCAACCTGATGCGCGAAATCGGGCTGGTGACATTGTTCCTCAAGGACATGCTGGTGCAGGGGCTGACGCCCACCTTCTATCCGCGCCAGATCGCCGACCAGATGCTGAAGATCGGCTACAACTCGCTGCCTGTCGTGGGACTCACTGCCTTCTTCACTGGCGGCGCATTGGCGTTGCAGATCTATCTTGGCTCTTCGCGCTTCAATGCAGAGAGTCTTGTCGCTTCGATTGTTGCCCTGGGGATTACGCGCGAGCTAGGTCCGGTGCTCGCCGGCCTTATGGTGGCGGGCCGCGTCGGCGCTGCAATCGCAGCCGAACTCGGCACCATGAAAGTCACCGAGCAGATCGATGCGCTGGTGACGCTCGCCACCAATCCGTTCAAGTATCTTGCGGCGCCCCGGCTCATCGCGGCGGTCATCACGATGCCGATCCTCGTGGCCATCGGCGACACCATCGGCATCATGGGCGGCTATATCGTTGGCACGCGCTCATTGGGCTTCAATGAGTATGCTTATCTCAAGAACACCGCGGATTTCCTCAAGCTCGACGACTTCACTTCGGGCCTCATCAAAGCCGCCGTATTCGGCTTCGTCATTGCGGTGATGGGCTGCTATCACGGCTTCAACTCGAGGGGTGGCGCGCAAGGGGTTGGCCGGGCCACGACCAATGCCGTGGTTTCGTCCGCCATTCTCATTCTCGCGGCGAACTTCGCCCTGACATCGCTGCTGTTCGGGGACTGATTTGACGCCTCACATCGAGCTCAAGGACGTGCGCAAGAGTTTCGGGCCGAAGCAGGTGCTTCGGGGACTGAGCATTTCGGTCAACAAGGGCCGCTCGCTGGTGGTGATCGGCGGCTCGGGCACGGGCAAATCGGTGATGCTCAAATGCATTCTCGGCATCATCCGGCCCGACTCCGGCGAGATCAATGTCGGCGGCGAAAGTGTCGTTGGACTACGTGGAACGGAGCGCGATCAATTCCTTGCGCGCTTCGGTATGCTATTCCAGGGTTCCGCGCTGTTTGACTCATTGAGTGTCTGGGAGAATGTTGCCTTCGGCCTCACCCATGGGCGCGGCGTTGCCCGGAGCGTCGCCAAGGATGTGGCCATCGACAAGCTGGCGCAAGTGGGGCTCACATCCGATGTTGGCGCGCTCTATCCGGCGGAACTTTCGGGCGGCATGCAGAAGCGCGTGGCGCTGGCGCGGGCCATTGCGGCGGACCCCGAGATCATCTTCTTCGACGAGCCGACAACCGGGCTCGATCCGATCATGGCGGATGTGATCAACAATCTGATCGTCGATTGCGTGAAACGGCTGGGCGCCACGACCATCTCGATCACCCACGACATGGCGTCGGCGCGGAAAATCGCGGACGATATCGCAATGATCCATCGTGGCGAAATCATCTGGCAGGGCGAGGCGAACCAGGTGAACAGATCCGGCAATGCCTATGTCGACCAGTTCATTCATGGCCGCGCCGAAGGCCCCATTCAAATGGATGTCTTGAAGGCATAATCGGCGCCGATCCCGCCCACACCAACTCGCGGACGGATCACCTTCAAAGCCCGAGCGCCGAAAGGCGCAATCGGAGTGAAACGCACCACCACTGATTGTTTCCTCGCTCTCTCCCTCACGTCGTCATCCCCGCGAAAGCGGGGATCTCTCGTGTTTGTTTGTCAAGCATTTTGGTGTTTCCAGGGTTTGTTTTCGCGGGCGATGGCGTTGAGGATGACGATCATTTTGCGCATGACGGCGACGATCG
>JBJXGL010000011.1:0-2532 GCA_046160365.1 Aestuariivirga sp. | reverse complement strand
TGCAGCGGAAGAACCCGTTCCTCAAGAAGGATGAGTACGAGTTCCTGAAGGAGCGGGCGACGCTGGTACGGGCGATCGGCATGCAGAACTTTCGACGAGGCAACGCCATGCATGAGGGCCAGAAACTTGACGGCATCCAGATCCGCGGCTGCACTCCCAATATGGGAGCCATCACCAACACGCAGATCGAGCAGGGGCGCTTCCTGGCTGACAGCGAAAATGAGCACCATCTGATGGTGGCGGTGATTGGGTATGACTTTAAAGAGGCTTTCTTCCCTCAGGCCGATCCGATCGGCAAAGCGATCCGCATTGACGGCCGACCCTTCACCGTGGTCGGCGTGGCCAAGAAGCAGGGTAGTGTGTTCGGGCAGTCGCTCGACAGCTTTGTAATGATTCCGATTGAGACGGCTTTCAAGATCTACGGGTCGCGCAACGACGTTGGCTACATGGCGCAGGCCCATACGCGCGACTCCATCTTTCAAGCGCAAGATGAGATCCGGATGCTGATGCGGGCTTACCGTCACGTGAGGCCGGGCGCGGACGACAACTTCGCCATCGTCTCGTCGGACTCGCTGATGTCGGCATGGGACAAGATGACCGGCGCCATCGCTGCGACCGCCATGGCCGTGGTCAGCGTGTTCATGGTGGTGGGCGGCGTGGTGATCATGAACATTATGCTGGCGGTGGTGACCGAGCGCACGCATGAGATTGGCATTCGCAAAAGTGTGGGCGCGCGCAGCCGGGACATTCTCTATCAATTCCTGGTGGAGTCTGCTTCGCTGTCGGCTTGCGGCGGATTCATCGGCGTGGCGATTGCGTTTATCACGGGGGTTCTGGTGAGCAATTTTACGCCGGTTCCGATGTCGATGCCGATGTCGGCGGTAGCGCTGGGCGTGGGGCTATCGACGCTGGTGGGTCTGTTCTTTGGCATCTACCCGGCGACGCAAGCTGCGAAGCTCGATCCTATCGAAGCGCTACGAGTCGAGAAATAAAGCGATGAACCTGCGCGCGAGTCTTGTTTCGGGTGTGCCCTTGGCGATGGCCACGCTGCGCGCGCACAAGCTGCGGAGTCTGCTCACGGTGCTCGGCGTAATCATCGGCACCGGCACCATCATCGGCGTGGGGTCAATCATCGCGGGCTTTGACGGGGCGATCACCAACATCCTGAAAAGCTTCGGCACCAACAATCTGATCGTGTTCAAGTTTCGGATCGGCTTCCGCGCCGGTAACTTGTCGGCCGAAGAGCGGATTCGCAAGCCCTTGACGCTGGACAACGCCAAGGCCATTGCTGAGCGCTGTCCGAATGTGGAACACGTGAGCCCGTATCTGTTCCCGGACTGGAACATGATTCACAAGGCCCGTTACAAGGGCAATGACCTGTTCAATCTGGATCTGGGGGGCACCGAGGAAGGCTACGCCGCCGGCGGGAATGCGGAAATGAAGGCTGGGCGCTTCTTTACAGAAGCGGAAAACCAGCGGCGCAGAGCCGTGGCCGTGATCGGCGAGGATGCGCAAAAGGCACTGTTTGCGCAGCAGGACGCGATCGGCAAGTCCTTCGAAGTGGATGGCCATGTCTTTGAAGTGATCGGCGTGATGAGCCGTCCGTCCGCCTCATTTCCCGGTCAGAACGATAACCGAATCCTGTTGCCCTACTTCACCATGCGCAAGATGTTTCCGAATGCCAGGGAACACATGCTGATCGTGTCGGCCCGCGAAGGCCAACTGGCCAAGGCGTCCGATGAAGTTCGCGGTGTGCTGCGGACCGAGCGGCGAGTGCCTTACGATAGTCCCGATAATTTTTCCATCTCCACCGCCGATCAACTGATCGAGGATTTCCGCAAAGTTACGGCCACGACGGCGATCGTCATGGTGGTGCTGAGTTCGATCGGCCTGCTGGTGGGCGGGATTGGCGTGATGAACATCATGTTAGTCAGCGTCACCGAGCGTACCAAGGAGATTGGCGTGCGCAAGGCTCTCGGCGCCAAGCGCCAGGACATAGTTATTCAATTTCTGACCGAAGCGGTGGTGTTGACCTTCGTCGGCGGGTTGGTTGGCATGCTATTCGGGTGGGGCATCGCCCTGTTGGCCCGCACAGTTTTTCCGAGCCTGCCGACCGCCGTTCCATTGTGGGCCGCCGCGCTGGGCATCCTCGTTTCGGTCGGAGTGGGATTGTTCTTCGGGATCTGGCCGGCTAGCAAAGCGGCGCGGCTCGATCCGGTCGTGGCGCTGCGGTACGAGTGACATTTTCCGGCGGTGTCCTCTCCAGGGAATCGCCCAAGATTGGAATTAGATTGGATGGGCCTTCGTCCAATCGAAAGCGGCTCATCAGCGAGTCAAGAAAGGGCCCTCTCACCCGCTAAACTGGCCGATTGACCCCGGTGTGGAGTTCACATAAGGGCGCACTATCGGAGATGAGGTCGGATCAACCCGGGAAACAGTTCCTAGTCAGAAATTGGCCGAGAGCAGGTGATTCGGTTGTGGGCAACACTAACGAACTGCCGCGCCGGACTGCCCACATCCGCTCCGTCGCGC
>JBJXGL010000010.1:0-11007 GCA_046160365.1 Aestuariivirga sp. | reverse complement strand
CCTTCCTGCCGAAGAAGATCGAGGAAGGCCGTATCGACGATATTCGCGAATGCATCGGTTGCAACATCTGTGTGACCGGCGACTACACCATGTCGCCGATCCGCTGCACCCAGAACCCCAGCATGGGCGAGGAGTGGCGGCGCGGCTGGCACCCAGAGCGCATTGCTCCGCGCCACACGGCGTCACGCGTCCTCGTTGCGGGTGCGGGCCCCGCCGGGCTCGAAGCGGCACGTGCGCTCGGCCAACGCGGATACGATGTCACCCTTGCCGACAAGGCCTCCGAAGCCGGAGGCCGCGTGGCGCTGGAATGCCGCCTTCCGGGCCTTGCGGCCTGGGGCAGGGTGCGCGACTGGCGCCTCGGCCAGATCGCCAAGATGCCGAACGTGACGCTCTATCTCGAGAGCCACGTGACGCCGGAGCTCGTGCGCGAATTCGGCGCCGACAAGGTCATTGTCGCCACCGGTGCGCGCTGGCGGCGCGATGGCATTGGCCGGGTTACCACCACGGCACTCGAGATTCCTGCCGAGCGGCAAATCCTCACACCCGACGATCTGATCGCGGGCATCCGCCCCCAAGACCGCCGCGTTCTCGTCTATGACGAAGACCACTACTACATGGGCGGCATCGTCGCCGAACTGCTCCGCCGCGAGGACTTTGCAGTGACGCTGATGACGCCATCGCCGGTGGTTTCGCGGTTCGCGTCGGCATCTCTGGAGCAATCGCGCATTCAGGCCAACCTGTTGCGGATGGGTGTGCATATCGTCACCGGCCGCGCGCTCACATCGGTAACCTCCGCTGGCGGAACGTCGGGCTGCATTTACACTGGCGACAATCTGCTCTTCGAAACCGATTCCCTTGTGCTGGTGACCAGCCGCGCCACAAATGACGATCTCTACCGCGAACTCGTCTATCACGGCCACGAGCCGGAGCGGATTGGCGACTGCCTGTCTCCCGGTACCATCGCCGCCGCCGTTCACGCAGGCCGCCGCTGCGCCGAAGCCTACGGACAGCCGGAACCAGACCATTTCGGCCTGCCCTATCGCCGCGATGTGACCCTGCCCGAGGCAGCCAGGAGCCGCTCCAAGCGCTAATTTCGTTTTTCTTCGTTTCCTTTCGTTTTGGCGCAAAAACAGATTCGATTTCACACCGCAATGCAGCAAAATGCGGTGCTTGACGTTCGCTTTCTTTCGTTTGATAGTGGCCGCAGGCTCCAATTTGAGGGCCCACATACATGGGAGGACATTCGATGAAACTGAAACTTTTGGCCACGGCGGCGACGCTGGCCATGACCATGATGGCTGCGCCGGTATTTGCCGATGATGCCGCCATCGCCAAGTGGCTCGAGAGCGAGTTCACCATCTCCGCACTTTCGAAGGAAGATCAAACGAAAGAGTTGCAGTGGTTCGCCAAGGCAGCCGAGCCTTACAAGGGCATGGAGATCAACGTGATCTCTGAGACCATCCCGACTCACACTTATGAGTCGACGGTGCTGACCAAGGCCTTCGAGGAAATCACCGGCATCAAGGTGAACCATCAGCTCCTCGGCGAAGGCGAGGTCGTGCAAGCGGTTCAGACCCAGATGCAGACCAACCGCAATCTCTACGACGGCTATGTCAACGACTCGGACCTGATCGGCACCCACTCGCGCCTTCAGCTCGCCTACAATCTCTCCGACATGATGGCGGGCGACTGGAAGGCCTCCACTAATCCAGGCCTCGACCTTGACGATTTCATCGGCAAGTCGTTCACCACGGGACCCGACGGCAAGCTCTATCAGCTTCCCGACCAGCAGTTCGCCAACCTCTATTGGTTCCGCAAGGACTGGTTCGACCGTCAGGATCTGAAGGACAAGTTCAAGGCGAAATACGGCTATGATCTCGGCGTTCCGGTGAACTGGTCCGCTTATGAAGACATCGCCCAGTTCTTCACCGAAGAGGTGAAGGAAATCGACGGCGTCAAGATCTATGGCCACATGGACTACGGCAAGCGCGCTCCTGACTTGGGCTGGCGCATGACCGACGCCTGGCTTTCGATGGCAGGCACTGGCAACGTCGGCGAGCCGAACGGCATACCCATCGACGAGTGGGGCATCCGCATGGAGAAAGGCTCGTGCAACCCGTCAGGCGCGTCGGTTGCGCGCGGCGGCGAAGCCAACGGCCCGGCCTCGGTCTATGCCATCGCCAAGTGGGACGAATGGCTCAGGAAGTATGCGCCTCCGGGTGCGGCCGACTATGACTTCTATCAGTCGCTGCCGGCGCTGAGCCAGGGCAACGTTGCCCAGCAGATCTTCTGGTACACGGCCTTCACCGCTTCCATGGTGGCGCCGAAGTCGGAAGGCAACAACACGGTGGACGACTCGGGTACGCCGCTTTGGCGCATGGCCCCCTCGCCCCACGGCCCCTATTGGAAAGAAGGCCAGAAGGTGGGTTATCAGGACGCCGGTTCCTGGACGTTCCTGAAGTCCACTCCGGCGGATCGCGCCCAACCCGCATGGCTCTACGCGCAGTTCGTGACCTCGAAGACGGTCGACGGCAAGAAGTCGGATGTGGGGCTCACCTTCATCCGCAACTCGACCGTCAACCTTCAGCACTTCACCGACCGTGCGCCGAAGCTCGGCGGTCTCGTCGAGTTCTACCGCTCGCCTGACCGTGTGCGCTGGAGCCCCACGGGCATCAACGTGCCGGACTATCCGAAGCTCGCCCAGATTTGGTGGCAGCAGATCGGTGACGTGAACTCCGGCGCCTTCACCCCGCAACAGGCCATGGACCGTCTCGCCGAAGAGATGGACATCACCATGGCCCGCATGGAAGCGGCGGATAAGTCCAACAACACCTATGGCGGCTGCGGCCCGCGCCTGAACGAGCCCAAGGATCCCTCTGAATGGCTCGGCAAGGAGAACGGCCCCAAGGCCAAGCTCGAAAACGAAAAGGAAGCCGGCCAGACGATCGCCTACGAGGAGATCATCAAGCGTTGGACGAAGTAACAATAAGGGGCGCGCTCGCGAGAGCGCGCCCCATTGTCCTCTCCCGCGAAGCGGGAGAGGAAGGGGACCCATCGCGATAGCGATGGGGGAGGCGAGGGTGAGTGCATACTTGATTCACACCCCCTCAGCTCCCCCACCCGCTGCGCGGGCGGGGCCCCTTCCTCTCCCGCTTCGCAGGAGAGGACGAAGAGATTCAAATGTCCCTCGAACTCATCTCCATCGAAAAGCGCGTGGGTGCGGATCAGCACATCCATCCGACGACGCTGACTCTTGCCGAAAGTTCGTTCAACATTCTGCTCGGCACCACGCTTGCGGGCAAAACCACGCTCATGCAGCTGATGGCCGGCATTCAGAAGCCGACTGCGGGTCGGATCAAGTTCAGGGGCCAGGATGTAACCGGCGTTGGCGTGCAGAAACGCAACGTCTCCATGGTCTATCAGCAATTCATCAACTACCCGAACTTCAATGTATACGACAACATTGCCTCACCGCTCCGCGTCGCCGGCATGTCCGCCGCCGAGATCGACAAGCGCGTGATGTCAGCCGCCGAACTCTTGCGGCTCAAACCCATGCTGCAACGCCGCCCGTCCGAACTCTCCGGCGGCCAGCAGCAGCGCACCGCCATCGCCCGCGCTCTCGTCAAGGACAGCGATCTCATCCTGCTCGACGAGCCGCTCGCCAATCTCGACTACAAACTCCGCGAGGAACTGCGCGACGAGTTGCCGAAACTCTTCGCCGGCCGCAACGCCATCGTCGTCTACGCAACGACCGAGCCTTCCGAAGCCCTGCTCTTCGGCGGCAACACCGCGACGCTGCATGAAGGCCGCATTACCCAGTTCGGGCCAACATCCGAAACCTATCGCAAGCCCAAGGACCTCCTGACCGCGCAGGTCTTCTCAGATCCGCCGATCAACACCGCGCAGGTCGAGAAGAAGGGCAAGAAACTCTCGATCTTCGGCGGCAAGTCATGGCCCGTGGGTGCTGGAGAAAAGCTGCCCGACGGGTCCTACACCCTTGGCCTCCGCCCGCATCACGTTTCGCCCGAAGCAAATGGCGGCAGCACGGGGGTTATCGAGGGCCGCGTTCTGGTGACCGAGCTCTCGGGCTCCGAGAGCGTCATCCATCTCGACGCCGGCGGCTCCACTTGGGTGTCGCAATCGCACGGCATTCACCCATTCAAAGTCGGCTCCACCGCGAAGCTTCATGCCGATGTTGATCGCGCGCTTTTCTTCAACGTCAATGGCGAGCTTGCCGCCCATGGCTGAAATCAAGATCGACAAGCTGCGCCATTCCTACATGGCCGATCCCAAGAGCGATGACGATTTCGCCCTGAAGCGCCTCTCGCTCACCTGGAAGGATGGCGGCGCTTATGCACTCCTTGGGCCATCCGGTTGCGGCAAGACCACGCTGCTCAATCTGATTTCGGGATTGCTCACGCCAACCGAAGGCACCATCAGTTTCGACGGCAAGGATGTGTCGAAAGCCTCGCCCGAAGAACGCAACATCGCGCAGGTCTTTCAGTTCCCGGTCATCTACGACACCATGACGGTCTACGACAACCTCGCCTTCCCGTTGCGCAATCGCGGCGTACCGGAAGCTGAGATCAAACCGCGCGTCGAAGAAATCGCCGGCATGCTCGAGCTCACCAAGACGCTCCACAACCGCGCCTCGGGCCTCACCGCCGACGGCAAGCAGAAAATCTCTCTGGGCCGCGGCCTCGTGCGCGCCGATGTGAACGTCATCATGTTCGACGAGCCGCTCACCGTCATCGATCCGCACCTGAAGTGGCAGCTGCGCTCCAAGCTCAAGGAGCTGCACATAAAGACCCGCCGCACCATGATCTACGTGACCCACGACCAGACCGAGGCGCTCACCTTCGCCGATCAGGTTGTGGTCATGAATCAGGGTGAAGTCGTGCAATCCGGAACGCCCATCGATCTCTTCGAGAAGCCACGCCACACATTCGTCGGCCACTTCATCGGCTCGCCCGGCATGAACGTGATTCCTTGCAGCGTGAAGGGTGGAAAGGCCTTCTTCGCCGGAAGCGAGGTGAAGGCGGAAAACGCGAAGTCCGCGAAAGGCGCCGCGCGCACCGAACTCGGTGTGCGGCCGGAATTCGTCACCGTAGTTAAGAAAGGCATTGCCGCCGATGTGGTGAAAGTGTCGGACGCAGGCCGCTTCCGCATCGTCGAAACCCGCGCCCATGGCGCCACCATCAAACTGCTCGTGCCTGAAGGCGAAGCAGTACCCCAAGGCAAGACCCATCTCGCCTTCGATCCAGCACACACCCAAGTCTACGAGGACGGTTGGATGGCCGGAGCCCGCGCATGAACAAGACCTGGGACAACCGCGCCTGGTGGCTCGTCCTCCCCGTCTTCCTGATGGTGGCCTTCAACGCCCTCATCCCGCTGATGACGGTGGTCAACTATTCCATTCAAGAGTCCTTCGCCGCCAACGAATTCTTCTGGGCGGGTGCGCGCTGGTTCCGCGAACTTCTGAACAATCCCGATTTCCACGCCTCTCTCGGCCGCCAGATCATTTTCACGGCCCTTGTGCTTCTGATTCAAGTGCCGCTTGGCCTCGGCATCGCGCTTTGCATGCCGCGCTCGGGGCCATGGGTCTCGGTCTGCCTGGTTTTGATGGCGCTGCCGCTGCTCGTGCCGTGGAACGTGGTTGGTTCCATGTGGAACATCATGGCGCTGCCGGACATCGGCCTACTCGGCTGGGGCCTTAACGCGCTTGGCATCGATTACAACTACACCCGCCAGCCCGGCGCTGCCTGGTTCACCGTGGTGCTGATGGATGTGTGGCACTGGACCTCGCTCGTGGCGCTGCTCTGCTACGCGGGCCTCGTCTCGATCCCCGACGCCTACTATCAGGCCGCAAAGATCGATGGCGCCAGGCCCTGGGCGGTGTTCCGCTTCATTCAGCTGCCGAAGCTCAAGCATGTGCTGACCATCGCCATCCTGCTCCGCTTCATGGACAGCTTCATGATCTACACGGAAGTGATCGTCTTGACCGGCGGCGGCCCCGGCTCCACCACCAAATTCTTGTCGATCGATTTGGTGCAGAAGGCGCTTGGCGGTTTCGACCTCGGTCCCGCCGCAGCCTTCTCGATCGTCTACTTCCTGATCATCCTGTTCGCGAGCTGGCTCTTCTACACGCTGATGATGCGCGAGGAGTCGAAGTGATGAAGAAGCGCTACATCATCCTCACCCTCTACATCATCTTCCTGATGCTGCCGATTTATTGGCTGCTCAACATGTCGTTCAAGACCACCAACGAAATCCTCGGCGGCTTCTCGGCGTTCCCGCGCGAATTCACCCTCGACAGCTACAGAACGATCTTCACCGATCCGTCCTGGTATGGCGCCTACATCAACTCGATCACCTATGTCGCCATCAACACCGTGATCTCCATCATCGTGGCGCTCCCCGCCGCCTATGCCTTCTCGCGTTACCGCTTCCTCGGCGACAAGCATCTGTTCTTCTGGCTGCTCACCAACCGCATGGCCCCGCCCGCTGTCTTCGTGTTGCCATTCGTGAACCTCTACTACGCCGTCGAACTTTTCGACACGCCCTGGGCCGTGGCGCTTGCCCACACGCTCTTCAACATTCCGCTGGCGGTGTGGATTCTCGAAGGCTTCATGTCCGGCGTTCCGAAGGAACTGGACGAAACCGCCTTCGTCGACGGTTATTCCTTCCCCCGTTTCTTCATCAAAATCTTCCTGCCGACGATTTCGGCCGGCATCGGCGTCGCCGCCTTCTTCTGCTTCATGTTTTCCTGGGTCGAAATGCTGCTCGCCAAGAATCTCACATCGGTCGCCGCGAAACCAATCGTGGCGGCGATGACCAAGACCGCGAGTACATCGGGTTATGAGCTTGGCCTGCTCGCGGCGGCGGGCGTGCTCACCCTCATCCCCGGTGCCGTCGTCGTCTATTTCGTGCGCAACTACATTGCCAAGGGCTTTGCTCTGGGCCGCGTGTAAGGAGGAAGTCAATGGAAGCACCCATGATGTTCTCCGCCGACTGGTGGCAGCAACCGCTCGGCACCTGGATGGCGTGGAATCGCGTTTCCATCGCCTTCTTCCTCTATATCTTCGGTTCGATCGCGGTCATGGGCGTGTGGGAATACTACAGCCCCGGCGGCAATCCGCGACGCGGCATCTTTAATCTCGACACAACGCGCGGCGACCGTCTCTTCATCACCCATTTGGGAAGCTGCTTCATCTTCCTCGCCTGGCTCGCCCTCATGGGCACGCCACTCTGGGGCGCGCTGGTCCTCTCGCTGATCTGGATGGTCGTCGTCTTCAAGTGGGGCTGAGGCAGCACCTGCGCCTTGTGATAGGGTGGCCAACCATCCCATGCAGCGGCAGGCAATGTCTCAGTTTGAGCTTCCGAAGTGATCAATCGCATTTCGCATCGGCGGTGAGCTTCCAGGGGTGAGCGGACAAGCCAGCCGAAGGCAGTGTCGCGATGGGTCAGGAGCAGACTTTCAAATTGTTGTCCGGTTGCACAGGAATCCGTTTCAGCAGGTCGGTCATCCGATTGATGTCAGTGTAGAGGTCTGCGGGGTTTTCGACTGAATTGGCGATCTTGTCTGGTTGCATAGCTGGATCAGGTATCCATTGTATTGACTTTGCTCGGTCTTGAAGTAGGCTTCTTCGAGGCAGTTGCCATCGGCGTAGGTAACTCTACAGAGAAACAAAACTGCGCATAGAGTGGTTGTTCAGTGAGCGCTGTCGATGGCACGAGCAAATAATCTTTGGCTGACGGCCGCCTTGTTGGCTGGTTTTGTCCTCCCACCAGCAAGTCTCACCACTTATGTTGGTGTGGCGGCAGCTCAGGGAATTGTCGACTCAGAACAGAATCTGCGCATCGAGGCCGTCAGAGTCATAATCGCAAATCCCAGCCCGGACCCGCTTCTCAATTCTCGTATCGAAGACCTTGTGCGCCGGACGCTTGGTGCCTATCCCTCTGACCGATACTCCCAGCAAGCTATCGGCTTCTCGCTCGCCCGTGCCAAACGTTCAACGCGGATAGCCGATGCCACCCACACTATCGAATTCGGCCAGACCGGCGGAGTGATCGTGAATGTCGTGATCACCCTTGGAGCGGACGCAGCGGCCGCAAAGCCGCGCGGCATGCTGACTGAAGGCGGGGCGATGGATTTCCCAGTGCTCTATGACAGCAACGGCACCTTTCTCAAGTTGAAGCTTGAAAGCCTTGCCATGTACTACGGCAACAACGATGCTTGGTATGGTCGTCCAGATCTGATGCTGGCTGGCAATCCCTTGGTGAAGGGCGAGCCAGCGGGACCCGGCTATCACGACTGGCTCGAAGGCTTCGTCCATGCCGGGCTTTACGGCATCACCCCGCTCAGTGACTCAGTCTATGCCTATGGCGGCATCAGCGCCATCGTAAGTGGTTCCGCAGGGCAGGAACTGTTCACAGATGAAACGCGTTCTTATTTGGGCCTCGAGGATGCCTATGCCGGCATCGTCGGGGGAACCACAACAGAGAAAGGCGACCGGCTTGTCGTCAACGCCTCCATTGGGCGTCAGCGATTTAGCATCGGGGATGGCTTTTTGATCATCAACTCGGCGGCCAACGGCAGTGACCGGGCGGCACTGCAATCGAATCCGCGTTGGGCATCGGATCTTCTCGCTCTCGGCCAAGTGAAATACAACAACACAAAATTTGAAGCCTTCTACTTCGACCCGGATGAGTTGCCGCTGGTCGATTCCAAGACAGAGATTGTCGGCGCAAACTTGGAGACACGGCTTGGCAACCAGTTGGACCTCGGTGCCACTTTTCTTTACGTGCCAGACTCCGACTTCGGATACTTCACCACGACCGGCTCCTTCAGCCGCAAAGGCCTTGAAGTCTATGATGCCCGTTTACGGTGGCAACCCAATCCCGCCGGCATGTCCGGACCATTCGTCGCTGCGGAAGCCGCCTTTCAGCGCAACAGTAACTTCGATATGGCCGCATACGGCTTCTTTGGCGAGGCCGGCTATTCCTTTGCCGATGGACCGTGGTCGCCCACAATCAGCTATCGCTATGCGCAATTCTCCGGTGACGATCTCTCAACGTCGCGTTTTGAGCGGTGGGATCCGCTCTTTTCCGGTGGCACCGGGGAGCAATGGGTGCAGGGCATCAACCACTTCAAGGTGTTTCAGGATTCCAATCTGATCGCCCATCGCATTCAAGCGCGACTCAGGCCCACGCCGCAGATAGAATTGGTGCCGCAGCTTTGGCTTTTCCAGGCTGAATCCACTACCAATCTTGGCGGCAACCCGGCGCTGTCGTTCCTTGGCTCGAAAGACCTGGGAATCGAAGTAAACATGAGCGCCAAGTATTTCATGTCGCAAAACGTGCTGATCCAAGAATCAGTGGCCGCGACATTCCCCGGCGAAGCAGTCGAAAAGGCTTTCGGCTCTGATGGTGCCCCATGGCTCAGTGCCATGATGTTCGTGAGAATTGGATTCTGACAACCAACACCTGACAGGAGGGATAGAGATGGAACGCAGAGATATGTTGAAAAGCTTGGCACTCGCTGCGGCGGCGACCTCTGCTGCGCAGGTTTCAGTCACCAGCACGGCTGAGGCGGCCGATGCTGTCGGTGTTGTTGACATGACGCCGGTTGACAAGGACTATTTCGTGCCGGGGCGTTTCGTCGGCAAAACCCTGATTGTGACGGGCTGTGCCCGTGGCATGGGTGCGGCGGCGGCCAAGCGGGCAGCTCTGGAAGGCGCGAATGTGGTCGGTGTCGACTGGATTGAAGACCTAGGCGCAAAGACCATCGCCGATATTGTTGCCGCTGGCGGCAAGGCGACTTTTGTTTACGGCGATGTGGGCGACAGCGCTGTTTGCGACCGGATGGTCAAAACGTCGGTTGACACCTATGGTGGCCTCGACATGGCACTCAACAACGCCGGAGTTATGGACGGCGTTTTCTCCGGTGACCCTATCGACTTTCAGAAGCAGAGGCCGCTTATCTTTGCGCCGATCCACGAAGCGACTGACGAGTACTGGGACAATGTGCTCCGCATCAATGCGGCGGGGGTATTCCGCAGCATGCGCTCGGAACTCAAGCAGATGGTGGCACAAAAGCGCGGCGGCTCAATCGTCAATGTTGGCTCGATCGCTGGAATGACAGGCCTTGCGGGCAATCCGGCCTATGTAGCCAGCAAACATGCGGTGACAGGTTTAACCCGCAATGCGGCGGTGGACTACGCGCCATACGGCATCCGTGTGAACTCGGTTAATATGGCGGCGACAGATACGCCAATGGTGGAGAGAGCAGGCAAACTTGTAGCCGAAACGATGAAGGCTGCCACCGGCCCTGGCATGGGGCGCGTGAAAATTCAAAGCCTGCTGGCCTATACCGACTCAAAGCACCGGTCGGCAACCGTAGGCGAGCAGGTGTCGATGATGCTGTTCCTGTTATCAAGCGAGGCATCGAACTTCACTGGCGGCATTTATGCCACCGATGGCGGATGGACAGCATACTGACCCAATCGATCGCGCCACGACTTGAGGGCAGGCGCTGGCGAAGGCAGCCTACACCAAGTTTCCGACTCATTGGTTTCCCAGTACCACGTCCATGACTCCAACTGGTTGGGCGACGGACGGTGGAGGTCCACATTCATCAAAAATCTGATTACAGAAATGACTGCTCAGGTTCGGATCAACGTCCGGCAAACATTTCGTCATCAGATAAGCTCAGGCTGATTGCAGCCTGACTGAATGAAAATTGCCTCCGACGGTTTCAACATCTGTGACAAATGTCCGTTAAGGGTCAAACACGTCGGGGAGAGACGGTCAGCTTTCAGTTTTGAGCGGTCATGCTCTTGACGGGCAATATCGCGACGGGTTGCTCCTGGAGATTCAAACTGATACCGACTCCGGCTGATCACTTCTTGTCGGATTTGCACGGCCACCAGTTGAAGAGGGTGCTGGCGCCGATTGCTTCGGTTTGGCTCGTGAGTTCGACGCATCTCTTGTCGACGGCCTTGTCGA
>JBJXGL010000009.1:0-12061 GCA_046160365.1 Aestuariivirga sp. | reverse complement strand
GCTGAGAAAACAGACTGGATAGGGCGTTGGAAAACAACGAGTGCATGGCGTGATTCCTTCCTTGCAAGGGGTGGAATCTGTTTCATGAATCGTTTCAGCGCCTTATCCAACTGCGTCGAGTACGCTGTCGGTGGACAGAGAACGTTCCTGTGGCGTACCGTCGATGACGAAGACGAAGTCCTCGATTTGCTGGTGCAGAAACGACGGAATAAGCAGACAGCTCTGCCATCGCTCAGGAAGCTCTTGAAGCACCAGGGTATCCATCCACAATCATTCGACACCGTTGGCTTGGCTTCGTATCGGGTGGCATTCAATGACCTTGGTTGTGCAGATCGCCATCAGCCCGGCGACTGCGAGACAACAATCGAGCCGAGAATTCGCATCTGCCGATCCGACGCCGGGAGAGAAAGCAAGAGCGGTTCACATCACAAGGTTTTCTGCACAGAGTTTTCTCGCCGCCTACGCCGCTGTTTACAACACCTTCAATGTCCATCCGCCGCTCCACTCTCGGCCATCTGAGAACCGGGGCCATGGCGACGTGGAACATGGCGACACTGTCGGCATGATGTTCGACATCCGCACGACAATTTTTGCGGCCGACCAACGTTAACTTGTCAGCACCCGACAATGGCATGTATGGCACCATCCGCATGCATGAAGAGCGCGAGTATCCTGAAAGGCCGATGGCAACGGAGATCAAGAATCCGGATTTCGCCGCTTATGCACCGGTTTTCAGCGGCCATGGCGAGACTGTGACAGCGACAGCTGAGTTTGTTCCTGCCTTCAAGCGCGCTCTAACAAGCGGCAAGCCCTCCATCATCCATTGCATCACCGATCCAGAAGCGCCGACGCCGGCGCGCAACCTATCGAAGATCAGGGAAGCGGCGTTTGCGATGCAAAGCAGTGGTTCCAGATGACCGACAAGCTCGACGCGGTCGTGGTTGGCGCTGGTGTGGTGGGCTTAGCAATCGCCCGTGCGCTGGCGCTTGCTGGCCGCAACGTGACTGTGCTCGAACGGAATGCGGGTATCGGAATGGAAACAAGCTCGCGCAATAGCGAGGTGATCCATGCTGGCATCTACTATCCGCCGGGAACAATGAAGGCGCGCTTTTGTGTCGATGGTAAGCGCCGCCTATATCAATACTGTCGAGAGCGCGGCATCCCGCACAATAACTGCGGCAAACTGATTGTGGCATCCAAAGAAGAACAGCATTCAAAGTTGCATAAGCTGGCGGAAACGGCTGAAGCCAACGGCGTGATGGATATCAAGCTGATTGATGGCGACAAGATCATGGCGCTTGAGCCGGAAGTGCGCGGCAGCCTTGGTTTATTCTCACCGTCCAGCGGTATTGTTGACAGCCACACGTTCATGCTGACGCTTCAGGGAGACCTTGAGAGTGCGGGCGGCATTGTGGTTCTTGGCTCCGAACTTGAGCGCGTAGATCCAACCGATGATGGGTTTCTTATCCATCTCGCAGACAGCGAACGCTTCACGGTATTCGCCTCTCTGCTCGTCAATTCAGCGGGTCTCAGTGCGCAGTCCATTGCCGCTAAGACAACCTTGCTGCGGCCCCAACACATTCCCCCATTGCATCTGGCCAAAGGCAATTACTTCGCTTTGTCGGGAAAGTCACCTTTCCGTCATCTCATCTACCCCGTGCCTGGTGATGGCGGGCTCGGCATTCATGCGACGATCGATCTAGCAGGCAGGACGCGCTTTGGGCCCGATGTGCAGTGGGTGGATGACTTGGACTATGCCGTTGACGCTTCGCGCGGGGACGTTTTTTATTCCGTCATCCGCGAGTATTGGTCCGATCTTCAGGATGGCCAGTTGGTGCCTGATTATGCCGGAATACGACCCAAAGTGGAGCGCCCCGGGGGCTCGGCCACCGACTTCGTGATCCATGGCCACGAAACGCATGGTATTCCTGGGTTAGTCAATCTCTTCGGAATTGAATCTCCGGGGCTGACCGCATCTCTCGCCATCGCTGACTATGTTACGCAGAGATATGCCAGATAAGAAATGCTGCCCTACGCAGAGAAAGATTGGCTCATGCGCTTCCCACATCTCTTTTCGCCGTTTACGATCAAGAAGGTCGTTATCCCCAACCGTATTTTCTCCACTGGGCATGATACGGACCTTGGACGTCATGGAGTTCCAACTGATGCGCTGATTGCCTATCAGCGCGGGCGTGCGCAGGGTGGAGCAGGTTTGATAATTGTGCAGGTTGTCGGTGTCCACGAATCCGCACGCTATACATCCGAAGTACTAATGGGCACGACAGATGATTGCATTCCGCATTTCAAGCCGCTGTTTGACACGATCAAGCGAGAGGGCACACGCGCCTTTGTTCAGCTGTTTCATCCTGGTCGGGAACTTCTCGGACGGCGTAATGGTGTCGCACAAGCGGCCTATTCCGTTTCCAGCACGCCTACGGAGCGCTTCAGGATCGTTCCGCGTGCCTTGTCGCTTGATGAGGTTTATGAAATAATCAATGGCTACGCCTCTGCCGCCCGCCGCATGACAGAAGCAGGAGCTGAAGGCGTCGAGATTGTCGCAAGCCATGGATACTTGCCTGCGCAGTTTCTGAGCAGCACAATCAACATGCGCGATGATGAATTCGGGGGCTCGGAGCAGAACCGCCTCCGTTTCCTTGAGTTGGTGTCCGAAGCTGTGCGCAAGGAAACCGGCCCAGACTTTGTGGTCGGGATCCGGATTTCGTCAAATGAGTATGACGTCAGCGGTTTTGAAGACTCTGAGACGCTGTCGATCTGCCGCAACCTCAAGGACCGATTTGATTATTTCAACGTTATTGCGGGTACCTCGGCTTCGTCATCAGGCGCTGTTCATATTGCACCGCCCATGACGGTGCAGAATGCCTATCTCGCGCCATTCGCACAGCAGCTCAAACAGGCCATTGGAAAGCCGATATTCGTTGCCGGGCGCATCAACCAGCCGCAAGAAGCTGAAGAGATCATTGCCAGTAACTCGGCCGACATGTGCGGCATGACCCGCGCCATGATTTGCGATCCGCGCATGCCATCAAAGGCCAAGGCCGGGCGCACTGAAGACATCCGCGCGTGCATTGCTTGTAATCAGGCTTGCATCGGCCATGCGCAACTGGGCCTTTCAATTTCATGTATCCAGTATCCTGAATCGGGCCGGGAACTGCAATTTGGCGTGCGGCCAATGGTCAAGACATCCAAGAAAATACTTGTTGTGGGTGGCGGGCCAGCTGGCATGAAAGCCGCAGCGGTTGCGGCTGAAACGGGCCACAATGTGACGCTCTGGGAGCGTTCAAAGCGGCTTGGCGGACAAGAACTTTTGGCGCAGCTGCTGCCGCACCGCAGCGAATTTGGAGGCATCATTACAAATCTCTCGCGTGAGATGGAGCTTGCTGGCGTTGATGTAAAACTTGGTATGGATGCAATGCCAGAAAACATTGCGACTTTTGCGCCGGATGCAATTGTGGTGGCGACGGGTAGTAACGTGCGATTTCCGGTTTTTGAGCGTGGCGAAGGCATTGATGTCCTTCATGCCCATGATATCATAAAAGGTCAGGGCAGAATTGGCAGGCGCGTGGTTGTTTACGACTGGCTTGCCGACTGGATCGGCGTTGGTATTGCAGAAAAGTTGGCTGTTGACGGCTGTGAGGTCATTCTTGCTGTGAACGGTGTCTGCCCTGCCGCGAGCATACAGAACTATGTGAGGGACGCGGCGATTGCACGCCTCCACAAACTTGGTGTGAAGATGTTGCCGTTCTCCAGGCTCTACGGCGCCGACAGCCGGACGGTCTATCTCATTCATACTGCCTCGCAAGAGGCTGTGGTGCTGGAGGATGTTGATACCCTGGTGACATGCTCGCCCAACAAGCCGAATGACGAGCTTTCGGCATCCATCAAAATGCTCGGAATTTCGTTCCACCTCATCGGCGATGCCTTGTCGCTGCGAACGGCAGAAGAAGCTGTATTCGAAGGGCTGAATGCTGCCATCCTGTTGAGCGCGGCCTGATTGTCTCATGGAGCAAGAGATGAGCGACGGGAAAAAGATCGAATTTGTCAGGGTGGATCCCCGCATTTCCGAAATAACAACGATGATCCATACGCTAGATCGCTATATGGGCGAGCTTTATCCTGCAGAAAGTAATCATCTGGTTGATGTGGACACCCTGGCTCAGCCACATGTGCATTTCTTCGGCATCAAACTCGATGGCGAATATGTCGGTTGCGGCGCTATTATTGAGCAAGGGCTCGAATATACTGAAGTGAAGCGCATCTATGTGGATCCGGTCGCTCGTGGTCTTGGGCTGGGGCGCATGATCATTGACAAGCTTGTTGCCGAAACGAATGCACTGGGAATTCCAATGCTGCGCCTCGAAACCGGTATCTTGCAGCCAGAGGCCCTTGGATTGTTCGAGGTCTGCGGCTTCCGGCGTTGCGGATCGTTTGGCGACTATCCGGCGGATGATCCGTACAGCGTGTTTATGGAACGCAAGGTCTCGCTGTGAAATCACAGGATCGCGGATATGCAAGCGCTCCACTCTCGGCCATCTCAGAACCGGGGCCATGGCAACGTGGAACATGGCGACACTGTCGGCATGATGTTCGACATCCGTACGACAAATTTTGCGGCCAACCAACATTAACTTGTTAGCGCCAGCCAAACCCCCATCGAATCTGAGCAGGATTTTGAGCAGTTAAATTGTTCGCATTCAAGGAGCTTGCAAGTTGGTCAAAGCTTTGCCACGCTGCTTGGGCTAGTTGG
This sequence comes from Aestuariivirga sp., assembly GCA_046160365.1. Taxonomy (GTDB): domain Bacteria; phylum Pseudomonadota; class Alphaproteobacteria; order Rhizobiales; family Aestuariivirgaceae; genus Aestuariivirga. The sequence goes on along the minus strand of JBJXGL010000009.1, from coordinate 7,296 downwards.
ACGGCCCATCGGGGCTACCTCTACAAGAACGTTTATGGGAGGATTGAATGCGAGCCTTTCTGAAGTTCGCCGTAGCTTTTGTGGCATGGGTCGGATTGACCCTCACAAGCGCCATGGCGCAGTCTACGGTTTACGCCGCCGGTGACAGCACATCTGGCACCTATTTTGACTATATGAAAACGGTCTACGCGCGCGCAGGAACGCCTGAAGTTGCGCAATTGCCACTCACAAGTTTTGACAAGAATTTCGATTTGCACGCTATGGCGGCCGAAAGCTGGACCCAATCCGCTGATGGCCTGGTCTGGACCTTCAAGCTGCAAAAGGATTTGGTGTGGAGCGATGGCGCGCCACTGAAGGCCAGCGATTATATCCTCGCCCTGCAACGAGCTGCCACGACCGGCTATGACTTCGCCTGGTATTGGGGCTATGCAGGTGGAATCAAAAACTGGGGTCCAGTAACCGAAGGCAAAGCAGATGTCGCAACCCTTGGCATCAAGGCCATCGATGATCAGACAATCGAAGTCACCACGGAAACACCGAAGCCCTATCTGCCAGGTGTAGTAAGCCTGTGGTATCCGGTTCCCAAGCATGTGCACGACAAGCTTGGCGATGAGTGGGCCGCAAAAGTGGAAACCATCGTCACCTCCGGCCCCTTCATTGTGGAGAGCTGGGAGAAATCCAACAACTCCATGGTTCTGGTGAAAAGCCCAACCTACAAGGGCCCATGGCAGCCCATGGTCGACAAGCTGGTGATTGATCCATCGCTTGGCGCGCCCGAGGTGGGCCTGCCCGCCTTCATGGCTGGTGAAGCCGACTTCTCGTATCTGAACACGGGTCAGGTGCCATTCGTCGATAAGCGCTTCCCCGGCCAGATCACAAAGAATGCTGTGTTTGCCACGTCATATCTGTCTTTCGACCTGGAAAAGGCGCCCTTCGACAATCTCGATGTGCGCAAGGCACTCTTCTATGCGATCAATCGTGACGAAATGACATCGACGGTGTTGAAGGACCTTGCGATCCCCGGCAAGTCGCTGCTGCCTCCAGGTTACCCTGGGTACAATGACGCCATCACTGGCCAGGCTGTGTTCGATATCGCCAAAGCCAAGGAGCATCTTGCTAAGGCAGGCTTTCCTGATGGGAAGGGCTTCCCCGAAGTCGAGATCTGGTATCGCGATCAGGGTGGCTACAATGGCGCCATCACAGCCCCGATGCTGCAATATCTGCAAGCCCAGTTCAAAGCCAACCTCGGTATCACCATGAACCTCAAGGTCATGCCGACAAAGGATTGGATGGCGGGCCTTCTGGAGCGCAAGAACAGTCTATTCTTGGCACCATACGAGTATGACTATATCGATCCTTCAAACTTCTATGGCATCTTCTACAATGGTGGTCGCCACCATCACAAAGTGAAGGCCTATGATGACCTTGTCGCTGCGGCTGACAAGGGTGCGACGTGGGAAGAACGCGCGAAGCTCTATCAGCAGGCCGAACAGGTGCTGATCGACAACGTGTCGTTTGTTCCACTGGTGCATCCGATCACCGTTGCCGTGGTTGGCAAGGGCCTGACGGGCGAAGGTACAACGCCCAACAAGCTCGGCTTCACGCCGCTGCGCCAATTGGCCTTGTACTTCTACACCCACATCGAAAAGAAGTAGGACCGTATCAACGCCTCCCGGAATTTCCGGGGGGCGTTTCTCTTTCGCCCGAGCGATTGATGAAGCACGGCACCGTCTATGCGATTGGTCGACATCCAGGATCTCCACGTCAGTTTTCCACAATATGAAGGCCTTGTGCAGGCCGTGCGTGGTGTGTCCTTTCATGTCAATGCGGGCGAAAGCCTTGGCATTGTCGGTGAATCGGGTTCGGGAAAATCCGTGACCTGCATGGCTATCCTGCGCCTGCTGCGCGAGCCGCCGGCAAAAATCACCGCCAAGAAGCTGGAACTCGCAGGCGAGAACATGCTCGCCGCCGACCGCCGCAAACTCGCAAGCCTTCGGGGTAAGGTCGCGGCCATGGTGTTCCAGGACCCCATGACGGCCTTCGATCCCGTCTTCACCATTGGCCATCAGATTGTTGAGACCATCCTCGCGCATCGCGATGTCTCGAAAGCTGAAGCGAAGACGGAAGCCGCATCATTACTTGCACGCGTTGAAATCAAAACCCCAACAGCAGTCCTCGAGAGCTATCCGCATCAACTGTCAGGCGGCATGTTGCAACGCGCAATGATCGCCGTGGCATTGTCTTGCCGTCCACAAATCCTCTTTGCTGACGAACCGACGACTGCGCTTGATGTTACGATCCAGGCACAGATTTTGCAGCTTATCAAAAACCTCCAAGCGGAATTTGGCATGGGCCTGATCATGGTGACGCATGATCTGGGTGTAATTGCCGAAACTGTGGATCGCGTGGTCGTGATGTATGGTGGCCGCGTGATGGAGGAGGGGTCTGTGCAGTCGATCTTTGACTCACCATCCCACCCCTATACGCAAGCGCTTCTGCGCTCCATTCCAGGGCAATTGCCCGGTCGCCAACGCTTGACGGAGATCAGCGGATCCTCTCCCAATCCGGTGCATCCACCAGCCGGCTGCCCTTTCCATCCACGTTGTTCACTGGCGGATGAGAGATGCAAGCAGGTGCCAGTCTTTGCACCACTGAAGAGTGGCGGCCATGCTGCGTGCTGGAGACTGCAATGACCTCTACTCCGGCACTTGAATTGCGCGGCTTGAACAAATCCTTCAGACTCAAGGCAGGTGGTGGCTTGTTCCCGGCCTATGTCGAACATCGCGCTGTCATCAATGTGAACCTGGCCCTGCCGCGCAACAGCATCCTTGGTCTGGTGGGCGAGTCAGGTTCCGGCAAAACTACAACTGGCATGATGGCCTTGCGATTGGTTGAACCAACGACAGGACAAATCCTCGTCAATGGCACAGATATCACCCAGCTCGATCACGCCGGCCTGAAACCCTTCCGCCGCAAGATGCAGGTTGTTTTTCAGGACAGTTATTCCGCGCTCGATCCAATGATGACATTGTCGCGCATCGTCGCTGAGCCACTCCACATTCATGCCATCGGGACCTCATCCGATCAGACTGGCGCGGCATTGAAAATGCTCGCGCGAGTAGGCCTCGACCAACGCTATGGATCGCGTTATCCCCATGAATTGTCCGGCGGCCAGCGGCAGCGTGTGGCGATAGCCCGCGCACTCATACTTGAGCCCGACGTACTGATTGCGGATGAACCAACATCAGCCCTGGATGTATCTGTGAAGGCGCAGATCATCAATCTGCTGCTCGATTTGCAACAGGAGCGTGGGTTGTCCATCCTCTTCATCAGCCATGATCTCAGCGTCGTGCGTGCACTCACTGACCAGGTGGCCGTAATGTGTGATGGGCGCATCGTTGAGCATGCGCCAACAGAGAACATATTCGCCACTCCGCGCCATCCTTATACACGGGCTTTGCTGGATGCCATTCCGGTCCTCAATCCGCGCCACCGCCGCACTCGTGCATTTCAAACGCGTGAGCAGATTGATGCGGCCATTCCAAAACTGCGCGCGTCAGAACTGGTGATGACTGCGGTAAAATCCGAAAAACCACAACTCGTCGCCGCTGCTCCCGGTCATTTCGTGGAGGCCATTGTCACATGACCCGCTACATTCTCGGACGGCTTGTGTCGATCATGCTGACATTCTTCGTGGTTTCCGTGATCGTCTTCCTGATGATGCACGCCGTGCCGGGTGGCCCGTTTGATGGCAATGACATGCCTGTATCCGACGCTGTGAAAGCCAAGCTCAATGCCAGCCTCGGCTTGGACAAGCCGCTGTACATCCAATACCTCAAATACATGTGGGGTGTTTTACATTTTGACTTTGGGGTGCCCTTCCAAAGTCCCGGCGAAACGGTGCTGGAACTTCTCGCGCGTGCCTGGCCTCCGAGCCTCATCCTCGGCGGACTTGGCGTCTTGATCGGAGCACCCCTTGGCATTCTCCTAGGCATGGCCGCAGCGCTCAGGCGTAACACCTGGGTGGACTATCTTGCATCTGCTGTCGCAACACTGGGCCTGACAATTCCCGTCTTCGTCACATCCATGATCTTCATATTGATTTTTGCTGTGTGGCTCGGGTGGTTGCCTGCCAGTGGCTGGGGCAAACCGAGCAGCTGGATATTGCCCATCGCGGCCTACGCCACCATTCCGCTCGCAACCTACGCCCGTTACACCCGCTCATCCATGCTTGATGTGCTCAACAAACCCTTCGTCACCGTGCTGCGTGCCAAGGGCCTCTCGGAACGGCGCATCATTTTCCAGCATGTGTTGCGTAATGCGGCACTTCCCATGGTAACGGTGTTTCTGCCCATGTTCATCGGCACGGCCACCGGCTCCATCTTCGTCGAAGCCATGTTCCGTGTTCCGGGACTTGGAGCGTATTTCGTATCTTCCATTGAGCTCCGCGACTATTCCCTCGAGATGGCGTTGATCTTGATGATCACCATGATGTTCTGTCTGTCCTATCTCCTGTCAGACATTGCCTATGCGCTCCTCAATCCCAGAATTCGCGTCGGTGGAGGAGAGCGATGAGCGCAGCCGAAGCACCGCTTCATGTCCATCGCAGTCCGCTCTATTTCGCGATGCGGCGGTTTCTGGCCAACAAAGCAGCAGCTTTTTCCGGTGTGGTGTTGGTTGCGCTTGTGCTTCTCGCCATCTTTGCACCTCTCGTTACGCCCACCAGCTATGAAGACCAGAAGTTTCTCGAAAATGCGCTCGACTTTCCATCGGCATCTCATTGGTTCGGCATTGATGATCTTGGCCGCGATTTCTTCACTCGAAATGTCTACGGCGCGCGGGTGTCGCTTAGCATCGGCTTTGCGGCTGCAATTTTCTCGGTGCTCATCGGCATCCCGTTGGGTGCTATCGCAGGTTACTATGGGGGGCGCGCTGATTGGTGCGTCATGCGGCTGATCGAACTGTTCTCCGTCGTGCCACCGCTTCTTGCCGCAATGCTTCTCGGTGCTTTGACAAAAGGTGGATTCGTTACGATCGTTGTCATCGCTGCGCTTTTCGGCTGGGTGCAGGTGTGCCTGTTGGTGCGGGCTCAGGTGAAATCCTTCAAGGAAAAGGAATTCGTGCGCGCCGCCCATGCGCTTGGTGCAACTCCCGCCTATGTCATTCGACATCACCTCATACCCAACTCGGTATCACCTATCATCGTCGGATTTGTGCTTGCGATGCCGTTGGCGATGATGCTGGAAGCCGGTCTTTCATTTCTCGGAATCGGCGTGCCGCCGCCCACACCAAGCTGGGGTCAAATGATCAATGTCGGTATCAATTTCATGTACTTCTATTGGCACATGGCCGTCTTCCCGACAGCCGCGTTGGCGCTGACGGTGTTGGCCACAACGCTATTTGGCGATGGTTTGCGCGATGCGCTCGACCCTACCTTGAAAGGCCGCTGATTTGAACCGCAACCTCACTTCTCAGTTCTTGTTGGATGAAAATGTTGTGTTTCTAAACCACGGTTCTTTCGGCGCATGTCCCAAACCCGTCTTCGAGGCCTATCAGGCCTGGCAACTCAAGCTCGAACGTCAGCCTGTGGCGTTTCTTGACCCCAATCGCGGGCTCTCCAGCTGGATGCGCGATGTCCGCACTGTTCTTTCTGCGGAACTGGGTACAGGCGCCGATAACATCGTCGGTATGATGAATGCCACCTATGCACTGAACGTTGTCGCGCAATCTCTTGATTTGAAGCCGGGGGATGAAATCCTGACAACAGATCATGAATACGCCGCGCTCGAAAAAACCTGGGATTATGTGGCGCGCCTCACGGGTGCAAAGATTGTCATCGCGACAGTTCATTTGCCTCTCACGTCAGAGCCTGTGTTTACTGAATCCATACTGAGAGCGATCACCCCTGCCACGCGCGTGCTGTTCCTCAGCCACATCACGTCAGCGACGGCCCTGGTCTTCCCGATCGAGGAAGTTGTTGCAGAAGCGCACGCGCGCGGAATTTACACCGTGATCGATGGCGCGCACGCACCCGGTCACATCCCGCTCAATCTGGATGCATTGGGCGCTGATTTCTACGCGGGGAATTGCCACAAGTGGCTGATGGCGCCGAAAGGTTCGGCATTCTTGTATGTCCGGCCCGAAATGCAGGCCATGATCAAGCCCTTGGTGATCAGCCATGGCTGGACCAACGACAACCAGACGCCAGCGCCCTTCGGCAACTCGCCCTTTATTGACAGTTTGGAAATGCAGGGCACACGCGATCCAGCAGCGTGGCTTGCAGTTCCCGCAGCGATTTCATTCCGAAAGTCGCATGACTGGAACAAGGTCGCCTCGGCCTGCAACCAGTTGCTGCATGATACGGCGCGCCGCGTGGCGGACATGTCTGGACTGATGTCATTTAGCACGCCTGAATTCTGTGCGCCGCAGATGGTGTCCATGCCAGTGCCGGACTGCGATCCGGTGGCGCTGCAGAAGGCGCTCTATGATCAGTTCGCAATTGAAATTCCCTGCTTCAAGTGGAAGAACCACACGATCGTCAGGCTGTCTGTTCAGGGCTACAATTCGCCAGCGCAAATGGACAGACTGGTTGATGCTTTGCAGGTCCTGCTGCCGAGACTAGAGTAGCAACGTCTCGGCACTGGATTGCGAGACCATGCCAGAGAAAAACGATTGACTTGGACGCCCAATTCCTTCATTGGGCGAACGACATCACGCAACGGATGGAAACTGTCGCAAGCGACATTACCTGTACTGCCATCGACAATGACTGCCGGTTTGCGCGCGAACCAGTCCCAGAGGTCTTCATCGTCACCGGCAGCGCGGGATGATCCTTCGATTTGACAGGCTGCGGCCGCCGAGTTGAAAGGCGCAGAGGGCACAAAACTCGCTTACAGAAACTCGCGCATGCGCTAGAGCATCGTGCATTTAATCTGACGCATATCCAGCCTCTTTGAAGTAGTTCCAGCATTCTTCAGGTTCGAAGAGTTTGCAGATGTTTCCTGTGGCATCTGCGAGTTCATCGAAGGTTCGTGCGGCAGCCTTTCGTAAATGGGCTTTGAGTTTGGAGAAGGCCATTTCGATAGGGTTGAGGTCTGGCGAGTATTGCGGCAGGAAGAGCATCCATGCGCCACGGCTGCGCAAAGCGGCTTCTGCTTTGGCACTGAGATGGACTGATACCGACTCCGGTTGATTGAATCCTGCGTTGCGATTCCGTTGGGAGGCCGAAGCGGTTAGTTTGGCGCGTCATGATTCGCCTTTTGGGAGATGATGATGACGTCACTCACGCCCCACATG
>JBJXGL010000008.1:0-7043 GCA_046160365.1 Aestuariivirga sp. | reverse complement strand
ATCACATCGGCGATTACGTCGACCGCGGCCTGCATCACATCGACATCGAGATGGCCGATTGTGCCGATGCGAAAACTCGGCCGCTTGGTGAGCTTGCCGGGATAGATCGCAAAACCCCGCGCCCGTATTTTCTAGTAGAAGGCCTCGAAAACGAAGTTGGGATCGCGCGGCGAATGAAAGGTCTGGATGATAGGGCCGGCATTCTCGTCGCCGAGCAACGTGGTGAAGCCGAGTTTCCGCATCCCGTCAATCAGCGTCTTGGCATTCCGCGCGTAGCGGGCATGGCGCGCCGCCACGCCGCCTTGCTTCTCGTGCTCCTTCAGCGCCTGATGGAAGGCCACCAGTGCGTGGGTCGGCGGGGTGAAGCGGAACTGGCCGTTCGATTCAAGCCCACGCCACTGTTCGAAGAGATCGAGCACAACCGAATGCGATTGGCCGCGCGAGGCGTCAAGCAGGCCCGTGCGGCAGAGCACGTAGGAAAAGCCCGGCACGCCTTCGAGGCATTTGTTGGAGGAGGACACCATCACATCGATGCCTTCGTCTGTCATGTCGAGCGGCAGTGCGCCGAAGGACGACATGGCGTCCAGCATCACGATCTTGCCGCGCTTCTTTGCCTCCTCGGCGATTTCCTTGACCGGGTTCACGATGCCGGATGTGGTCTCGCAATGCACGAACCAGACATGCGTGACGGAAGGTTCGGCATCGAGAAGGTATGCCACGTCCTCCGCCGAAGGTGCGGCGCTGTCGCCCTTGTCGATAGTGATGCAAGGCCTGCCGAGGCGCTCGAGGATTTTCGCTGCCCGTTCTCCATAGGCACCGTTGCACACGACAAGCGTCTTGTTCTCCTTGCCGCAGAAGGAGCCGAGCGCCGCCTCGATGGCAAAGGTGCCGGAGCCTTGCATGATCACGCACTGATAGGTGTCGTCGCAGCCAGCAAGATTCAGCAGCCGCTTGCGGATATCGGCCACCGTATTGCGGAACTCGATGTCGCGCGAACCCCAATCGGCCAGCATGGCGAGCTTGACGGCGCGGGAAGTGGTGAGCGGCCCCGGCGTCAGGAGAAATGGCATGTCCTCCTGGCCCTCGGGGCCGTGGAATTGCCGCTTGGGGAAGATGGCGGGTTTGTTCATGGTGGTTCTCCTGCTTGCAGTTTGGGGCCTGGGAAGGTATCAGTCAAATCGCTTGTTTCGATAACAGTCATAAGTTCTTCTGATATGCGGCATGCTCAGCTGAAGGCCTTCTTCGCCGTGGCGCGCACAGGCGGTTTTTCGCGCGCCGCCGAAAAACTGGGCCTCACCCAGCCCGCCGTCTCGGATCACGTCCGCAAGCTCGAACTCCAGTATGGCGTGGAACTGTTCCGGCGCGAACCGGAAGGTGCCGCCCTGACAGCGATTGGCCGCAAGCTCTATGCGATTGCCGAACGTCAGTTCGAGTCGGAAACCCAGGCCATCGAACTGCTGGCGCGCGCGCGTAATCTGGCGGAAGGGCAATTGACTCTCGGCGCCGACGCGGCGATCCATGCACTGCCTCTTGTCGCCCGCTTCCGCGAGCGCTTTCCCGGCGTCGACATCAGGATCGTCGCCGGAAACTCCCGCGCCCTGGTTGAGGGACTACGCAATTTTTCCATCGACGCTGCGATTTGCGCAGACCGGCCAGCGGAAGCGGGCATTCTGGCGCAGCGCATCGCGCGCGCAAATCTTGTCGCTGTAGTGCCCCGCGTCCGGCGCAAGCAGCCGTCGATCACGTTGCAGCAGCTTGTTTCCCGCACCGTCATCTTGCGCGAAGAGGGATCGACCACGCGCGCCATGCTGTTTGCCGAATTGCAGGTGCGGCAGCTACGCCTTGCCAGCGGCCTGGAAGTCGAAAGCCGCGAGGCAGCGCTTGAGGCCGTCGGTCACGGAATGGGCGTGACCGTAATGCCGGAAAACGAGGTGCCGCGCAGCGCCGAGGTGAGCATCGTGAGGTTCGCCGATTGGGACGTGGCGATGGACGAATGGCTGCTGGTTCTCGCCGAGCGAGCCGGCCTTCACGTGATCGAGGCCTTCATCGGCCTTGCCGGCGTCAAGCCGCCGCGATGATGCGTTCGACGTTCTGCCGGTGCACGGCCTCATAAGGCTCGAAATAGTTGATCCATCCCGCATCGAGCGGGCCCGCGACGAACTCCCGCAGCGGTGTCACGCGCAGCGCTTCGTCGCCGCGGCAGCGAACGAGGCTTCGCACATATTGCTGCGTGGCGCGGATCAGCGTGCGCGAGTAACCGCCCGCGCCTATGATGTCCGGATCGCCGTGATTGGGAAGAACGATTGAGGGCTCGAGAGCGAAGAGCCGGTCAAGCTCGCCCACATGGGTTTCGAGCGATTTCGGCTCCGCGACATAGGTGATGGTGTCCTCCAGCGTATCGCCCGCCAGCAGCGTCTGTGAGTCCGGCAGCCAGATCACGGTCGCGTCGTTGCTGTGTATGTCGAAGGTCTTGAGCGTAACCGTTCGCCCACCCACGTCCAGAGTCATTTCTTCATCGAAGACTTCGGTGGGCTGAATGAGAGGATCGATTGCAGGCGGTCCATGCAATGTCCCTGCTTTGATTGCTTCGCGATGCAGCGCCAGACGATCGCGGGTGCGCGCATTCGCGATGATCCGGCAGTCCTTGAACGCTTCGTTGCCTGCTACATGATCGAGATGCCAGTGGCTAAGGACCACGGTGATGTTCCGCGCACCGAGGCTCTCGACATGTTCGCGGATCGCCTTGGCACGCTCCACCGACACATGCGTGTCGTAGACGAGCGCGGCATTGCCATCGGCGATTGCATAACTCGCGATGCCGAGCGATAGAGCCCCATCTTCGACCCAGGTTGGCGTGGGCGGGAGAACGATGTCACGCCCCTCGTAATAGGCGTAGATGCCGGGCGCAGGGTTCAGGATACGCATGCGTTCTGCTCACTTGATTGAAACCTCCGAAACTCCGATAACTCGCTTCGAGGCTAGGGCGGAGATTCGATATGTCACTCGGTTACATTCTGCTTGCGATCATCGTGGCGGGCGTTGGTTATCTTGTCTATGCCTACAATGCACTGGTGAGCAACAAGAACCTCGTTGCCGAAGGCTGGAGCGGCATCGACGTGCAATTGCGCCGCCGCGCCGACCTGATCCCCAACCTCATCGAAACCGTGAAGGGCTATGCCGCGCATGAGGACAAGCTCTTCCGCGACATCGCCGACCTGCGCGCCAAGAGCATCGCCGGCGGAACGGTTGGCGAGCAGTCGGCCGTGGGGCAAGCGATGTCGGCGGCCTTGGGCCGCCTCTTCGCTATTGCGGAGGCCTATCCGGAACTCAAGGCCGATGCGAACTTCCGCGATCTTCAAGAAAAGCTTGCCGGCGTCGAGGACGAGATCCAGTTGTCGCGCCGCTACTACAACGGCGCCGTGCGCAACTTCAACACCATGATCGAGTCCTTCCCGAGCAACTTCGTCGCCAACTTCTTCAAATTCGTGAAAGCCGAGTTCTTCGAAATTGGAGACGCGGCGGCGCGCGAAGTGCCGAAGGTCGACTTCAAGAAGTAGCGCACCATGCGCAGGCTGCTGCTCGCGCTCTTTGCTCTTTGCTTCTGCGCAGTGTCGGCTTTGGCCGAGGAGCGCATTCGCAGTTTCAATGCCGATATCCGGATCGATGCGGATTCCTCAATCGAAGTGAGGGAAACCATCGCGGTCAACGCCGAGGGCTTCGAAATCAAGCGCGGCATCCTGCGCGACATTCCGACAACCTACACCACTCGCACAGGCGTTCGCACGGTCGTCGGATTGGATGTCGTCGGCGTCGAGAGAGATGGCGCGGCGGAAAGCTATGCAATCGAGAAACTGTCGAACGGCGTCCGCATTCGCATCGGCAGGTCCGATGTCTTTCTCGATCGCGCCACCCACGTCTATGAAATCACCTATCGCGTCCGCCGTGCGCTTGGGTTCTACGAGGACTTCGACGAGCTTTACTGGAATGTCACGGGCAATGACTGGACATTCCCCATCGATGCCGCATCGGTCAGGATCGATCTGCCGCCGGGCGCAAACATTGTGCAGTCCGCGGCATACACGGGCCGTCAGGGAGAGCAGGGGCGCGGCTTCCAAGTGACCCAGGAAACCGGGGCGCGTTATGCGGCGCGAACCACGTCGGTGCTCCAGCAAGGCGAAGGCTTCACGGTCGCGGTTGCCTGGCAGAAGGGCATCGTCGCCGCACCAAGCGAAGCGGACAAGTTCAACTGGTGGATCAGGGACAATGCCGGCCTCTTCGCGCTGCTGGCGGGAATCGCCGCGGTGCTCGGCTACTATCTCTTCGCATGGAAGCGCGTGGGCCGCGATCCGCCGGAAGGAACCATCGTGCCGCTGTTCCATCCACCCGAGGGCTTGGGGCCTGCGGCGAGCCGCTTCATCTGGCGACAAAGCTTCGATGACCGCGCCTTTGCAGCGGGTCTGGTTGGCCTCGCGGTGAAGAAGCGTCTTACCATCGGCGATGACGACGGTGACTTTTGGATCGAACGAAAAGCAGACAATGGTCCGCCGCTTACGCAGTCGGAAGCGGCGTTGATGCAGGCGCTTCCAGCGTCGAGAACCGAATTGAAGCAGGAGAACCATCGCCGCATCGGCAGCGCCCGAGGGGCACTCCGCGATTGGCTGGTGCGCGAATACGAAGGCTCGATTTTCGTGCGCAACATCGGCTGGTTCGCGCTTGGAGCGGTGCTCTCCTGCGCCGTATTGATCGGGTCCGCGCTTCTGCTGCCCGGGGAAACCGGAATGCTTGGCCTCTTTGCAACGGGCTGGACGACGATCTGGTGGGGCGTGATCCTCACTGTCGGTTGGGGCGCGATCAAGGGATTGTTCGGTGGGAAAGGATTGTTTCGGCGTTTGGCGTCGATCGTTCCTCTGCTCTTCTTGATCCCCTTTATGGGAGCGGGCGTGGTGGCCCCTGCCGCGATCCTTTTCAGCGAAGGATTGAACCCGCAGCTTATGGCGATTATCGCCGGCGGCATTCTCTTGGGTCTCGCCAATCTCGGATTCTACTACCTGCTGCGCGCGCCAACGCCGATGGGCCGCCAATTGCTCGACAAGCTCGAGGGCTTCCGCATGTATCTTGCAACTGCGGAAGAGGAACGCCTCAAGGTGCTGCATCCGCCGGAGAAGACGCCGGAACTTTTCGAACGCTATCTGCCTTACGCCATGGCGCTCGATTGCGAAAACCAATGGAACGCGAAATTCGCATCCGTGCTCGCGGCTGCCGCCGCTGCGGGCGCTGCCGCGCCAGTCTGGTATCACGGCAGCCATTGGAACGAGGCATCGAGTGGTGGTTTCGCCGAGAGTCTTGGTTCAGCCCTTTCGCAGTCCGTCGCCGCTGCTTCGACCGCGCCTGGATCGTCTTCCGGTTCCGGTGGTGGCGGATCCTCGGGTGGCGGCGGTGGTGGCGGTGGCGGGTCCGGCTGGTAAAGCAAACTCGCCGAGATAGGCGCGCACTGCTTCGTCCTCATTCTTCGAGAAGAATTCATCGACCGGAACCGGAGCACGCACGGCGCCTTGATCGATGAACATGACATGGCTCGCCCCAACACGCGCGTCTTCGGGCTGATGGGTCACCATGAGGATCGTGAGGCTCCTTTCTTGTTGCAGATCGCCGATCAGCTCCAGCATATCGCGGCGAAGCGCGGGGCCAAGCGCGGCGAAGGGCTCATCGAGCAGCATCACGCTCTTCTCGCGCACCAATGCGCGGGCAACGGCGATGCGCTGCTTCTCTCCGCCCGACATTTCGCCAGGCTTGCGGTTTCGTAGGCTGAGAATGCCAGTTCGTTCGAGAGCCGCATCCACGCGTTTCATTTGGTCCGTTTCGAGTTTGAGGCGCGGCGAAATGCCGAGTGCCACATTGGTCCAGGCATCGAGATGCGCGAAGCTGTTGTTCTCTTGAAACACCATGGCGACTGGCCGGTCCGCTGGCGGAAGGTCCGTCACATCGCGGGCATCGACGAGAATGCGGCCCGATTGCGGGCGTTCGAAACCGGCGATCAGCGAAAGCAGTGTCGACTTTCCAGCACCGCTTGGTCCAACGACCGCGGTCAACGATCCAGATTCGACCACGCAATCCGCAGTGAGTCGGAAGCCCCTATCCTCATAAAAAACTTTGCGAAACTCGATCATGTCTTCCGCGCCCAAAATTCCGCAAACCACATCACTGCAAACGACGAGGCCGCGAGAAACAGCGCAGTTCCCGTCGAGTCCGCCATGCGGTAGCTCCCCATCTGCCGGTAGATCAGCGCCGGCAAAGTCTGGATGTCTCCCGAGCCGAACAGCGTGATCGCGGTCAAATCGCCAAGCGACACCGCGAAAGCCATGGCGCCTGCGAGCACAAGTGGCGCCCGCAGCGAGGGTAAGTCGATCAATCGAAGCCGTGAAAGACCACGAATCCCAAGGCTTGCACACAATCTGTCATCACGCGCCGTAAGCTCGGCCACCGGCGCTGCAAGTCCGCCATAGACAAAGGGCAACGCCATCAATGCATTCATCGCCACGACAAGGAGCGCCGTTCCAGAACCGCCGAAATGAAAGGGCAGCAGCGCGATGAACCATCCGGTTGCGATCACCGCGGGCGGCAGCATCCAGGCGGAGAGCGAGAGAAGCGTCAGAAATCTTCTGCTCGACTCCGAAGCGGTTCGCGCGCCGAAATAGGCAAGGGGCATTGAAAGGATGAGCGCCAAAACCGCGCTTGCGATACCAATGAAGAGGCTTGTGAAGGATGCCTTCACCAGTGCATTTGCAGCGGGTAGGCTAGACACTCCGTTGATGATGATCGCGGCAAGCGGCGGCACGACAATAAGCACGGTCAACATGATCGCTGATGTATCGAGCGCGAGCGATCCCGGCGCACGCGCAAAGTTATTCTTCCAGGTTCCCTTGCCTGCCACCATGCTGCTCTCCGGCAGAAGTTTTCGGCCTCCGGCTACCACCACAACTGTGCAAAGCAGAACCTGCGCGATGGCCAACGCGGAAGCGCGCGCCGGATCGAAGTCGAGACGA
>JBJXGL010000007.1:0-12210 GCA_046160365.1 Aestuariivirga sp. | reverse complement strand
CCGCGCTCCTGCTCCTGCTCCATGAAATCAATGGTGGCAGCACCGTCGTGCACTTCGCCGATCTTGTGGGTCTTGCCGGTGTAATAAAGGATACGCTCGGTCGTCGTCGTCTTGCCGGCATCGATGTGGGCCATGATGCCAAAATTGCGATAGTCCTCAATGGCGTGGGCGCGGGGCATAGGATTACCAGCGGTAATGGGAGAAGGCGCGGTTGGCCTCCGCCATCTTGTGAGTGTCTTCGCGCTTCTTCACCGCAGTTCCGCGGTTGTTGGAGGCATCGAGCAGTTCGCCCGACAGCCGGTCCACCATGGTGGTTTCGTTGCGGCCGCGCGCCGCGATAATGATCCAGCGGATGGCAAGAGCCTGACGGCGCTCGTTCCGCACTTCGACCGGCACTTGATAGGTCGCGCCACCGACACGGCGCGAACGCACTTCGATTGCGGGAGCGACATTGTTGAGCGCGTCGTGGAATACCTGAAGCGGGTCCTGCTTGGCCTTGGCCTGGATCTTCTCCATGGCGCCATAGACGATGCCTTCGGCGACGGACTTCTTGCCCTCGTACATCAGGTTGTTCATGAACTTGGAGACGATGAGATCGCCGAATTTCGGATCCGGGTTGATCACTCGTTTGTCGGCGCGATGGCGGCGTGACATGTTGCTCTTCTCTCCCCGCGCTTACTTCGGACGCTTCGCGCCGTATTTGGACCGGCGCTGACGGCGCTTCACCACACCCTGGGTGTCGAGAATGCCGCGGATAATGTGATAGCGCACACCCGGAAGGTCTTTCACGCGGCCGCCGCGGATCATGACGACCGAGTGCTCCTGAAGGTTATGACCCTCACCCGGAATATAACTCACCACTTCGAAACCGTTGGTGAGGCGGACCTTGGCCACCTTGCGCAAGGCCGAGTTCGGCTTCTTCGGCGTCGTCGTGTAGACGCGCGTGCAAACGCCGCGCTTCTGCGGACAGGACTGCATCGCCGGCACCTTGTTCCGGTAAACCGGAGCCGAGCGCGGCTTGCGGATGAGCTGGTTGATCGTCGGCATTGTGGCCTTGTCTCTACCTTCGAATTCTCTGGACCGCTTGTTGCAAACGCGAAGACACTGACGCGATCCGGTCCGGGATCCCGCAGTGTTCCAAAACCAGAGGCCCGAAGAACCCTTGCGAGGCTCGGGGGCGTGACCTTGACTGTCGCTTTGTGCTTTTTGGCAAACGTCTCGGCGCGCGAAGCGCCGACTGCCTGCCTCAAGAAAGCGAGCGGGTTCTACGCAACGGCTTAGAGGGCGTCAACCCCTCTTCGCGTGAAAATTTGTCGTTTGGATCGCAGTCGAGAGGATTTCATTCCAATTTCTCGCTGCGATGCACAATGCGCGTCCACCTGCCGCAATTCGCCCAAATGCGGTCACAGGACCGCCTTGCAATCACTTCACCTTCGCTGAGTCGGCGGCGACAAGGCAACATTGCGAGACTTTTAGAGAGGGAGAATCACCCAATGTCCTTGCCGCAGAAGAATTGGTGGCACGAACTCAATACATGGGAACCTGAGGCGGCCCTGGCTTTTTATGGACGCACCTTGGGCTGGCAGTTCGAACCGGCCCCCTTGCCCGACGGCGCTGCCTACTGGATCGCCAGGAAGGACGGCAAGCCCGTGGGAGGCGTTTTCGGCCTGACAGTTCCGGACTATTCCGGCATTCCCTCGCATTGGATGACCTACATGTCGGTGAACGACATCGACAAGGCGGAGCGCGATACCACCAAGGCTGGCGGCGAAGTCATGCGGCCTGCCACGCACGTGCCCGGCGTGGGCAAACTGGCCGTCGTAACCGATACGACCGGCGCGTTGATTGGCTTGATCGAACCGGAAACGTCGGCCCGGCACTGAACCCGAGGGGAGAGGCCCTTGGCCCGGTTCGGGGATGGACCGGGCCTTTTTCATGTCTGGAGCTAAGTTCGAGGCCGGGCGGGGGGTTAAGCATCTCCCCTCCTCGCCGGGGCGTGGCTCGGCGCGCGGAGTTTCAAGAGCGCCAATCCGGAGACTTTCCGGAACTGGGTGCTGGTGCTGCTGGCGATACTGGGGCTGGCAACAGGCCTCCAGGGACTCTCGAAGATTGTGTTTTAGATCACAGACCGCCCTGCTCCTCCCGCCTATCACATGTGCAAGGGGCAAGTTTAGGACGTGACTCATGCGCGGTTTTCATCTGCTGGCTGGCTTTCTTGCCATCCTCATCCATGCTCTCTTCATTTTGCCCGCTCAAGCCAACGAGGCCATGGCCGACGCGGTGCTGGTATTGGCGATCGATGCATCCGACAGCATCGACGCGGGCGAGTTTCAGACCCAGATCGAGGGAACGGCGGATGCGCTGACACATTCGGATGTGATTGCGGCAATCCAATCCGGTCCCCTTCGGCGCGTGGCGATTTCCTATGTAATCTGGGCCGAGTCGGGTGCCCCGAAACTGATCGGTGAATGGCACATGGTCTCGGACCGGGAAACAGCAAGCCGTCTTGCATCCGACCTCAGGTTCGCAAAGCGCTCGGTCAGCGGAACGACAGGCCTTGGTTCCGGCATCTCCGCATCGATCTCGCATCTTCGCAACTCCGGCGTTGTGTCGACGCGCTTCATCATTGATGTTTCCGGAGATGGCCGCGAAACGCGCGGTGTACGCGGGCTCAACTCCATGCCGCTCAAAAACGCGCGTAATCTCGCGACCGAGCTCGGGATCACCATCAACGGCCTTGCCATCGAGAACAGCGAGGCTGGCCTTGCCTCGTGGTACCGCGAACGTGTTGCGGCGGGGCCGGGTAATTTCGTCATGAAGGTCGGCTCCATGGACGAGTATGGTACCGCAATCCGCCTCAAGCTGATCCGCGAACTCAACAGCACTCCGCTGATGGCGGCGCGCTTACCACACTCTTGCGGTCTTGCTGCCAACGATGCAGGCTGATGCCCGTGCAATCGCGGGAGCAGTGCCGTCATGGATGAAGAATGGAGCGACGCAGGGAGCGTCGAGGATCTGTCGAAGTCAGTCCTGCAACGCTGCAAGGTCGGACCGGCGGATATCGCTGTTTCATGTGTCGGCGGAGTCTTTGGCGCGGTTCACAATGCCTGCAATCATGTGGGTGGCCCGCTGGGCGAAGGCGCACTGGAGGGCGATTACATCGTCTGCCCGTGGCATCAATGGAAGTTCCATCGCCAGACCGGCGTGGGCGAGCCAGGCTTCGAAGCCGACAAGGTGCCGTCCTATCCCGTCAAGGTCGAGAATGGCCGTGTACTGATCAATTTGAAGGCGGGCACCAAGCGCGGTAAGGCGCCCCATGAACCGCATCCCTTGGCAAGGCCCGTGGCGAGAGCCGAAGGTCCCGTTCGCGTGGCCGGCATTTCGACCACCGCCATGTCGAAACGCGCACCCCGATATTCCGCCTCGGACGATCTGTTGACGGCAGCCATCGAAGCAGCGGGGCAGTCAGGTTGCGAAACCCGTCTGATCAAACTCAATGCGCTGAAGTTCCGCGCCTGCGAGGGTTACTACTCGAAAGCGGCCCGCGCCTGCACCTGGCCCTGCTCCATCACGCAGATGGATGCGAAGGATGAACTTACCGAAGTCTATGAAGCCCTGGTGCATTGGGCCGACGTCGTCCTGATCTCCACGCCGATCCGCTGGGGCCAGGCGAGTTCGCTCTACTTCAAGATGGCGGAGCGGCTCAACTGCGTGCAGAACCAGGTGACGACGCATAACCGCGTCTTGATCCGCAATAAGGTGGCGGGCTTCATCATCGTCGGCGGGCAGGACAATGTGCAAGGTGTGGCCGGTCAGATGCTCGGCTTCTTCGCCGAACTCGGATTTCATTTCCCGCAGTTTCCCTATATCGCGCATACCCGGGGCTGGTCTGCGGAGGACATGGAGAACAATATGAAGTCCGTGCGCGACTCGAAAGAGCTGCACGAAGGTGCGGCCGAACTCGCCAAGCGTTCAATCGAACTGGCCGAGCGCCTGCTCGCCACCGAAGCAGCAACCGCGATCACCCGCGGCGGCAGGAAGGCATTTCATCCGTAACACTTCACCCCTACGCGCCCGATAAAGACAAAGGGGACGCTTCCCCCTTTTTCGCGAAAAGGGTGACGTCCCCTGTTCTCTCGGACGAGGCCCTCAAGACCCTCTTCTCCTGTGCTGCAGGATTCTTCCCAAAGCATTTCAGCATCGATGGTCCAATCGAATGACAACACACTGACATAATGTCGTTTCAGTTTGACTTCCGGAGGATCGCCATGCCCATCAAATCCATTCTGTTGTCTGCTCTTCTCGTCTCAACCTTCATAAGCGCGGCCAGAGCTGAGACTGAGTTGACTGTCATGTCATTCAATGTCTGGGGAGGTGGCGCCAATGAAAAGAAACCGATCGACGAAACCATAGCGGTGATCAAGGCCGTCAACGCCGACATCATCGGCATACAAGAAACACGACTTGAAGCCGATCCCTGCACCGCTGAAGCCTGCCCGCCCGTAGGCGAGAGTGTTGCCGCCAAACTCGCCACAGCATTGGGCTTTCATGTCTACGATCAGACCGCTCAGAATGACGCGTTATGGGCCAACGCCATTCTCAGTCGCTATCCCATTGTCGGCAAGGCCTCAAAGAATGATACTGGCATTGCGATCGATGTGAATGGACGTAAGGTCCATGTCTTCAACATTCATTTGGATGACGCACCCTATCAACCCTATCAACTGCTCAACATCGAGTATGGCCCGTTCCCCTATCTGAAAACGGCTGATGAAGCGATCAAAGCCGCAAGCGAGACGCGAGGGCCGGCATTGAAACTGCTGTTTGATGACATGGCCGAACTGGGCGAGGCAGACGCCTCATTCGTGTTTGGCGATTTCAACGAACCATCGCACCGGGACTGGACGGCGAGCGCTGTCAAGGCCGGGCTTCAGCCGCTGGAAGTGGCCTATCCAACTGTCAAGGCGATCGAAGACAAAGGTTTTGTCGATGCATTCCGGGTTGTCTTTCCTGATCCCGCGACCAAGCCGGGCTTCACCTGGACGCCGACGTCTGACCCCAAGGCTACGGATGACCACCACGACCGTATCGACTTTGCGCTGGTCAAGGCCAAGGACTTGAAAGTCATTGCTGCTGGCATTGTTGGAGAAAAGGCACCCGAAGCCGATATCGTTGTAACACCCTGGCCATCAGACCATCGTGCGAGTTATGCGAAGGTGAAGTTCTGATTTTGACCTACAAGCGAGAAATAGCCCCGGCGGAATGTTTCACGATCTGACACTGGGAACGAATGACATCGCGCTGGCTGAGCGCTTCTATAGCGACGGAAGCCTGAGCCTTTCGGGCGGAGGCAAATAAGGGCCGAAGCCAGGACCTGGGCCAGAAACGCCGTGACAAAAAGTCGGTGCCTTGCCGCGCAACCACCCTATGCTACCATGTTGGATCATAAGAGAAGGTTGGCACAGTGAAACTGACAAAACTCGGCCGGACAAACCTGCAAATCCCCGAACTCTGTTGGGGTTTGGCGCCCATCAGCGACATGCCTGGCACCTATGGCCACGGCGTGACGCCGGATGAGGCAAGAATTGTACTCAACGCCATTTTCGATAGCGCCTATCCCTTCGTGGATACGTCGCGGAACTATGGCCTGGGCCGGAGCGAGGAGCGGCTCGGCGATGCCCTGCGCGCGCGTGGCGGAAAACCGAAGAATCTCATCATTTCCTCCAAGCTCGACCGCGACATGGATACGCTGGCCTTCGACGCCGCCCAGGCCCGCCGCTCGCTTGAGGAAAGCTTGAAGGCTATGGGTGTGGACAGGATTGATTTGCTGCATCTCCACGATCCGGAACACGCCCGTGACCTTAAGGAAATCGGTGGCAGGAACGGCGCCCTCGCCGAATTGTTCAAGATGAAAGAAGAAGGCCTGTGCACGGCGGTTGGCCTTGCGGCGGGCCGTATCGACATCATGATGCCAATGTTGAGAGACTGGGACTTCGATGCGCTCATTACGCATAACCGTTTCACTCTGGTGAACCGCAATGCCGAGCCGATGATCGAGCTGGCCCGCGCGCGCGGCATCACCGTGATCAACGGCGCGCCCTACGCCGCCGGCGTCCTCGCCAAGGGCTCGCAAGCCCACAAGCGCTATGTCTATCAGGAAGCAACCGCCGAGATGCTGGCGCCCGTCCAAAGGATTGAAGCGGTGTGCGCCAAGCACGGAATTCCGGTCGGGGCTGCGGCCTTGCAATTTTCGCTGCGGGACAATCGCATTGCTTCGACCATCATCGGCATATCCAAGGCTGAGCGCATCGCGCAGACGATTGCCTGGGCCGACTACAAGATTCCCCAGGCGGCTTGGGACGAACTGATGACGCTACCCGCAGAACACGGCGATCCCGAGGCGACAAGGACTTACAGCCCCGATTGAGAAAGTGACAAAAGGGACGCTTCCCTTTTCGCGAAACGTGCAGCGTCCCTTTTTCCCCGACAAACGCGCCAGTGAAGCAGATCCAAGTTTGCGAAGAGAAAAGTGAGTTGACATCATCGCAGCAATCCAACCCACTCGGCACCTCCGGCTGGGTCGAAAAATCAAGTCAAATCAAAGAGAAATCAAGGCAAACGCGGGAAAAGCCCTTAGCCGCGGAATAATCTGGCCACGGGTGCGTTCTCCTCCCCATGACAGTTTCATGACGAAGAGGATCGCCCGATGACCCCTCCCCGCGCATCACAGGCCGCCGTCGCCACGATGACCGATGCCGAACCCGCCGCCGAAGCGGAACCTGACGATGCGTTGATGGCGCGCCTGCGCCTTCTCACACAAGCGTTGGCCACCAATGGCTGGGCCACCGCCGTCTCGCTCGCCGCGGCCGCTATCATCTGGTTTCTACCCGAAACGCTAGGCGCCGATGCGCGCATGTGCCTGCTGGTTACTGCGCTTTGCATCGCCGGCTGGACGCTGACGCGCATACCCGACTCGATCATCGCCATTGGCGGAGCGCTTGCGCTGGTGATGAGCGGCGCGATGAAATCCGAGCAACTTTACGCCGCACTCGGCAGCGAACTGGTCTGGCTGCTGGTCGCCGCCTTCGTCATCGCCGCCATCCTGAAGTCGAGCGGCCTCATGGAGCTTGCCGTGGCGCGGGCGACGCGCCCATTCCAATCGGTGACCGGGGTGTTTCACGCGCTCGCCTTCATGATCGCGGCAACCGCCTTCTTCATTCCCTCGACTTCGGGGCGCGCCGCCCTGCTGCTGCCGGTCTATGTAGCGCTCGCCGCCGCCATGCCCGACCGCAGGTTGGTGCGCCCTCTCGCCCTGCTGTTTCCCTCCGTGATCCTGCTGTCGGCAGGCGGCTCGCTGATTGGCGCCGGCGCGCATCTGATCGCCGTCGACACGATCTCTCGCTCCGGCGGTGGCGTGATCGGATATCTGGAGTGGATACTGCTCGCCTTCCCATTCGCCATGGTGACGAGCCTTGTGTCCGTGTGGATGATCATCGCGCTGTTCGTGCCACGTGAGCTGCGCGGCCTCAGGATCGATTCAGGTAGCGCGGACGCAAGCCCACTCAACACCCACCAGAAGCGCCTGGCGCTCGCCATGGCGGGGATCGTCGGCCTTTGGCTGACGCAGGCCTGGCACGGGCTCGATATCGCTATCGTGGCACTTGCCGGCGCCGTGCTGATGCTGACGCGGCCGTTTACCGACAAGAAGCCGAAAGAGATTTTCCGCGGCATCGAGATGGAGCTGATCCTGTTCATGACCGCGACCGTGGTGATCGCCGATGCGATGACGGTATCGGGCGCCGACAAGTTTCTCGCGGCCAGCGCGATAGCGGTGCTGCCAGCGCAGATGACAGGATCGTTGCCGGTCGTGGTGATCTTCATGGCCGTGGTCGCGGTGGCGGCCCATCTCGTCATCAATTCGCGGAGCGCCCGCGCCGCCATCCTCATTCCGGTGGTCGCCCTGCCAGTCGCCGATTTTGGACATGACGTGCGCCTGATCGTGCTCATGACCGTGCTCGGCACGGGCTTCTGCCAGACCATGATGGCGAGCGCCAAGCCGGTGGCGCTGTATGGCGGCCACGAGACGGCGCCATTCACGCAAACTGACCTGATGCGCCTTGCCGCGCCGCTAATGCCGGCGGTGACTGTCCTGCTCGTCGTGTTCGCGCTCGCGGTGTGGCCGCAGCAGCTCGGCGAGCCCTTGCTGCGCACGCTGACGCCGGTTGCGGCGATGGAACAGCAGCCAGCTGCCAAACCGCAGGCGGACGAAAATCCGCGGCCGCTGATGGTGGAACAGGCTGCCTTACAGCCGATGCCCGGCGCCCTGTGCACCAGCAGCGAACTGCGCACCGTCATGCATGCCACAATCGCCAAACGCCGCATGTGGGCGGCCGGCTGGTGGCATGTGTGGAACCGGCTGCGCAAGGACGGCGTGCGGGTGGAGCGCAAAGCGGTGAAGACACTCTACCGCGCAAACGATATGGTGAAGCTGCGCGACGACAGCACCGAAATTACACTGACGCTCGCGGACACGAGCGCCATTGCGGCGGCATTCGCGGCCTGCCGAGGCGACACCGCGCGGCCCGCGCAAGGCGCGGAGATCCCCCGGCCCTGACCATGACTGGCATCGTGAAATCCAACAACATACCGGAACCTGGTGGCCGCCTTCGGGCGGCCTTTTCATTCGCGGCTCGGAATAAACTTTGCCGGCATCCGTTCTTCTTTCATCAAACGAAAGGAAACAGCCATGCCCATGACCATTCTCGTTGCCCCGTCCGGCTTCAAGGAGTCCCTCGACGTCGACCAGGTGTGCAAGGCGATTGCTGAGGGCGTGCGGCGCGCGATCCCCGATGCGCGCGTCCTCGAAGCGCCGATGGCCGATGGCGGCGAGGGTTTCACCAAGGCCATCGTCAACGCGACCGCAGGCACGACGCATGCCGTCACCGTGACCGGCCCGATTGGACAACCCGTCGAGTCCTTCTTCGGCATGATGGGCGGCACGCACAAAAAGACGGCCATCATCGAAATGGCAGCCGCCGCTGGCCTGCGGCTGGTACCGCGCGACATGCGCGATCCTGCGCGCACCACAAGCTTCGGTGTCGGCGAACTGATTGTGGCAGCGCTCGACGCAGGCGCCGAACGCATTCTCATCGGCTGCGGCGACAGCGGCATCAATGATGGCGGCGCCGGCATGGCCCAGGCGCTCGGCGTCCGCCTGCTCGATGCCGCTGGACGTGAGATCGGACAAGGTGGCGGCGCGCTTGCCGGTTTGGCGTCAATCGACATGAGCGGCATCGACCCGCGCGTGGCCAAGACGCAAATCGACGTCGCCGTGAACTGGCACAATGTGCTGCTCGGGCCGCGTGGCGTCGCGCGAGTGTTCGGCCCCCAGAAGGGGGCCACGCCTGAACAGGTCGAGCAACTTGAACAGGCGCTCGAGACATATGCCACGGTCATCCGCCGCGACTTGGGACTCAGTATCGGCAACGCTCATGGTTCGGGCGCTTCGGGCGGTCTCGGCGCCGGGCTTGTCGCCTTTGCCGGCGCGACACTGCATCCGCGCTTCGATGTCGTCATGCAGTATCTGAAGTTCGACGGGCTTCTTGGCAGGGCGGATTTGCTGATCACGGCGGAAGGATCGCTCGATGGCCAGAGCCCGTTCGGAAAGGTGCCGTGCGAGGTCGCCCGGCGCGCGCGGGAAAAGGGTATCCCGGTGATCGCGCTCGCCGGAACCATAGGCAAGGGCGTGCAGACGACCTTTGAAAACGGCATCGATGCCTTCGCCTCGATCGTCAAGCGGCCATGCACGCTGGAGGAAGCGATCTTCAAGTGCGAAAAGCTTCTGCGCCGCGCAGCGGAAGACGCGATGCGCATGGTGCTGATCGGAATGCGGCTAGCGGCTTAGGGCACAACGCTGGGAGTTACGGTGACAGTTTTGGACGCAGTCCAAGACGCGCGAATTGCTGGCAACAGTGGCGGACAATATGTTCAGGCTCTGGTTCTGCTCGAGAGCCGGCGAACCGCGCCTTCACGGCCGAAGCGCCGCTGAGGCTAATAGAGTACGATGTCATCGTAGCTATCAGGCACAAATCGCTTGCGTTTTGATGTGGCGGACCTATTTTTCATGAGAATGAATTGAGGGACATTTGGCGCAATTGTACAGTTCCATTGTTGATGCGATCGGCAACACGCCATTGCTGCGACTTGACCGGTTGACGAGACATCACGGTGTCAAAGGCACAATCCTCGCTAAACTGGACTACCTCAATCCTGGATTCTCGAAAAAGGACCGTGCTGCACTCGGCATCATCGAACAGGCCGAGACAACAGGATTATTGCGGCCGGGACAGACCGTTGTCGAACTCACATCAGGCAATATGGGTACAGGTCTGGCAATCGTCTGCGGAGTGAAAGGCTATCCATTTGTGGCCGTCATGTCCAAAGGCAACTCGGAAGAGCGAGCGCTGATGATGCGCGCACTGGGAGCTGAAGTCATTCTGGTGGACCAGTTGCCGGGATCAGTCGTCGGACAAGTCTCGGGCGGCGACTTGGAACTCGTCGATCAAGAAGCAACACGCATCGCTGCTGAACGCAATGCCTTCCGAGCAGACCAGTTCAGACGCGAAGGTAACTGGCTCGCCCACTACGAGACAACCGGACCTGAGTTTTGGGAGCAAAGCGGTGGCAATATCGATGCATTTGTCGACTTTGTAGGTTCAGGAGGAACTTATGCCGGTGTTACGAGGTATTTGAAGGAGCGAGACGTGAACATACGTTGCTACGTTGTCGAGCCCCAAGGCGCAGCGGCCATAGCAGGCCGTTCGATCAGCAACCCGGCGCACCCCATTCAAGGTGGCGGCTATTCCATCGGCGACCTCCATTACCTCAAAGATCTGCCAATTGACGGCTTCCTTGAGGTGTCGGGAGATGAGGCAAAAGACGCTGCTCGGACCCTGGCAAAATTCGAAGGCGTCTTTGGCGGTTACTCAGCCGGCGCCAACGTTGCGGCGGCGCTTAAGCTCCTTGGTGGCGAACTCACTGGCAAAGCAGTTGGCATCGTCGTGTGCGACTCGGGATTGAAATACTTGACAACCGATCTTTGGAAATGAACCCGGTGATTACGGATGCGGATAAAAGGGACGCTTTCCTTTTTCGCGAAAAGGGTAACGTCACCTTTTTCACCCTTTTTCACCCTTTTTCATTCCTGTGCGAAGTGACGGACAAGGGAGGTGCGGCATGACTGATCGTTTCCACCCATTCAGAGCCGCCATGTGGGTCGCGGCGCTTGCCACGCCCGTGGCAGCGCAGAGCGGCGGGGCCGACATCCAGCTTCTCAACCGGATTTTCGAAGCGTCCAATGCGATCGAGTCGGACGAGCCCGAAACCGCGCGCGCGGCATACAAGACCTGCACGGAGCTCGGCCAGGAGCTTGCGGCGCGCACCAGCATGGAAGCCGGGGTCAGGTACTACTTCGAGGCCGAGATCGAAGGTTGCCTCTCCTACGCCATGTACCATGGCGAAATTTCCGACGAGACTGGCGACAAGTGCAGCCACCACTTGGCCCATGCCGAAAAGCTGAAAGAAGCCATCCTCGCGGCGCAGAACCAGAAGGGTGTCCGGCAGGATCAGCTCACCGATCTGCGCGACAGCCTGCAGCGGGCGAGCGAAGTCGGGCCGCAGCAATATGGCTGCACGGGCGACTACGCCAAGCTGATCCAGTCCCTGCCGGCAACCGACGCAGTGGCGCCCGGCGAGTAGGGCCACGCGCCGGGTATTCGTAGCGGAGCGAGGCTCCGTGCCGGACACCCCCTCACGCCCTGCGGGCGTACTCCCCCAGCAAAGCTGGGGGAGATAAGCCGGTGTGTTACTCCGCCGCCGTAGGCAGCTCTGCCGCCCTGGCCTGTTCTTCGAGGATCAGCGTATCGCGCTTCTCGGCGATCTGTTTCAGCCTGGTCAGCATGCCGCCGGTGCCGGCCGGGATGAGCCTTCCGACGATGACATTTTCCTTGAGGCCTTCGAGGGTGTCGATCTTGCCCTGGACCGCGGCCTCGGTGAGCACGCGGGTGGTCTCCTGGAACGACGCCGCCGAGATGAAGGAGCGGGTCTGGAGCGACGCCTTGGTGATGCCGAGCAGGA
Source organism: Aestuariivirga sp. (assembly GCA_046160365.1). Taxonomy (GTDB): domain Bacteria; phylum Pseudomonadota; class Alphaproteobacteria; order Rhizobiales; family Aestuariivirgaceae; genus Aestuariivirga. The sequence goes on along the minus strand of JBJXGL010000007.1, from coordinate 75 downwards.
CGGGCACGCCAGCCGCGGGCTTGCGGCCCTCGGCCAGGAGCTTCGCGTTCTCCTGTTCGAGCTCGATCTGGTCGA
>JBJXGL010000006.1:0-11512 GCA_046160365.1 Aestuariivirga sp. | reverse complement strand
CACCCCAGACTCTGGAGTGATCCAACTGTGATGGCGGTTCGGACCGTCCCTACTCGGGCAGGCTGACCGGCCTGTCGAGTGACACGATGTAGGCGACCACGTCCTGCACGTTATCTGGCGTGAGCGTCCACGAGACGTCGGGCATGCCGGAATGCGGCGAGGGCGAAATGATGCGCCCCCAGATATCGTCCTGGGTACGGTAGATGGCAATCGCCTGAAACGTTGGCGGACGCTGCTTGAAGCCGCCGCCCTTTTCCACATTGTGGCAGCGGGCGCAATTCTCCTTGGCGATCGTGTAACCGGTAGCAGCATCGGCAGCGAAGGCCGGTGAGGCAACGAGAGTGAGCAGGACAAATGAAAGGGCAGGGAAACATGCGCGCATCATCTTCTCCTCGCGTTTGAAAAACACAGATGAGCACGTGCAGCGTTGCTTCGCCTTGACTCGTATCAAATGCCGGCGCGGTAGCTCACATGGCCACCGCAGACCGTCAATGCCGGTGCCAGGCGATGCAGATGTTTGTGTTCCGTGCTTTGGATGTCGCCATCAAGGATAGTCAGATCTGCCGCATACCCTGGCCTGATCATTCCCTTCCAGCTTTCAGCGAACTCTGCATAAGCGCCCTCACGCGCATAGGCGGCCAATGCTTCGTGGAGCGTGAAGCTCTGGTCCGGCAGTCCGTCGGCCCATGGCTTGCGCGTGATGGCTGCTTCTATGCCAATGAAAGGACTAACGGGCGACACCGGCCAGTCCGAAGCAAATGCGATCCGCGCGCCGGCGTTCTTTAGCGTGCGCCAGGCATAGGAGTAGGGCCAGCGTGCCCTGCCAATGCGCGACACGGTGGGCTCGAGCGGCAAGCCAGCCGAACCCGGTGGATGCGGCGGTTGCATGGAGGCGATGACGCCAAGTTTCGCGAAACGCGGAATGTCGTCCGGATGGACCACCTCGACATGTTCGATGCGATGGCGTGCGTCTCGGGTGCCGTTGGTCTTCGCCGCCGCTTCGTAACCGTCAAGCACAGCGCACACGGCGCCATCGCCAATGGCATGAACGGCGATCTGCAAACCCCGCCTGTCGGCCTCGACTGCAATCTCGGCGAATCGTGCCGGTGAAAACAGTGGATCACCCGCGACACCCGGCAGATCCGCATAAGGCTCAATCATCACCGCAGTCCAGCTGTCGAGCACGCCGTCGAAGAAAACCTTGACCAAGCCCGATCTGATCCACTCGCTGTCGTAGCGGCGTCGCATCAGCTCTGCCTTGTTGAGTGCATCGATCTCCATGAAGTTCTTGAAATGGAACGGCACACGCACGCGGCAGGGGAGATGTCCATGCCGGCGGAACAGTTCGCTCAGCAGTTCGAGCTGATAGAGATTGCCGTCCATGTTGTGGATCGAGGTGATGCCGAAGCTCGCGCAGTAATCGAGGCCGCGCTTCATGACGGTTAGGTCGTGCTCGAATTCGGCGGGCGAGGGATATGGATTGGGCTCGCCGCCCGTCGTGAGGCCGAGCCGGGTGCGGTCGCCGCCGGCGATCATGGTCACCGGCGTGATCGCCTCGCCCTCGCGCAACTCGCCATTGGCGAGGCCGTCATCGCCCATCACCACTTCATTGCCGGGATTGAGCTTGGCGCCCGCGATCAGCCCCGCTTTCTCAAGGCCGATGGTATTCGTCCAAGCCGTGTGGTGATCGGGCGAGACGAGCAGCAGAGGGCGGTCGGGTAGAATCTTGTCGAGCACTTTCCGGTCAAGCCGCTGGTTTGTGCCAAGGATCGTATAGTTGCAGCTCTGGCCATAGAGCAAAGGCTCATGAGGATGCTTTGCCGCATGCGCACGGACGGTATCTCTCAACGCCTCGAAGCCTTGCGTATCGAAGAGCTGCAAGTGATCGAGCTGAGCAGCACCGGAGAACAGATGCATGTGATTTTCCGAGAAACCGGGAAGCACACTGCGGCCACTGGCATCGATGATCTCGGTTTGCGAAGTGGCGAGCGCTTTAATCTCGACATTGCCGCCGACTGCCACGATGCGATCGCCGGTGATCGCCACCGCTTCCGCGCGCGGGGTTGTATCGTCGAGAGTGAGAACGCGGCCGTTGAGGACGATGAGAGAAGGGGATGTCATGCCCGAACTTTGCAGAGGAGGCGCTGCTCGTCAAACCAGCGACATTCGATGCCCAGATATCGGAAACAATGCGAGGAGTGACAAAAACATCATTCTGTTCCATCATTCCCACATGACCGCACTCGCCGTGAATGCCATCGCCCACTGGGCGCTCAAGACTTCGAATCTTGACCGGCTGCTCGCCTTTTACCGCGATACGTTGGGCTTCGCCGAGATGATGCGGCTCTACAAGGACGATGGCTCGACGTGGCTCGTCTATCTGCGAGTCACCGACACGCAGTATCTCGAAATCTTTCCAGATGGCGAAGGTACGAAAGCGCCAGGCTGGGACGATACCGCGATCAATCACATCTGCCTCGATGTGGCGGATATCGATGCAACCGCTGCCGATCTAGAGAAACGCGGCGTTGCACTGATCATTACTCCCAAGCTCGGCCTCGACGGCAACCGCCAGTGCTGGATCGAAGACCCCGATGGCAACCGCATCGAGTTCATGCAGATGCTTCCCGGGAACATGCCGGAAGAAGCAATCAAACGGATGAAGAAAAAGTAGTGTTGGTCCTTAGCCACCACCGCCCGTCGGCAGGCTTGGCCGCGAGCGCAGCACGCCGCGGAAGAGATCTTGCAGCACCGAAAGCTCGGCGCCCGCGACTGGCGTCTTGCGGGAATTGAGATCGATGATGCGGCCATCCTCGAGGCCATACTGGGCGACGCTATCGACCTGATCGTCGCGGTTGAAGCGGACCGCGATCACTTCGCGGTTTACTTCCTTGGGCTTGAGGAACGCCTTCGTCTCGGTGATCGACGTGATGTAGTAGTAACTGTCGCCTTGGAAGTTGACGCTTGCCGTGGTGGAGGGCGAACCCAGAATGCCCTCGACTTCGGTCTTGGCCATGCCGTCGCTGATCTGACCGAAGGCGCCGGGCTTTGCCACATAACCGCGATGGTCGACAATTGGAGTACAGGCGGCGGCGATAGCGGCAAGTGCCAAGACAGTGCTCCGCCGCGTCAGGCTTTTCGTATTGAGGTTCATTAATGTCCTGTGGCCGAGATGGCGAAGGCGTGGCAATCTGTCCGCTCCCCTTAATCTGTCCCGGCCGTTAGCCGCAAGCCCATGATTCTGAAACGCATCCTCAAACGCAACCAACCACAGGCCCGGCCCCTCTATGGGGCAATTGTGGCCGCCGCACGGCACCCTTCGCACTACGCCGAACTGGGCGTTGCCGATACGGTGGACGGGCGCTTCGAGATGGTGTGCCTCTATCTCTATCTTGTGCTGGCGCGTTTGAAGGGTGAGAACCGCGAGGAATTCCGGGGCGAACTCACCGATGAATTCTTCGCGGACATGGACCGCGCGCTGCGAGAGATGGGCGTGGGCGATTTGTCTGTCGGCAAGAAAGTGCGGCGCATGGCCGAGTCGTTTTATGGCCGGGTCAGAGCTTACGACGCGGCAGGCGAGGACGAGATGGCGCTGGCCTCGGCGTTGGCGAGGAATGTCTATGCCGAAAGCGATGCGAGGCATGCTCCGGTTCTGGCCGCTCGGGCGCGAAGCGTGGCCAGGAAACTAGCCAGCCTGCCGGTGGAGGAAGTGTTGGCCGGGAAGGTGGACTTGATATGAAACCTCCAGCACCAGAATTCTCGCGGCCCCTGGAAGTCGCCAGGGTTCCTCAAGGCGGGAGTTACGAGAAACTTCAGGCTGCGGCTGAGGAATGTGTTGCGCTGGCCAAGCGGCTTGGCGTCGAGACGCTCAGAGCATATTCCGGCAAACTTCATGTCAAGCCTTGGCGCGGTGGCGGGCTGCATGTCACCGGTACGATGACGGCTGACCTTGACCGAGTCTCGGTCGTAAGCCTCCAGAGCTTTGCCACCACGCAAGGTATCGAGATCGACCGCTATTTTCTTCCATCCGGAGCGGCCTCGGGCGAGGAAGACGATGCCGACCCCATCGAAGGGGGCATCGTGGACCTGGGTGAGGTGGCAGCCGAAACACTGGCACTTGACCTTGACCCGTACCCGCGTCAACCGGGAGAGAGCTTCGAGGTTCCTTCGGACTCTTCTCCAGTGTCCTCCTCGCCCTTTGCTAACTTGTCGAAAATACTAGTGAAAAAGCCCTGATTCCAGCCAGGCGCTGCGGGGGTTGTTTCCGCCCGCAGAACCTCTATTTTCGCGAATCGGACCGGAATGGCAGGGGGCTGCCTGGGCACTTGGCGAGGATCGCAGGCAAAACGCGGATATGACCGACAACATCGTTATCGCCCTCGACGCGATGGGTGGAGACCAGGGCCCCGCCATGGTGCTACCCGGTGCGGAACGGGCGGTCGTGCGCCACCCCAAGGTGCGTTTCCTCTTGTTTGGTGACAGCAACACTCTGACGCCGCTACTCGACGCCATCCCGAACCTCAAGACCAAAGCCGAAATCCGCCACGCCGAAGTCGCCGTCGCCATGGATGACAAGCCGAGCCAGGCGCTACGCCGTGGTCGCGGCAAGAGCAGCATGTGGATGGCGGTGGAAGCCGTGCGGAAAGGCGAGGCTCACGCCGCCGTTTCGGCGGGAAACACCGGAGCGCTGATGGCGATGTCGCGTTTCATCCTGAAAACCTTGCCAGGCATCGGCCGCCCCGCCATCGCGGCGATGTGGCCCACCATGAGGGGCGAATCCGTGGTGCTCGACGTGGGCGCCACCATCGGCGCCGACGCGCGGCAATTGGTCGAATTCGCAATCATGGGTGAAGCCATGGCGCGCTGCCTCTTCGGGCTCGATAGGCCCACCGTGGGCCTGCTCAATGTCGGCGTTGAGGAGATCAAGGGCCTCGACCAGGTGAAAGAAGCGGGCCGCATCCTGCGCGACCTGCAGCTGCCACTCGAATATGCCGGCTTCGTCGAGGGCGACGACATTCCCAAGGGCACGGTCGATGTTGTGGTGACCGAAGGCTTCACCGGCAACATTGCGCTCAAGACGGCCGAGGGAACGGCAAAACAGATTGCTTCGTTCCTCAAGGCGGCTTTGAGCCGGACGATGACCTCGAAGATCGGCGCGGCCCTCGCGTCCGGCGCCTTTGCCGCGCTTCGTGACCGCATGGACCCGCGCAAACACAATGGCGGTGTATTCCTTGGGCTTAATGGTGTCATCGTGAAGAGTCATGGTGGTACCGATGCCTTGGGCTTCGCAACCGCCATCGATGTCGCCGTGGACATGGTGAAAAACGGCCTCGTTCGCAAGATTGCCGACGATGTGGCGCATATGAACGCGTTGTTGTCGCCCCTGAACAAGGCGGCGGAGTAACGGAGCAGAGTAACAGTTCATGCGCCGCGCCGTGATCGAAGGGATCGGTTCCGCCCTGCCGGACCGGGTGATGACCAACGCCGATATCAGCAAGATTGTTGATACCAGCGACGAATGGATCGTCGAACGCACCGGCATCAAGTCACGCCATATCGCGTCTCCTGGGGAAACGACACGAAGCCTGGGCCTCAACGCGGCGAGGCGGGCGCTTTTCCATGCCGGCATTCCCGTCTCGGAAGTGGACTTGATCATCGTGGCCACATCGACGCCTGACGCCACCTTCCCGGCAACCGCCGCTCTGATCCAATCCGACCTCGGAGTGATCAAAGGTTCGGCCTTCGATGTGCAGGCAGTCTGCTCCGGTTTTGTCTACGCATTGACCATCGCCGACAGCATGATCCAGACCGGGCTCTCGAACTGCGCAGTCGTGATCGGCTCCGAGACCTTTTCCCGCATTCTCGATTGGAAAGACCGCACCACCTGCGTGCTTTTTGGCGATGGCGCGGGGGCGGCCGTGCTTCGAGCCGCCGATGGCAAGGGAACTACTGACGATCGCGGTATCCTCTGTTGCCGCCTGCGATCCGATGGACGCTATCACGACAAGCTTTATGTGGACGGCGGGCCATCGACCACGGGCACCGTGGGCCACCTGCGCATGGAAGGCCGCGAAGTTTTCAAGCATGCCGTCACCAACATCGCTTCGGTGATGGCCGAAACCATCAAGGCAGCAGGCTTCAAGCCCGACGACATCCAGTGGTTCGTGCCGCATCAGGCGAACCGCCGCATCCTTGAAGGCACCGCCAAAAAACTGGGCGTTCCCGAAAGCCGGATCGTGATGACGCTCGACCGCCACGGCAATACCTCCGCCGCTTCCATCCCGCTTGCCTTCGATATTGCCGTTCGCGACGGGCGGATCAAACGGGGCGATCTTGTCCTTATGGAAGCCATGGGGGGCGGCTTCACTTGGGGTGCGGTGCTAGCTCGGTTCTAAATCCGCCCGTAACTCATTGAGTTCCAACACTCTTATGTTGACGCGGAGGCGTTGCCCGGCTTAACGTGTGGGAAATGTGGAGGGGAGCGCCATGGCTGGCAAGACATTGACGCGCGCCGATTTAAGTGAAGCCGTCCATAGGGATATCGGACTTTCGCGCACCGAATCGGCCGATCTGGTGAAATCCGTGCTTGATTTGATGTCGGAGGCGCTGATTTCCGGGCAATCGGTCAAGCTCTCTTCATTCGGCACCTTCATGGTGCGCCAGAAGAATGGCCGGATCGGCAGAAACCCGAAAACCGGCGAGGAAGTGCCGATCACGCCGCGCCGCGTCATGGTGTTCCGGCCGAGCCAGGTGATGAAAAACGTCATCAATGGCCTCGAGCCGGGCAAGGAAGACTAGGTGCCATGACGCCATTCGCCTCGGGGAGGGCGGGCTGTGGATAAGTCTCCGGATGCCTTCCGCACCATCAGTGAAGCCGCAGAGGAACTGAACGTTCCCCAGCACGTGCTGCGCTTCTGGGAAACCCGCTTCGCTCAGATCAAGCCGATGAAACGCGCAGGTGGCCGGCGCTATTACCGCCCCGCCGATGTGGAGCTGCTGAAGGGCATCCGCAGCTTGCTGTATGGCGAGGGTTATACCATCCGCGGCGTGCAGCGCATTTTAAAGGAAGAGGGCCCCAACTTCGTTTGCGGTGTCGGCCGGGGTGAAGTTGCGGCGCGGAAGTCCGAATTGCCGGGCGATAAGGAAGGTGCCGCGGGAACGCCGCCGCCGCCCGGAAAGGCTCCTCTTGCCAGGTTGCCTGAGAAGGTGGGCTCGGGCCTTTCGGATGCGCAGCAGCAGTCCCTCAATCAGGCGCTCAAGGAACTCGGCGAGGCTAAGGGCCTGCTCGAGCCCGGCTCCTGAATTGCCGCGCAAAGGCGGCGGAGTCTCCAATCCGGTTTCGGGTGCTTGTTGCGATAGAGGCTGCCCGCAGTGACCCTCGTCCGCATGTTCAGGCTCGTGCTCAATCTCGTGGGCACCCGGTTCGCCGGCGCGGCGCTTGGGCTGCTTAGCCAACTGATACTCGCGCGTCTGTTCAGCAAGGACGATGTCGGCATCATATTCATCGCCATGAGCGCCGTTGCCTTCGCCAGCCTCGCAATCACTGGCGGTTATCCGGCACTAGCGCTCACTTGCCTTCCTCGTTACCTGGCGCTTGGCCGCACCTCGCTTGAAAAGGCTTTCTTCGCCGCGTTCCGCCACGACGCGTTGATCCTGGGACTGGCTGGCGCCGTGCTTGCTGTCATCGCTGCGCTATTGATTCCGCTCGATCCTGGCACGCGCCTTGCGCTGTTCTTCGCCTGCATCACCGCGCCGTCTTCGGCCTTCATCCGAATCAACTCCTCGATCGCCAATTCGCGGCGCCGCTATGCGCTTTCCTACGTGCCGGACTTCATCTATAGGCCGGGGCTGCTGCTCCTGTTCTTGGCCGCGAGCTGGGCCATCGGAGTGAATCTCACCGTATGGCATGTCTTGTGGGCGTTCTTCGCGGTGAATGTGTTGGTTGCGGCAGGACAGGCGTACCTGCTGCGTGGCAGCGGCATCCTGTCAGGGATTGCATCGAAACCCCGCCACAAGCTCGCGCCATATCTGCGTGGCCGCGCGTTCTCGCTGGTGATCGTGGCGGCGATCGCCACGGCATTCTCCGATCTCGTGACGCTCGTTGGAGGTTTCTTCCTGCCCCACGAGGATGTTGCGGTGCTGGGCGTGGCGGTGAGGCTCGCGGCAATCGCCGCTTTCGTCACTCAGGCTGCGCAGCAGTTCATCCTACCAGACCTCACTGCTGCGTTAACACGCAGCGGAACGGCGGAAGCGCGGACCATGCTTCTCAGAGTCAACATCATCGCCATCGGTACGATTGCAGCATTCGTTCTGGGATCGGCGCTCTTCGGTGACCTAGTGCTGAGAATTTTCGGCGAAGGTTATGAATTGGGCAAGTGGGCGCTGATTCTGTTTCTCGTTGGCCAGGCAATCCGCGCCGCGGGCGGCATGAACCAGCACCTTCTCTCGCTCGCTGGTCACCAGCTAAAGACAGCGGGCGCATGCCTGCTGGCGATGATTGTGCTTTTCGCCCTTTCCTCGCTGCTCGCGCCGCAGTTCGGGGTCGAGGGAATTGCCATGGCCGTCATCGCCAGCGAACTCGTCTGGGCGCTCATGCTGGGTGCTCAGGCGCACCGTCTGGCGGGCCAGCGCGGCGATATTCTGGCGCTGTTCAAGCGCGTTTGACTTCGCCCAAGAGGATGCTAAACCCGCGCCCAAGTCGGAGCGTAGCGCAGCCCGGTAGCGCACTACTCTGGGGGGGTAGGGGTCCGGGGTTCGAATCCCCGCGCTCCGACCAGCCTTCGCGTCACGCGCTTCGGCTCTGCAAGCCAGCCACGGATCTGCGCGCTAAGCTTGCCGTCCCAACAATGTCTTGATTTGGCGTACGGCTCTGTCAGGCGTGGCGCGAAGCAGCCCGGTCTTCACGAGCCCCTTGATGCAGGTTGGCTCCGAGAGATCGCGGTAGCGCCATTGGAGCGCAAGACGGCTCGCGAGTTGCGCCTTTCGCTTCTTCCATGACACGCTGTTTCGTGTCTCGTACTTCTCAAGCAGCACGGCTTGCACATTGTCGATGCCGAATCCGGCTACGGCGGCTCTCAAAACCATGTCGTAGTCCTCGGCGGCTTCGAACTCATTCGAATAGCGTCCGATTCTGCGGAACACATCGGGCCTGATCATCAGCGCGGGATGGCAGACCGGCATGTTCGAGAACATGGCGCGGCGAATTTTCTCGGCGCCTGACGGAAACTCGACAACGTACCGCCCGCCATCTTCGTAGATCATCTCCACCCAAGATCCCAAAATTGCGGTGTTGGGATGGGCGAGAAGATATTGCGTTTGCACTTCGAGGCGATCTGGCTTGGCTCTATCGCCGCAATCGATGAGACAAATGAGATCGAAGTTGCTTGCGAGTATGTATTCGAGTCCCGGATTGCGCACCTCGTTAACGCCGACATTGCGCGGCAATTCGATAAGATGATGATCGATGCCTTCGAGCAGCTTGCGGTAGTCGGGCTTTCGCGCGCTGCCGTCGTCCACGAGCACGAGCGTGAACGGCATCGATTGCCGCCTGAGGCTGTCGAGCGTGCCTTCGATTTCCGGCCCCGGATTGTAAGCCGGCATGAGAATAGCGATGCGCGGCGGTTTCATCGGGCCACCATCCGTGCCACGACGCCAAAGATCGAAGGATCGATGCCAAGCGAACGGCGCACCGCGCGAATGATCAGCAGATTCGCCACGACGATGCCGAGTGCGGTCGGGATCGCAGCGCCATAGGGACCAAAATGGGGAATGAGCAGGCATTGAAGCAGCAACGTTCCCGCATAGCAGCATGCCATGATGGCGAGGTAGGTTTTCTCATTGCCCGTCATTTGGAGGATGTATCCCGTGGGTCCGGCGATGGCGTCGAAGGTGAATCCCGCGGCGAGAATGAGGAGCAGGGGATAGGCTGAGGTAAATGATGGATCGAACATCGACAGCAACCAGCTTCCGATCAATGCGAGAAAGACGTAGCCAAGAAGGGTGGGAACAGCGATGGCTGGAGTGAGCAACCCTATGAGCTTCCGAAGCCCATCCATGTCGCCAGCGTGATAGTGCTTCGCGATCATTGGCGCGCTCGCCATGTTGCCGGCGATCAGGACGAGATTGAGCAGCGCCGCGGTGCGAAGCGCCGCGAAGTAGGGGCCTGACTCCTCCGGCGACATGAACACGCCCAGCACCACGACATCGAACTGCTGCACAAGCGCGTAGAGCGTGGCCGCGCCCCACATGGGCAGGCTCACGTTAATCCAGGTGCGTGTATCGTGGCGCGGCGGTGCGGTTGCGTATTCCGAGCGATAGCGCGGGAAAATATATGCTGCCTGCGCTATGACGAGAGCGGCGATCAGAACCGCCGCCAGCAAGAGCGCGCGCGTGCCATCGAGATTGTATCCGGCGGTCACAAACAGAATCGCGGCAAGCGGCACGGCGGCCCGCCATAGGACATCACGCGGAGCGAGCGCTGCAATCGTGCTCCCCATCGCGCGAAGGCCATTGGCGAAGTGTTCGGCCAGTGCAAAGGGAAGGATGAGCAGTGCTGCCGCACGGACATAATAGAGATCGAGTTCGGGCCGCAGCCACTCGATGAACCATGATCCCAACGTCACCAGCGCCCAAAGGCTCAATGACGCCACAATTGTCATCGTGGTCGACCAGCGGATGAAGCCGCTGCCGTGGCTGGCGTCGCCGGAGGCGGCATATTGGGGAAGAAAGCGCAGGATCGACGTTGCAAGTCCAAGCCCCGCGATCGTTCCAAGCGTGATGGCGAGGCTGAAGCCAAACGCGAAACGGCCGAACTCCGCGCCGGTGAGGAGGTTCGCCAACACCACGAACATCAAGTAGCTCAGTGCCGCCGACAGAACCTTGAGTACGAGCATGAGCGCGCCCGCGCCGAGTGCCTGGCGCATCAAGCCGTCCTCACGGAAACGTGCGATCATCGATGCGCGCATCACGGAGGTGGCTGCTGCGGCGATGGCCGCCAGGCGGCAGTGGCCGCATAGAGCCCCCACATCATTCCCGTCAGCCAGTAGAAGTGACGCCAGTGATCGGTGTCGATCTGGATGCCCTGAAGCATCGTCGTGAGCAGCGGGCAGAATACAACGACTGAAAGGTGCTGCCACGGCGTGCGCGTAAACACGGCTTTCAGCCCTACAATGATCGTGCTGATGATGAGCAGAAAGTAGGAGATGCCGCCAAGCCATCCATAAGACGAGAACGCGTTGAGATAGACGTTATGCGGGTCCATCCTGAAAATTTGCCGGAAGTAAGTCGGCCCGAAGCCGAGCGGGCGCTGCAACAGTATGGGAATGCTGTTGAGTTGGTTTCCGAAGCGCCCCGTCTCGCCTGCGTCGTAGTACTTGACGAGCGTGAAGCGGTCCAGGAACAGCTCGTAGACATCGGGAATCGAAAGCAGCGCCGCGAGCAATGCGCCGGCCCCTGCCGTTCCAAGCACGGTCATGACGATGATGCGAAGCCGGAGCGCGCGCGACGGAGTGAG
>JBJXGL010000005.1:0-13955 GCA_046160365.1 Aestuariivirga sp. | reverse complement strand
TGTTCCAGTTCGGGGTCACCTTTGCCATCCTATGGATGAGCCGGGGCAGTGACAACCAGAATAACGCGTGAGCCGCGCCACTCTGCGTCGCACTGCCGAAACAATTCATCAATGCTGGCGCGGAATGAATCGCAACAAAAGTTGCGAAAGTCAACCAGAAACAATATTCATTCCTACCGAGTTGAGTGGCCGCTACTTCCGGCCTTTACGGCAAGAGGCCGTGACGGGCATAAGCGGGGGCCATTTTGTGGGGCCGGTTTTCAGGGGGAGCATGTCGGGTCAATTCGCGGAGCGCGCGGGGCTGAGAGTTGACAGCCAGCTTGAGCAGTTCATCAACTGCGAGGTATTGCCGGGGACCGGCGTATCGGAAGACGGGTTCTGGAGCGGGCTGGCGCGGCTCGTTTCCGAGTTCGGTCTGGAGAACGCGCGGCTTCTTGGCGAGCGCGACCGTCTGCAATCCGAGATCGACCGCTGGCACAGAGCCAATCCCGCCCCTTTCGACTGCGGTGCATACGAGAGTTTCCTGCGGGAGATTGGATACATCGTGCCGGAAGGAGAGGAGTTTCAGATCGGTACGGCCAATACCGATCCGGAAGTGGGCCAAATCGCCGGACCGCAGCTTGTCTATCCCCTGTCAAATGCGCGTTTCGCCCTTAACGCCGCCAATGCGCGTTGGGGATCGCTTTACGATGCACTTTACGGAACGGATGCCATTCCGGGTCCTGTGGGCAACGGCTACGATGCAACACGAGGGGCGCAGGTCATCTCGTGGGGGCGCCGTTTTCTCGACGACGCCGTTCCACTTTCCGGCGCCAGCTGGACAGACGCCGACTGCATTCATGCCGGCTCCAAACTCAAAGTGTCGGCCAATGGCGGCCCCGTGGCGTTGAGAGATCCCGGGCAGTATATCGGCTACCGCGGAGTGCCGCAGGCTCCTGAGGCAATCCTGCTACGCAACAACGGACTGCACATCGAACTCAACTTCAATGGAGCAAGTCCGGCTGCCAGGCAGGATCGTTGCGGCATCTCCGATATTGTGCTCGAGGCAGCGCTCACCGCGATTTCGGATTGCGAGGATTCGGTTACAGCGGTCGATGGGCCTGACAAGGTTCTCGTGTACCGGAACTGGCTGGGCCTTCTGCGGGGCGATCTGACCGCAGAGGTGGAAAAGGGCGGCAAGACCTTCACCCGCCAACTCAACGGCGACAGAGACTATGTCTCGGCGGATGGCAGCGCGTTCAAGCTCAAGGGCCAGGCACTGCTGCTTGTGCGGAACGTGGGCCATCTGATGACGACGCCCGCTGTCCGCGACGGCGATGGCCACGAGATCCCGGAGGGTCTGCTTGATGCATTGGCGACGACCGCCATCGCGCTGCATGACGTGGGGCCGAAAGGGAACCGCGCCAACTCCAAGGCAGGCAGCGTCTATATCGTAAAGCCCAAGATGCACGGACCGGCGGAAGTGGCGTTCGCGGTCAAGGTAATGGGCCGCGTGGAGGAAATCCTCGGACTGGCAACGAATACCATCAAGATCGGCATCATGGACGAGGAGCGGCGCACGACACTCAATCTCAAGGAATGCGTGCGCGCGGCGCGCGACCGCGTGTTCTTCATCAATACGGGATTCCTCGACCGCACGGGCGATGAGATTCATACGTCCATGGAAGCGGGGCCGATGATCCGCAAGGCCGATATGAAATCGGCGGCGTGGATACAGGCTTACGAGAACCGCAACGTGGATGTGGGTCTCGCTTGCGGTTTTCCAGGGCGCGCACAGATCGGCAAGGGCATGTGGGCGATGCCCGACAAGATGGGCGCGATGCTGGAGCAGAAGATCGGCCATCCCAAATCGGGAGCGACGACCGCATGGGTGCCCTCGCCCACGGCGGCGATCCTTCATGCGACGCATTATCATCGCGTGAATGTCACGGCGGTGCAGGCGGACCTGCGGTCTCGAAAGCAAGCGGCACTTGGCGATCTTCTATCCGTGCCAATCGTGCAACGGCCAAACTGGACGCCTGCGGACATTCAGGCGGAACTCGACAATAATGCACAGGGCATTCTTGGGTATGTGGTGCGTTGGATCGATCAGGGGATTGGCTGCTCGAAGGTTCCCGACATCAACGATGTGGGGCTGATGGAGGATCGCGCCACGCTGCGCATCTCGTCGCAGCATATCGCCAACTGGCTCAGGCACGGGATCTGCAGCAAGGACCAGGTGATGGAAACGATGCAGCGCATGGCTGCTGTAGTGGACCGGCAGAATGAGGGCGATCCGCTCTATCGGCCAATGTCGCCCAAGTTCTCGGACTCCGTTGCGTTTGCCGCGGCTTGCGACCTGGTATTCGAAGGTGCGAAGCAGCCGAACGGTTACACCGAGCCCCTGCTCCACAAGCGAAGGCTCGAATTTAAAGACAGGTATGGATGAGCGGAGACATTAAAGAGCTGCTGAAGCGGACAATCGGGCGCAAAGCCTCGTTCCGCAAGACGGTGTCGGAGAGCGATGTCTATGGCTTCGCCGGGATCACCGGCGATTTCGCGCCTAATCACGTCGACGAGGAATTCATGAAAGCCACCCCTTATGGACGGCGCATCGCGCATGGCGCGCTGATGGTGGGCTTCATGTCGCGGGCGTCATCGATGATCGTCGAGCGCTGCCCCGAGGTTTGCGAGACGCATTTCCCGGTGTCGGCAGAGTATGACCGGGTGCGCTTCGTAGGGCCGGTGTTCATCGGCGATACGATCACCGTGACCTATGCAATCACCGATGTCGAAGAAACGAAGCTGCGCACGCTCGCTTCGGTGCATGTGGGCACGCCTGGCGCGGAAACCGTGGCGGTTGCCACGCACATCATGACATGGCTGCCTCTGGCGTGACACCACGAGGATACAGCCTCGCCAATGGCGATCTCGCCCGCAGATATCTAGGACGCGCCCATGACTTCAACCGCGCCGCGGTAGATCATGTCGAGCGACACGTAGAGAATGATGAGCAGGCCAACATAGGCGATCCAGCGATGCTTGTGCAGCAGCTTGGCGATGAACGAAGCCGCCAATCCCATGAGCGCAATCGAAAGCACAAGCCCGATGATCAGCACTTCCCAGTGATCGCGTGCAGCACCCGCCACTGCGAGCACATTGTCGAGTGACATGGAAATATCGGCGACAACGATCTGCGTCGCGGCTTGGCGGAATGTCTTTGTGCCGGGTTTCGCCGAGATCGTGCCGTCGGCGTTGATGTCCTCACCGGTCACCGCTTCCACTGCATCCGCCTCGTGGCCGCCGTCGCGCAATTCGCGCCACATCTTCCAGCAGACCCACAAAAGCAAGATGCCGCCGACGAGAAGCAGGCCCAAGATCTGAAGCAGCTGCGTAGTGACGCTGGCGAAAAGAATGCGCAGCACCGTGGCCGCGATTATGCCGACCAAGATCGCCTTGTTGCGCAGTTCTTTTGGAAGGCCCGCAGCGGCGAGGCCAATGACGATGGCGTTGTCGCCGGCCAGCACCAGATCGATCATGATGACCTGGGCCAAGGCCCAAAGCGCATCACCAGTAAACAAGAAGTCCAACATCGATACGAAGCCCGCTTTTCCGACGTTAATTGGGGCAAGCGCAGCGCCGGAGCAAGCGAATTGTTCGCCGCCGTTGCAGCCATTCTGGATTCAGTTGCATAGTCGCCGCGACTTGAGATTCGGGGACGGGCGGATATCATGACCATCTGGATCGGCACAAGCTGGAAAATGAACAAGACGCGGGCGGAGGCGAAAACCTTCGCCGAGGCGTTAGCGGCAACGCGAATTGCCGAACGCGCCGATGCTCAGCTCTTCGTCATTCCGCCGTTTCCCTACATTGCCGATGTGGCGGATCTGCTCAGAGGCACGTCTATCAAGGTCGGCGGGCAGAACATGCATTGGGAGGACCAAGGGGCATGGACGGGAGAAGTGTCGCCCTTGATGCTGCTCGACTGCGCGGCCTCGATGGTTGAAATCGGGCACAGCGAGCGGCGCGAGCATTTCGGCGAAACCGACGAAACGGTGGCGCTCAAGGTGCGGGCGGCGCTGAAGCATGGGCTGATCGCGCTTGTTTGTATCGGCGATACAAAGACAGAGTACGATACCGGGCGTACCGCCGAGGTTTTGGAGCGGCAAGTGCGCATCGCACTCTCGGAGGCGGGCAAGGATTTGACGGGGCGCGTGCTCATTGCCTACGAACCCGTGTGGTCGATCGGCGAAGGCGGTATTCCGGCCGATCCCTATTTCGCCAATGCGCAGCATAAGCGTATCAAGGACGTGATCCGCGCCTGCTGCGGGCAAGAATTGCCGGTGCTCTACGGCGGCAGCGTGAGCCAGCAAAACTGCGAGGACTTGATTGCGCAGCAGCACATCGACGGCCTCTTCATCGGCCGCGCGGCGTGGAATGCGGCGGGATATGTGCGAATCGTGGAGATGACGGCGGTGCCAAAAACTCTATAGCAGGCGACTATTGCCGGAGGGCTTCCTCGATCCGGTCCAGTTCTTCCAGCGCAAACGAAGGCGCGTCCAGGGATCCGGCGCAATCCTCGATCTGGTCCGGGCGGCTTGCGCCAATCAAGGCGCTGGTGACTTTGCCGGTGCGCAGCACCCAGGAAATCGCCATTCGCGCCAGCGACTGGCCGCGGGATCTTGCAATGGCATCGAGTTGTTTCAGCTTTCCGACCAAGGGCGCAGTCACCTGATCGCGGTTGAGGAAGCCACCGAAGGCGGCGCGGCTGTCGTCGGGGATGCCGTCGAGATAGCGGTCCGTGAGAAGCCCCTGCGCCAGGGGCGAGAAGACGATCAAACCCATGCCTTCCTCGTGCGCGGCATCGATGACGCCGCCGGTTTCGGGCTCGCGTTGCAGCATGTTGTAACGCGGCTGGTGGATGAGGCAGGGGGTGCCGAGTGCACGAAGGATGGTAGCGGCCTTGCGCGTGTTCTCCGCGTCGTAGTTGGAAATGCCCACATAGAGCGCCCTGCCCGAGCGCACGGCGAAATCGAGAGCACCCATGGTTTCCTCGATCGGCGTTTCGGGATCGAAGCGGTGCGAGTAGAAAATATCGACGTAGGGAAGGCCGAGGCGTTTGAGACTCTGGTCGAGGCTGGCGATCAGATATTTGCGCGAACCCCATTCGCCATAGGGGCCGTCCCACATGCGGTAGCCCGCTTTCGTCGAGACGATGAGTTCGTCGCGATGGGCCTTGAAATCGACACGCAGAATTTCGCCGAATGCTTCTTCGGCGGAACCTGGCGGCGGGCCGTAATTGTTGGCGAGATCGAAATGGGTGATGCCGAGATCGAATGCGGTACGGCACATGGCGCGTTTGTTCTCGGGCGCTGCGCCATCGCCGAAGTTATGCCAGAGGCCCAAGGATATGGCGGGCAGGAGTAGGCCGCTCCTGCCGCACCTGTTGTACTTCACTTCAAGAGCGCCCGTGCTTCATCGGGGCCGAGAGGTGCTGGGCGTTTGCAGGTGGACTTGAGAGTCACGAATTTGCGTGCGACGCCTCCCTCCATCACCGCGGTCATCACTTCCACGACATGGGCCACCATCGAAATGTCGCAGCGCGGGAGGCGCTTCTTGATGATGGCGTCCGCCATGTCGGCGAGGCCGGCGCAGCGGTAGTTGGCCCAGATCGGATCGGTGAGCCGGTTGCCCGGTCCCCAATTGGCCTTGCCGAAAGGATGATCCCACGCCGCCATGGCTTCGGCTTTCTGATCGCTGCCCGCCACCATCACGTCGCCGCCGAAGAAATTCGGATCGGGCACATACATGGCGCCGGTGACGCCATAGAGCTCCATGTTCTGATGTTTGTGCGCCCACACATCCCACGACAACGAGACGGTGATGCAGGCGCCTTGGGCAAATTCGAGGAGAGCGTGATAGGTGGTGGGCGTTTTTACCTTCAGCTTTTCGTTATTGCGTGGATTGTTGGGCTGGCTGTTGATCACCCGCTCCTTGCGGCCGGTACCGGCAAGGGCGGCCACACGCTTCACCGGCCCCACGAGGTTGATGAGATTGGTGATGTAGTAAGGGCCCATGTCCAGCATCGGGCCGCCGCCCGGCATGAAGAAGAAGTCGGGATTGGGATGCCACATCTCCATTCCCGGCCCCATGAAGTGGCAGGTGCCGGAGACGATCTTGCCGATCTTGCCGCCGTCGATGGCTTTCCTCGCAAGCTGGTGCGAGCCGCCGAGGAATGTGTCCGGAGCAGCACCGACGCGCAACTTTTTCTTCGCGGCATGTTTCTGCAGCGTCACCGCGTCCTTGTAGGAGAGCGTCAGCGGCTTTTCGGAATAGACGTGTTTGCCGGCGTCGAGGATTTGTTTCGACACTTTGTAGTGTACGGCGGGCACGGTGAGGTTCACGACGATGTCGATGTCATCGTTCTTCAGGAGCTCGCTCACGGTTTGCGCTTTCACGCCGAACTCCGCGGCGCGGGACTTGGCCAGGTCCATGTTGATGTCGGCCACGGCTTTGACTTCGATGTTGTTGAAGAGGGGGGCTAGCTTGAGATAGGCCCACGAAATGTTGCCGGTTCCGATGATGCCGACGCCGAGTGATTTGCTCATGGGACCCTCTTATTGCTTCGAGACGAAATTGAAGCTGTTCTTGGCGAAGGACTTGAAGTCCTTTGGATTGTCGTGTTCGATCACATAGGACTTGCAGCGCGTGTGATTGGCGACGGCAGCGAAGATTTCGGGCCATTTGATGGTGCCCGCGCCCACGTCAGCTTGCCCGTGCTGATCGAGGTTCTCGCCCTTCGGCGCGTTGTCCTTGATATGCACCGAAGTAATGCGATCGCCATAGGCCTTGATCCACTTCACCGGGTTCTGCTTGGCGAAGGCGACCCAGGCGATGTCACATTCCCAGTCGAGCATCGGTCCGCCTTCGAAGATGCGCTCGTGCGGCGTGGAGCCATCCTTGAGTTTCACGAACTCGAAGTCGTGATTGTGCCAGCCGAAACCGTAACCTTCGTCGCGCATCCATTTCGCGGTTTCGCCGAGACGCTTGCCCCAGGCTTTCCAGCCAGCGCCCGATTTTGGGCGCGCATCCGGCACGATGAAGGGGCAATAGAGATCGCGCATGCCCAAGGCTTTCGCGATGCTCAGCACGCGCTTCTTATCCTTCTCGAGCATGTCTATCGGGAAGAAGTGACCGGTGGGCATAGTCAGGCCGTGCTTATCAAGCAACTCGCGAAACTTCTCGGGCTCGTCGTAGAACGCGCCTTCCGTGCCACGGGCGCCGCCGAAACCTTCAACTTCGGTGTAACCGCATTTGGCCAAGTGTTCGATGATGGGCGCCCAGGGCTGGAAGTTGCGGGCGGAATAGAGTTGGAATGAAACGCGCTTTGGCATGAAAGCCTCCTCGACTTATTTGCAGGTTGCGGAAAAGAGATTGCGGGCGGTGAATTGCACGGCCGACTTTGCCCGCTCCGGCATGAAGCGGACGATTTTTTCCTCTCCGGGGCGAAGATCGAACGCATTGTCGGAGAAACGGCCCGGTACGTCCGCCTCCAGCATCACAAAGTAGGCCGGTTTCTTCGCAGTGAGCATGAGCGAACGGCCATCGCTGCCGAGGAAAACTTCCGGGTCTTCGAAGGCAAAGGACTTGTACGGGCGCGGCGCGAAATGATTCCACACCGGCGGGGCGTCGCCGGCTTCGGTTTTGAAGTGAAGAACCGCATCTTCGCCCAACAGCGCCGCATCGAAGGTTAACAGCTCAATGGCTTTGTCGGCGGGAATAGCGCCTTCGCCCTCGCCAATTTCCTTCATCTCGCCGGAGCAGGCGACCGCGCGGCACGCGACCGCGACATGGACTGGCCTGACGCCATCGTTCACAGCCATCATCGAGATGCGTTTACCGTCCTTCGAAGGAACGGCGAAGCAGGCCACGGGTTCGAAGAAGCGGCGCGCCATGTAGTGCAGCGCTTTCCATGAACCCCCGTGGTCGAGGCCGGACCAGCTGGCGACCGGCCAAGTGTCGTTGAGCTGCCAGTAGAGCGTTCCCATGCAATGGGGTTTGAGAGTGCGCCAGTATTCAATGGCTATTTTCATCGCAAGACCATGCTGGATTTGCGAGAGATAGACGAAATCTTCGAAGCCCATGGGGAAGCGGAAGTAGCGGAACATGGTTTCGGCGATCCGCGCGTTGCCGCCGGCATTCTTCTGATGCTGCTCCATGACGGGCGAGGCGATGTTGATGTCCCGCTCGCCCGCGAAGCCGCGAACCACGGGCATGGAAGGAAAGGACTGGAAACCGAACTCGGAACAGAAGCGCGGTTTCACATCGCGGTAGTGCTCGAAGTTCCGGCCCTCGTGCCAGACGCTCCAGAAATGCATGTCGCCCTTCGAATCCTGATGCCAGGCATCGCCGAAGTCGAGAACGCCAGGCGAAGGTGACGACGGCCACCAGAGGGCGTGCGGGTCGGCCTCGCGCATCGATTCCTCGATGCAGCGGTTGAGGCGGTCGTAGTTCACCAGATAGCGGTCGCGATTGGCGCGCGATTCCTCGAACCAATTGAGCGCGCCGATCAACTCGCTGTCGCCGCACCAGAGTGCCAGACAGGCATGATGGCCCAAGCGGCGCACTTGATAGTCCACTTCCTCGCGGACTTCGGCGAGGAACTCGGGCGTCGAAGGATAGAGATTGCAGGCGAACATGAAATCCTGCCACACGAGCAGGCCCAATTCGTCGCAGGCCTCGTAGAAATGATCGGGCTCGTAGAAGCCGCCGCCCCAGACGCGGATCATGTTCATGTTGGCGTCAGCTGCGGCCTGCAAGAGCTTGCGCGTGAGTTCGGGCGTCGCTTGCGAAGGCAGCGCGTCCGCGGGTATCCAGTTGGCTCCGCGGCAGAAAATTTCACGGCCGTTGACCTTGAAAGCGAAGCGGCTTCCGGCGTCGTCTGGACTAGTGATCAGCTCGATGGTGCGGAAGCCGATGTTAATGGCGCGCTCTTCCTCGCCGCAGTAGACTCGGAGCTCATGTAGATTCTGGTCGCCCCAGCCGCGCGGCCACCAGAGATCGGGTTTCCCGATCCTGAGGCGGAGCGAGTGCCGCGAGACCCCGGGCGATACCTGCACTTCGCTTTCGCGCCGCTCGCCGCAGCAATGGACGACCAGCGGAACCGTGCCCGCTTCCATGGCGTAGAGCGACACCTCGATATCGAGATCGACGATGCCTTTCTCGTCGTGGTGCTGGAAGGTCTGGATGTTTTCGACGCGCGCGGCGCTTAGCTTCTTGATGCAGATGCTGCCATAGAGGCCCAGGGGCGCGATGGCGATATTCCAGTCCCAACCGAAATGGCAGGCGGGCTTGCGCAGCATGTTGCCGTTGGGGATCGGACAATTCTGTTTGGCGTAGGGAATGTAGAATGGCTGAGCGGCTTGCGCTAGCGCTGCCGCTTCGATGCTCGACTGGAAGACGATCTCGATGGTGTTGCGGCCGGCTTTCGCGGCATCGGAAATGTCGGGGCGGTATCGGCGAAAGCAGTTCTCCGCTTGCAGCACCTCGACGTCATTCACGAAGACGGCGGCGACGGTGTCGAGATAGTCGATGTCGAGATATAGCCCTTGTGGATCGTCGATCTCGAAATCGCGCGAGAGCCGCCAAACCGTTTGTGCGACCCACTGCACGTTCTCTTCGTTCCTGCCCAAGTAGGGGTGCGGAATGATCTTCGCCGCGATGAGCGCCGAATGCACATCGCCTGGCACCGGCATGGTGCAGCGAAACGCGCCATCGGCGCTCGCGAGCTTCCAATCTCCGGCAAGATCGAGGTTCATGAAATTCAGAGCCGTTCGCCGGTCGTCTCGTCGAAGAGCGAGGCAAGGGCGGGACGGAAGCGCACCTGGGTTTTCTCTCCGGGTTTGAAGCGATGGCTCGATTCGACACGGACTGACAACGGCTGGCCCGCGACCTGGAGCCACACAAGACTGTCCGAGCCCATGGGCTCAACGATGTCGACGGTAGCGGCAAATGAATCGGTGAAACCCTTGTCCTCGGCGCTATTGATGCGGATGTGCTCGGGCCGGACGCCCAACTCCGCCGGCCCATCACGCAGGGCGGTTGCCGCATAGGAGGTGAGCGGCAACGCCTTGCCGCCAAGCACGAATGCCCCCTTCTCGACCCGGCCCTTGAGGAAGTTCATGGACGGCGAACCGATGAAGCCCGCGACATAGCGGTTCCTGGGTTTGTTGTAGATGGTGAGCGGATCATCGAGTTGCTGTATCATGCCGCCCTTCATCACGGCGATGCGATCCGCGAGTGTCAGGGCCTCGATCTGATCATGGGTGACATAGATCATGGTGTTGGCGAGGTTCTGGTGCAGGCGCTTGATTTCGACGCGGAGTTCCGCGCGCAGTTTCGCATCAAGATTGGAGAGCGGTTCGTCAAACAGGAACACGTCCACATCGCGCACCAGGGCCCGGCCAATGGCAACACGCTGGCGCTGGCCGCCGGAGAGAGCGGTCGGCTTGCGCTCCAAGAGGTTCTCAAGCTGCAGCATCGCGGCCGCGCGTTTCACCCGCTTGTCGATTTCCTGCTTGGCCATGCCGGACACGCGCAGGCCGAAGGACAGGTTTTTCTCGACCGTCATTTGCGGATAGAGCGCGTAGGACTGAAACACCATGCCGATGCCGCGGTCCTTGGGTTCTTCCCAGGTGACGTTCTTGCCCTTGATGAAAATTTTGCCCTGCGAAGGCTCGAGCAGGCCCGCGATGCAGTTGAGCAGCGTGGATTTTCCGCAGCCCGACGGCCCGAGCAGCACGAGAAACTCACCCTCCGCGATATCGAGGTCCAGTTCGTGAAGCACCTTCACCGAACCATAGCTGAGCGCAAGGCCCTGGACGGAAACGCTTGGGGATTTTCCACTCATGCGATCAGCCTTTCACCGCGCCGGCCGCGATGCCGCGCACGAAGTATTTGCCGGACAGAAAGTAAATGGTGAGTGGCACCAAACCGGTCAGGATCGTTGCCGCCATGTCGACGTTGTATTCCTTCACGCCCTGCAGAGAGTTGACGATGTTGTTGAGCTGCACGGTCATCGGATAGTTGGTGAGGCCGGCGTAGATCACGCCGAAGAGAAAATCGTTCCAGATGCCGGTCACCTGGAGAATGACCGCCACCGTGAAGATCGGCACCGACATTGGCATCATGATCTGGAAGAAGATGCGCCAGTAGCCCGCACCGTCCACGCGCGCCGCCTTGAACAGCTCGGGCGGCAGGGACGAGAAATAATTGCGGAACAGCAGTGTCAGGATCGGCAGGCCGAAAACCGTGTGGATGAAGATCACCGCCCACAGCGTCGAGTAGATGCCCATCCAGGAGGTGATGATGACGAGAGGATAGAGCATCACCTGATAGGGCACGAAGGAGCCGACGAGCAGGATGGTGAAAAACACCTCGGCGAATCTGAAGGGCCAGAGCGCAATCGAATAACCCGCGACGGATGCAACGGCGATCGATACGATCACGCTTGGCACCGTGATCTTGACCGAATTGAAAAATCCGGGGGCAAGGCCGTTGCAGTTGAGGCCCGTGCAAGCTTCCGACCAGGCCTTGATCCACGGTTGGATACTCGGATCGGACGTGGGCACGAAGATGTTACCGAACCGGATATCGTCCAGATCCTTCACCGAGGTGATTATCATGATGTAGAGCGGCAACAGATAGTAGAGCGAGGTGAGGATCAGCACCGCATAAACGAAGACCCGGCCCGGCGCGAACAGCGGTCTGGGCCGGGGGCCTGAGGCGTTTATGTTTTCCGCGTTAGCCATGCCGCCCTCACGCCTGCTTCTTGCGAACGAACTCGACCCATATCCATGGGATGAGAATGACAGCCGTGGCGAGCAGCATCACCGAGGATGCAGCGGTTCCTTGCGCAAGGGCTCCCACAAACATAGTTTCGTAGACATAGAGTGTCGGCAGCTGCGACGACTGTCCCGGGCCTCCCTGGGTCAGGGCCACAACAAGATCGTAAGTTCGCACGGCCCCCGATGCCACGATGACGAATGTGGTAATGAGCACGGGGCGCATCATCGGCAGCACCACCTGGATATAGGTCCGCCACTTCGGAATGCCATCAACACGCGCGGCTCTCCAGATATCGTCGTCAATGCCGCGAAGGCCTGCCAGCATCAGCGCCATGACAAATCCGGTGCCCTGCCAGAGGCCGGCGATGACCACTGCGTAGATCGACATCTCCCGGTTCGTGAGCCAGTCGAATGAAAAACTCTCCCAGCCCATCTGGCGCACGGAGGCTTCAAGCCCGAAGGCGGGATTCATAATCCAGGCCCAGACGTGGCCAGTCACGATAAAGGAGAGCGCGAAGGGATAGAGGTAAATTGTGCGGAACACGCCCTCGAGCCTGATCTTCTGATCCATGAAGACGGCGATGAAGAACCCGATGATGAAGGCGAAGATGGTGTAGAGCGTACCATAGATCGCCAGATTGGTGATCGCGGTCAGCCAACGCGGCGTGCGCCAGAGGCGCGTGTACTGCGCGAAACCCACCCAATTGTCGTAGAATTCCTGAGGCGTGAAAATGGGCAAGGTCTTGATGCTGGTGAAAGAAGACGCAACTGTCCACACCGTGCCGCCCACGAAGACGAACAGCACGATGAGCATCATCGGCAATGCGGCCAACTTTGAATTCAGATTCCGAAGAATCGGATTTGGCTTGTCCATGCCCCATGCCCCTGGCGGACAGTCAGTGACCGGGAGCGGCCGGCGAATTGCGAGGCCGCTCCCGTTAGTTCAGGCCAAGATCATTTCGGCGCGTTCTTGATGATCTCGACGAACTGCGCCTGGGCAGCCTCCGGCGTGATTTCCCGGTTCGCAAAGAACTCGTTCATCACATCGCGGATCTGGTTGAGCGAGTCGCGGTCGATCATCTGCGCGTCGTTCGGGAAGACCTTGGTGGACTTGTCGAGAATTTCGAGGCCCTTCTTCATGCAGTCGTTCGCCGCGGAGAGGTCCACGTCGGCGCGCATGGGGAGCGAGCCCTTCTTGAGATTGAAGGCCACCTGCACTTCCTTGGTCACCATCATCGAGGCCATGGCGAGCTGCGCTTTCTCGACATCCGGATCCTTGTTCTTCGGGAAGTAGAATACGTCGCCGCCGGTGTTCAAAACCGGCTCGAGGCCGAGACCCGGCAGACAGTCGTAGTCCTTGCCCGCGACCATGCCCGCGACCTGGAATTCGCCACCTGCCCAATCGCCCATGACATTGGCTCCAGCCTTGCCGGAGATCACGAGGCCGACCGCTTCGTTCCACTGCGGAACTACGGTCTTGGGATCGACGAGTTTGCGCGCGGCATCCATGGCCTGGAAGACTTTGGCCATCTCGGGTCCACCGGCTATCGCCAAGTCACGATCCTTGTAGACCTTAACGAAGTTATCGACTCCGCCAACACCCACTTGAAGGTTCTGCACCATGAGGTTGACCGGCCAGCCCTCGGCCATCGAGAGCGGGATGATGCCCTTCTCCTGCAGCTTCGGCGCGGCGGCGATCATCTCATTCCAGTTCTTGGGCGGCTCCAGTCCGGCATCTTGATAAACTTTGCGATTGGTCCACATCCACTGCGCCGAATGCAGGTTCACCGGCACGCAGACGACCTTGCCGTCCACGGTGCAGCTTTCGAGCTGGCTCTTCGGGCGCAGGATGTTGGCCCAGTCTTCTTTCTTGGCAAGTTCGGTGAGGTCGAGCATCAGGCCGGCCTTCACCAGATCGTCGGCATCCTTGCCGGGGTTAAGCTGCGTGGCGCCCATCGGGTTTCCGCCCAAGATGCGCGAGATGATGATGGGGCGCGCCACGTCGCCCGAACCGGCGATGGCACCATCGACCCATTTATTGCCAGTCGCGTTGAAAGCTTTGGCGAACTCGGCGACGGCTGCGGCTTCACCGCCGGACGTCCACCAATGGGTGACTTCCACATCGGCGGC
>JBJXGL010000004.1:0-3083 GCA_046160365.1 Aestuariivirga sp. | reverse complement strand
CGCAGCGGCTATCAAACGGCCTGTGCTCGCGACCGACATCGATCCCGAAGCCGTGCGGGTCACGCGGCTGAATGCGGCGAAAGCCGGCGTCGGCCCCCTGCTCCGCAGTTTCGCCGCACCGGGTCTTTCCGACCGGCGATTTGCGGAGGCGGCGCCATTCGATTTGATCTTCGCCAACATACTCGCGAGACCGCTGGTTCAACTCGCGGGCAGCCTGTCGCGCCTGGTTGCGCCCGTGGGTACGCTGATCCTCTCCGGCATCACCCGCGATCAAGTGCGCTGGATCGAAGCCACATACAGATCGCATGGGTGGATCGCGACCCGGCGCTCTTTCCTCGGCGAGTGGGCAACATTGACAATGTCGAAGCCTACCGCGAATCACTACGTTTGACATGGAACCGGCGAGTCATTTTCCGCTTCGAGGACGGCAACGCGGTGGAAGTTGACTATTTGGATTATCATTGAAAGGACCAAACAATGCCCATGAAAAATCCGCCGCATCCCGGAGCTGTCGTCATGCATGACTGCATTGAGCCCTTGGGGCTCAGTATCACCGATGCAGCGGCGGCGCTTGGTGTGTCGCGGAATTCGCTTTCGGAGTTGGTCAATGCCAAGCGTGGCATTTCAGCTGAAATGGCGGTGCGCCTCTCCAAGGCTTTCGGCGGCTCCCCGGAGAGCTGGCTTACGCAACAAATCCATTTCGATCTCGCACAAATCCCCCCCGGGAAGATCAAGGTGAGGCGGCTGGAACATGCTTGACGGCCCATAAAGGAAACGCCCGGAACGTCTCCGCTCCGGGCGTTAAGGTCCAGCGCCCGCGAGCGCCGGAAGTTTCGGCGTTGGGGTTAGTTGCCCCAAACCATCTTGGAGATCTCGCCACGCGAGACTCCGATGTCGTTCAACATGCGGTCGTCCAGCTGCTGCAGCTGACGCTCGGCGCGGCTCAGCGCGAAGAACTTCTGCACGCGGCCAAAAACGCCGGACTGAAAGCTGCCTGAGCCCTTGCGGACCGTCTCGCGGCCGGTGGTGATCGTATCCATGTTACCGTCTCCTTCAAAAAGGCCGCGCTCCATGCGGCAGGAATTCTTTGTGCGACGCACAATGATGATCAATATATGGTTGGACCCGACCTTCTTCCAGAGCCTCAAAGGCCGCTCAGGCATGTGTAAAACACATGGTACAATTCAGGAAACTTTAAGAATCCATGGCAGCGCAAAAATCACGCGACATCAGACAATGTTATGCATGCATCTAAAAAACTTACATATTTCGCGATTCGGTGCGCCGCAATACACTTACCGGGGTATGGATCACTTATGCGTTTGAGGAATGGATAAAAGTGGCAAAAATGCTGCACTGCAAAATGAAAATGCCCGGCTTTTGACCGGGCATTGCAGGCCGTCCATGGTGGAAAAATCAGGCGGCGGCGAGATTGCCGGCCGAGCTCTTTCCCGTGCGTTTGTCGGTCACGATTTCGAAGGAAACCTTCTGGCCTTCCTTCAACGTGCGCAAACCTGCGCGCTCAACGGCGGAGATATGGACGAACACGTCCTTGTTTCCGTTGTCAGGCTGGATGAATCCATAACCCTTCTGCTCGTTGAACCACTTCACTGTACCCGTATTCATGGGATCGTCCTTCAGTTGGTTAATGTCGTGAGCTTTGAAAGTTGCCAAAGCGCGTCGCAAAGCCCGTGGTCGATAATTGGAGGAGTCTTTGCGTTGCGCGGCCCAACTGGGGAGCGAAGCGGCCAATCGTCCGGCCCAAGTGTCGATGGCGGAAGATATGTCTCACCTCGCGGCAGGATGCAAGCAAATCATTTCGCGCAGCCTTGCGCCGCGCTATGAGAAATACATGTCGAATCCATCTCAAAATCTAGACTATTCAGCGCGCCTCGCCGCGCTGCGCAAATGGCTCAAGGCGAACCAACTCGCCGGATTCATTGTTCCCCGCCAGGACGAATTCCAGGGCGAATATGTTGCGGCCTATGCCGAACGCCTGCTCTGGCTCACAGGTTTTGCCGGCTCATGGGGCGTTGCGATTGCGGGGCTGAAGAAGGCAGCGATCTTCGTCGATGGCCGCTATACCATCCAGGTGCGCCAGCAAGTAAACGTGAAGCTGTTCGAGCCGCTCCACTTGGTCGATGAGCCGCCGGCGAAGTGGATCGAGAAAAATCTGAAGAAGGGTGAGCGGCTTGGATTCGATCCATGGCTGGTCACCGTCGATCAGGCAAAGCGTTATGCCGAAGCTTGCGAAAAGGCGGGCGCGAAACTGGTGCCTGTTGCCAAGAACCCGATCGACATTCTGTGGAACGATCAGCCTCAGCGCCCTACATCGAAGTTTTCGTCGCAGCCCACGCAATTCGCCGGCCGCTCGGTGCGCGAGAAGCGCGCCGATATGACCAAGACGATGGCGAAAGCGAACGTCGATGCCATCGTATTGACCCAGCCTGACTCGGTAGCCTGGGTGTTCAACATCCGCGGCCACGATGTGCCCTATACACCGGTGGCGCTTGCCTACGCGATCCTGCATCGCGGCGCGAAGGCGGAACTCTTTGTCGACAAGAAGAGACTTCCGGAAGATGTGGCCGCGCAGTTGAAAGCCGTCGCGACCATAAAGCCTCCGGAGTCAATTTCCGACTCCTTGAGAACGTTGGGCAAGCGTAAGGCCAAGGTTCAAATTGATCCGGTCTGGGCTCCGGATTTCATCCGCGCGAAACTTGCAGCGGCGGGCGCCAAGATCAGTCACGCCACCGATCCCTGCACGTTTCCAAAAGCCGCCAAGAACCAGGTGGAGCGCGAGGGTGCTCGCGCCGCGCACCGACGCGATGGTGCCGCCATGTGCCGATTCCTGCACTGGCTGGAGAGTGCGGCTTTCAGCCCAGACCTCAACGAACTCTCGGTGGCGGAAAAACTGGTGGAGTTCCGCAGCGCCGGCGGCCAGCTGCTCGACCTCTCCTTCGGCACCATCGCTGGTGCCGGGCCAAACGCCGCCATTCCGCACTATCACGTGACCAGAGAGTCCAGCCTCGCGCTCGAGAAGGACGGCATCTTCCTGATCGACTCAGGCGGGCAATATCAGGACG
>JBJXGL010000003.1:0-9714 GCA_046160365.1 Aestuariivirga sp. | reverse complement strand
TACGGGCGCGGGGTTTTGCGATCTATCCCGGCAAGCTCACCAAGCGGCCGAGTTTTCGCATCGGCACAATCGGCCATCTCGATGTCGATGTGATGCAGGCCGCGGTCGACGTAATCGCCGATGTGATCGGGGAAATGAAAGTCACCGATCTTTCTCCGGCTTCGTGAACCATGGATACGCGCGGGCCCCGCAGCATCGTCTCCGTGAATGGCAGGGACTACGCTTGGCCCAAAGCGCCTCTCGTGGTCATCTGTTGCGACGGGAGCGAGCCCGCATACATGGAAATCGCCCGCGCCAAGGGGTTGATGCCGGCGCTCGACCGCATGATAACGAAGGGCGAGAACCTGCGCGGGCTTTCGGCGATGCCGAGCTTCACCAATCCGAATAATCTCTCGATCGTCACTGGCAGGCCGCCCGCGGTGCACGGCATTTGCGGCAACTACCTCATCGATCCAGCCACCGGCCAAGAGACGATGATGAACGATCCCAAGTGGCTCCGCGCGCCAACGATCTTCGAGGGGTTTCAGAAAGCCGGCGCGCGCGTGGCGATTGTGACCGCCAAGGACAAGCTGCGGCTTCTCCTTGGAAAGGGTTTGGCGTTCGATGGCGCCGCGATCTGCTTTTCTTCAGAGAAGGCGAACAAGGCAACGCTTCGAGAAAATGGCATTGAAGATGCTTGTGGCTTGACCGGGCTGCCGGTGCCCGATGTCTATTCGGCGGAACTTTCGGAGTTTGTTTTCGCCGCGGGGGTCAAGCTGCTATCCTCGTTCAAGCCGGACCTCATGTATCTTTCGACCACTGACTATGTGCAGCACAAGTTTGCGCCAGGTTCGGAGGGAGCAAACAGTTTCTACGCCATGATGGACCGCTATTTGGGCGAACTCGACAAGGCGGGAGCTAGCGTCGTGATCGTCGCGGATCATGGCATGAAGGATAAGCATCTGCCGGGCGGCGAACCGGATGTGATCTATCTGCAGGATGTGCTCGACAAGACATTCGGTTCAGGGAAGACGAAAGTCATCCTGCCGATCACCGATCCCTACGTCGTTCATCACGGCGCACTCGGGTCATTCGCAACTGTCTACGTCCATGGCCGCGACCGCGCCGAGGTCATGAAAATCATTTCGGCACAATCTGGCATCGACGTAGTGCTCGGGAAAGAAGAGGCGTGCGAGCGCTTCGAACTGCCGGAAGACCGGATGGGCGATATCGTGGTGATTTCTGGCGGCCCTACGGCATCGAAAGTCATCGGCACCAGCCGCGACAAGCATGATCTTTCCGGCCTCAAGGAGCCGCTGCGCTCGCATGGGGGCTTGAGCGAACAGGAGGTGCCGGTCATCACCAATCGCAAGCTGCATGATCTTCCGCCGGCGCTTCGCAACTTCGACGCCTTCAGCATTGGCTGCAATCATATCGTGGGAGCCTGACATGAACGTGGCGGCAACGAAGCGCCAACCCATCGCGGAGTCGATGCGGATTGGCGGCAAAAAGGTGACTGCCGATGGGGCGGTGCCGGTGCATTATCCGTATACGAACGAAGTGATCGGTTTCGTTCCCGCGGGCCGCGCCGAGCATGCGGCGAAGGCTTTCGATATCGCCGCGAAGTTCAAACCGAAGCTGACCCGTTACGAACGGCAGCAGATCCTTTTCCGCGCAGCAGAATTAATCCGCGAACGGAAGGACACACTGTCCGATCTCGTCACGCTGGAACTCGGCATATCCAAGAAGGATTCGGCCTATGAATGTGGCCGTGCCTATGACGTGTTCTCGCTTGCCGGCCAGCTTGCCATCCTCGACGACGGGCAGATTTTCTCCTGCGATCTGACGCCTCAGGGCAAGCCCCGCAAGATTTTCACCAAACGTGAGCCGGTGGGCGTCATTTCCGCGATCACGCCCTTCAACCATCCGCTCAACATGGTGTCGCACAAGGTGGCGCCGGCGATTGCCACCAACAATTGCGTCGTCTGCAAACCAACGGAACTGACGCCGCTCACGGCGCTGGCGCTGGCCGACATTCTCTACGAAGCAGGCCTGCCGCCGGAGATGTTCCAGGTCGTCACCGGTTGGCCATCCGACATCGGCGATGAAATGGTGACCAACGCCAACATCTCAGTGATCACCTTCACGGGCGGCGTGCGCGTCGGCAAGCTGATCGCCGCGAAAGCGGGCTACAAACGCGCCGCACTCGAGCTCGGCGGAAACGACCCGCTGATCATGCTCGACGATCTCTCGGACAGCGATCTCGACAAGGCAGCGGAGCTCGCCGTTGCAGGAGCAACGAAGAACTCCGGCCAACGCTGCACGGCGGTGAAACGCATACTTGTTCAAGAGCGGATTGCGGATCGCTTCGTGCCGTTGGTTCTCGAAAAGGCAAAGAAGATTAAGTTCGGCGATCCGATGAATCCGGAGACCGATCTTGGCACGGTCGTGAATGAGGAAGCCGCGAAACTCTTTGAAGCCCGCGTGCACAAGGCGGCCGAACAGGGCGCGCAAATCCTTTACAACCCCGGCCGCCAGGGAGCAGTGCTGCCACCGATCACCGTGGATCACGTTCCACACGACTCGGAACTTGTCTTCGAGGAAACATTCGGGCCGGTCATTCCGATCGTGCGCGTGCCGAATGATGACGCGGAAGTGATCCGCATCTCCAACTCGACGCCCTTCGGACTCTCCTCAGGCGTATGCACCAACCGGCTCGACCGCATCACGCGTTTCGTCGATGGCCTCAATGTGGGCACCGTCAATATTTGGGAAGTGCCGGGCTATCGCATCGAAATGTCGCCATTCGGCGGCATCAAGGATTCGGGGAACGGCATCAAGGAAGGCGTGCTCGAGGCGATGAAGTTCTTCACCAACGTGAAGACATGGTCGTTGCCCTGGCCGGGCTAAACTCCAGCACTTGGGCAAACGCCACCATCACAAATTACTTCGTTGGTCTTGACGCGCGGGGTCCAATACGTCACCTTTAGCACAAGGGTGGGCTAGAATTGCCGGATGGCGTGAATTGGGATGAAGTTCATCCATATCACCGATTTGCATCTTGTTCCCCCTGGCGAGTTACTCTGGGGACTTGATCCGTTCGAACGGTTCGATGCGTGCCTCAACGACATTGCCACCCATCATGGTGACGCGGTCTTCTGCGCCATAACTGGCGATTTGACCGAGATGGGCTCGCCCCAGGCCTATGCGCTTCTGCGCGACCGGCTTGCGCGCTTTCCCATTCCGACGCATCTCATGATCGGCAACCACGACGACCGCGGTAACTATCTGGCGGTCTTCGGCGGCGCCGACAAGAATGGCTATGTTCAAAGCAGTCTCTTGCTGAACGGCAACCATTTTATGTTTCTGGATACGCTGAAGGGAGAGCCTTCGTCCGCCGGACTCTATGACGCGCCGCGCAAGCAATGGCTCAAGGCGCGTCTATCGGAAGCGGCGGGAAAACCCGTGTTTCTGTTTATGCATCATCCGCCTTTCGACATCGGCCATCCGCTGATGGACCTGATCAAGCTGGAAGACGCCCAGGATTTCGAGAACCTGCTGAAGGACAGCGACGTGCGTCACCTCTTCTTCGGTCACGCCCATCGCACCATGAGCGGCATCTGGAACGGAATTCCGTTTTCGGCGATCCCCGGCGTCAATCATCAGTTGCCGCTGGTGCTGGGGTCCGTGCCGACCGTCTACAGCAACGAGCCGCCGATGTATTCCGTGGTGCTGGTGGGCGAAGGCCGCACGGTGGTTCATTCCGATGCTTTCCTGCACCGAACGCCCGCGGATATGCCTTTGGATGTCGAGCGGGATGATTGGATCTGAAACAGCGTGAAAATCAAGAAACTTGAGACGTTCTGCAACGAGTTTGTCGGATTCGTCCGGGTTACTTCTGACGCAGGCGATCAAGGCTGGGGGCAGGTTTCGACCTATCACGCCGACATTACTTGCAAGGTTTTCCACCGGCAGGTGGCGCCTCACGCGCTCGGCACAAATGCTTTGGACTTCAGCGACACGCTCCTGCGGATCAATGAGCGTGAACACAAGTTTCC
This sequence comes from Aestuariivirga sp., assembly GCA_046160365.1. Lineage (GTDB taxonomy): Bacteria > Pseudomonadota > Alphaproteobacteria > Rhizobiales > Aestuariivirgaceae > Aestuariivirga. Next base: position 5,677 of record JBJXGL010000003.1, on the reverse strand, counting down.
CGGGTCCTACCTTAGGCGCGCCACGACCGGACTCGACACCGCACTTTGGGATCTGCGTGGCAAGCTGGAAAGCAAGCCCGTGGCATCGCTCATCGGCGGCAGCCCGGGGAAAATCCGCGCCTATGCATCTTCCATGAAGCGCGACATCACGCCCGAGGACGAAGCGAAACGTTTCCTGAAGCTGCGGGATCGTTTCGGTTTTGACGCCTTCAAGTGGCGCGTGGGGTCTGAGTGTGGACGCGACAAGGACGAATGGCCGGGCCGCACCGAAGCTATCGTTCCAACGGTGTCACGTGCCCTGGGCCATGGCATCGACAAACTCGTTGACGCCAACTCTTGCTATTCGCCCAGGCGGGCAATCGAAGTCGGAAAGCTTCTCGAACAGGAAGGCATCGGCCACTTCGAGGAGCCCTGCCCCTATTGGGAATTCGAACAAACCAAACAGGTTGCTGATGCGCTCGAAATCGACGTCGCCGGCGGCGAACAGGACTGCGAGTTCACCGCCTGGCGGACGATGATCGGCATGCGCGCCGTCGACATCGTGCAACCGGACGTCATGTATCTCGGCGGCATGTCGCGCACGCTTCAGGTGTGCCGGATGGCGGAGGCCGCGGGTCTGCCAGTCACCCCCCACGCGGCCAATCTGTCGCTTGTCACAATGTGCACGATGCACCTCCTGCGCGCTATTCCCAATGCAGGGAAGTACCTTGAATTCTCGATCGAGGAGGATGATTACTACCCTTGGCAGTATGGGCTGTTTCTCGGCGATCCCTACAGAATCGAGGATGGCAAGGCTGAGGTTAGGGACGCACCTGGCTGGGGCGTTGAGATCAATCCGGTGTGGCTCGAGAAGGCATCCTATCAGGTGAGCGAGATCTGATCCATCCACTCAGGCGGCGGCGGCCAACTTGTTGCTACTACCCAATGCCGAAGGCCTCAAATGGCGGCGGCGCAAGCAATTCAGGCTGCGGCAGGAATAATCTCTACACGCTCCGCGAGTTTCGCCCGCTCCTTTGCTTTCTCCGCGGCGGTCTCCTCGCGGCGTTTCATCACCTCGTAGATGATCGCGCCGGCGAGCGAGATGCCGATGATGATGACGGCGAGGGCCGAGAGCGTAGGCGTCGTGCCTTGCCGCACTTCGCCGGCAAGCACGGTCACCAGGGTCTTGTCTGCGAGGATGGCGAATGTGGTGGTATTGTAGTTCTCGAAGGATGACAGGAAGGCGATGACCGAAGCCGAAACAAGCGCCGGCTTCAGGAATGGCAGCAGAATGTGCCAGAACACTTGAGTGTATGATGCGCCAAGATCAAGCGCGGCCTCTTCCTGCGCGCGGTCGAAACGCTGCAACCTGGCCATGATGATTAGCAGGCAATAGGCCGCGATGAAACTCGACTGGCCAAAAATCGTAAGGATGATGCCTTTGTAGAAAACGGCTTTGGTGACGTCGGTCAGGCCGAACATGTCCTTCCAGAAGATCACGGTCGAGATGCCGATGATCACGCCGGGTGTCAGCACCGGAGACACGGTCACGAGATAGTAGAGCCCACGCGCGCGGTGATAAATCTGGCCCATGACAATCGAGGCGGCGAGCCCTACCGGCACCGACACCGCAACGACGCCCAACCCGATGATGACGGAGTTCCATAGGCCCTCCATCATGGCGCGGTGGTTCCATAGTTTCACGAACCAATCGAGGGTGAAGGCTTCGAAGGGCCAGGCTTGCGGATAGTTCGGCGTGTTGAAGGCGGTGACCGACATCACCAGGAGCGGCCCGAAGAGATAGATAAAGAAAAGGAAGACGTAGAACGCGATCATCCCTTTCATCACATACTTCGAACTCATCGGATCGTCTCCCCGAGCGACACCTTGAACAGGCGCAACATCAGCATGACGAATGCGATGCAGGCCGCGAGCAGGATGAACGCATATGCGGCGCCGCGTGGCCAGTTGAATGCCTGGAAGAAGAAATCGTAGACGATGGCCGTGAACCACAGCGTGTTCGGCCCACCGAGGAAGAGCGGCGCTGCGAGCGAGCCCGCCGAGAGCATGAATACCATGGTGCAGCCTGACGCGATGCCGGGCTTGGCATAAGGGATTACCACATCTCGGTGGATTTTCCACCACGGCGCGCCCAGATCACGCGCCGCCTCGATCTGATTTTTGTCGAGACTTTCGATGGCGTTGTAGAGCGGGAAAATCATCACCAGCAAATAGGCATAGGAGAGGCCGACATACAGGCCGGTGTTGTTGGCGAGAAAATCGACCGGCGCGTCGGTGATCCCGAGCCACATCAGCATTTGGTTGATGAGGCCCTTGGAAGCCAGGAGCAGCCTGAGCGAGAATGCGCGCAGAATCTCGTTCACCCAGTAAGGCACGATCAGGCCCAGCATGATGAGCCGCACCTTCTGGATGCTGCCTGCCTGCGCCATGTAGTAGGCCAGCGGATAGCAGATGGCGAAGTTCAACACCGTTACCGCAACGGAGGCCAAGATCGTGAACAAGAACCCCCACATGTGAGTGGTGTTCCAACTGTTGTCCGACGGTTGGACGAAGAAGGACTTGTATTGCTCCAGGGTGAGGTAGTCCTCCGGCCCACCGCGTTTCAAGGGTGGCAGCCGGGGGTGGAAACTCTCGACCACCATGTAGAGATACGGCAGCGTCACCAGGAACAGGGCCCAGAAGGCGACGAGCAGGATGAACACCGTACCAAGCACCGTGCCATTGCGTTCGAAGAAACTCTTATGCGTGGGATCATGCGCGAGTTTCGATTCGCGGTTCGCCATAAACCAGAAGGCGGCGATTACCACCAGCGGAACGAGGAAGACGAAGAAGCGGCTATTCACGGGCCATCTTCCCTTCCGGCAACGCCACCGCGTAGGAGGGATCGTAAGTGATCGTGGCCTTCTCGCCCTGGCCTGGAATGTCGGCGCTGCCGTGGCGGCCGATCGAGAGCGCGATGTCCTTCTTGCCTGCGCCGTTCAAGAACAGATTCGTGATATTGCCTTCGAAGGCGACGCTCTTCACCTGCGATGAGAGTGACGTGCCTGCACTGCCCTTGCCGAGCTTGAACAGCTCGGGCCGCACGAACAGAATGGCGCGGTCGCCCACCTTCAGCCCCTTGGGATTTCCGCCGCGCAACGGCCCGAATTCCGTATCGACGGCAACGCCGTCTTTCGTGGCCTTCGAGACCTTGCCCACGAAGGGATTGTTCTCGCCGACGAACGACGCAACGAAAGCGGTTTCAGGACGGTCGTAAACCGCCTTGCCGTCGCCAACTTGTTCGATGACGCCATCGCTCATCACCGCGACGCGGTCTGACATGGTCAGCGCTTCGCCTTGATCGTGGGTGATGTAGATGAAGGTGATGCCCACCTGCTGCTGAATGGAGCGAAGCTCCGTGCGCATGTGCTGGCGCAGTTTCAGATCGAGCGCCGAGAGCGGCTCGTCGAGCAAAAGCACTTTCGGCTGCACCGCAAGCGCGCGGGCAATGGCAACGCGCTGCTTCTGGCCGCCGGAGAGTTCGCCCACCAGTTTCTTGCCCTGACCGGGGAGCGCAATCAGATGCAGAAGCTCGTCGGCTTTCTTCATGCGGGCAGTTTTGTCCACGCCGCGCACGCGCAAACCGTAAGTGATGTTCTCGGCCACCGTCATCAGCGGGAACAGCGCCAGATTCTGGAAGATGAGCGCGGTCGGCCGCTGATTGGGGCCGGTGCCCGTCATGTCCTGGCCGCCGATCTTCACCTTGCCTTCGGAGGGATCGAGGAAGCCCGAGACGGTGCGGAGAATCGTGGTCTTGCCGCAGCCCGATGGACCGAGGAACGAGAAGAATTCGCCACTCTTGATATCGAGGTTCGCATTGTCCACGGCGGTGAACTGCCCGAACCTGACAGTCACGTGATCGAGTTCAACCCCCGCGCTCATCGTCTATCCCCTGCCCCATTTGGGTTTTGTGTTTTTCTTGCGGAGTTTCCACCGAAGCTCCGGCGATATCAAGCCATCAAAGCAAACCAGCCCCGGCTTCGAACCGGGGCTGGATATCAGTCAATCGCAGTCACACCAACTCAAGCCGACTTCAGCTTGTCGGCATACTGGGTGCGCAGTTCACCGAACCAGGACGGCTCTGGAGGGCGATGCCAGAGGTTCTTCAGTGCATCGCCCGGATAGGCCTCCTGGAAGTTCTTCTTGGCAGCGTCCGAGAGAAGCGCGTCAGCGCCGGTGACGACCGGGTTGTAGCCCGAGCCTTCGGCGACCGCAGCGGATGCTTCCGGAGTCTGGAGGTATTCGAGGAACGCGTAGATCTGATCCACGTTCTTCGCGGCCTTCATCATCGCCAGGCCGTCGAGCCAGGCGATCGCGCCTTCCTTCGGCGCCTGATAGGAGACGGGCTTGCCTTCCTTCTTGAGCGTCAGTGCGGGACCATCCCAGGTCTGGCCGATCCACACATCGTTTTCGAGAAGACCAGACTTGGTGTTGTCGGCAGAATCCCAGAACTGCTTGATCCAGGGCTTGCGTTCAATCGCCAGAGGAAGAATCTGGTCGTAAATCTTCTTGAAGGATTCTTCGTCCTTGAAGGCGTCAAGCATGCGATTGGACGGAATCTTGCCCTCCGCGTCCATCCACAGGCCGATGCCGAGCAAGAGCGAGTGCGGACGGCCCTGAACATGGCCCTTCACATCGTCCGTCCACAGCGAGCCAAAGCTCAAAGTGGCGGGATCGCCCTTCCACATGTCGGTGCGCCAGGAAATGGCTTCCGAACCCCAGCAATGCGGCAGGTGATAGAGACCGTCTTCCCATGTCCACACGCTCGAAGAACCTTCGAGCATCGAAGGAATGAGGTTCCCCGCATTCTTCATCCTGTTCATGTCGAAGGGAGCCAGCACCCCCAGCTCCTTGAACTGCGGCGCGCGGTCACGCGTCGGCTGGCAGAGGTCGAAGCCCTCGCCTCCCGTCGCTTGCAGCTTGTTGATCTGCTCCTCGTTCTGCGAAAACGGCGTCTGGTTCACCTTGATGCCGCTGGCGGTTTCGAATTTCGGGATCACTTCTCCCGGGAACTCGTCCGACCACATGAGCAGGTTCAATTCGCCTGAAGAGGAGAGCGCGTTCCTGGTATAGAGCGGCGCCGCAAGGCCCACCGCACCCGCAGCCACTGCCGACTTGAGCAGCGCACGGCGCGACAGATAGGCCGCGCGCATCGTCTTCTGCGCGGGCGTCAAATCTTTCCGTTTGGTCATGTTTTCTTATCCTCCGAGTGTGTCCGGAGCGGAATGCTCCGGGCCGTGTTTGGGTTTACTTTTTGAGCAGGCTGACATGCCTGCCGTCTATTATTGTGCCCAGTATGACGCTCCGATGACAATCCGGCAATGGGGTGCTGCGGCTGGTCCACCAACTGGGCAATGGCTGGCCTAATCCCGTGGCCGTGGTAGTCTTGAGGCCAATGCGCATGACCATACCGCAGATCGAGAATCTTGCCGCACACGCCATTGGCCGTCGGAATGGCGCCGCGCGGACTGCATGGGCGTGTGGGTGGCTGGAGGCTTGCGGTTATCCGGGCCTAAAACTGCTGCGCGAAGCGTTGAGCGAACCCGCGGCCAATTGGCAGGCGAATCGCGATGCGCTGGGCCTCGACCTCGCGAACATATCCTGCGTGTGGATCGGAGACGCCGTCGTCGCGGACGTG
>JBJXGL010000002.1:0-6974 GCA_046160365.1 Aestuariivirga sp. | reverse complement strand
CCATGTGGGACATCCAGTCGACACGGTCGTCGAGGGGTCCACCCTTCCACTGGAACCGGAAGCCCAGAATGTCCTTGTAGAACTTATCCTGCACGTCCGAGTTCTTGACGTGAATGCCGACGTGCAGAATGTGATCGGAGATCCGCTTGGCCGACAGCGCCTTGCCGAGATGCCTGCTATGGAGCGAGCCTTTCACATACTCGACAAACTCGACGCCGTGGCCTTCCGGATCCTTCACGACGAAGCTGTAGTTACCGTCGAGATCCTTCTTCACCTTCGACGGCACGGTCACGCCTTTCTCGGCCAGATAGGCGCGGAGCTTGCGGGCGTCCTTGGTTTCAAAGCCGATCTGAATCATCTTGTCGTCGGCCTCGTTGGCCAACGTCTGAGTTACCTTGATGTACTGCTGATCGTTGACCTTGAAGACGGCGAGATCGGCCGCTACACCGGCACGCTTGTGCGTGAACGCTTCGTCATAACCGAGCACGCCTGTGTAGAACTTGCGAGCGTCGTCGAGGCTGTCCGTCTTCACCACGAAATTGGCGATGCCTGCGATGGGCGGGCGTTCGGTGGCCCAGGCTGGCAGCAACGGAATCAGGAACAACAGAAGTTTCAAGCGATGATCTCCTTGAGGACGCGCGCCGGGTTAACGCCAATCAGCGTCTCGACGCGGCCGTCGTAGTCATAAGTCAGCTTTCGGACGTCGACCCCGAGCAGATGGAGGATGGTGGCGTGCATGTCGCTGTGCGATACGGGATTCTCCGCGGCCGCGTAGCCAATCTCATCGGTGGCGCCCTAGATGGTCCCGCCCTTGATTCCGCCGCCCGCCATCCAGACGCTGAAGCCTCGCGGATTATGGTCGCGCCCATCGGCTCGCTCGGCGGTGCGGAGGCGCCCGAACTCGCCGCCGCACACGATGAGAGTGGAATCGAGCAGGCCGCGATTCTTGAGATCTTTGATCAGCCCGGCGATAGGGATGTCCACCTTACCCACACTCTTGGTCAGATTCTCGGTGAGCTTGGCGTGATGGTCCCAGCCGCCGCTGGTGATCTGCACGAAACGCACACCGCTCTCCACCAGGCGCCGCGCCACGATGCACCGCTTACCGAAGCCCTTGGTTTCGTCCTTGTCGAGCCCGTAGAGCCGCTGCGTCGCTTCGCTTTCGGCCGCCAAGTCTACCGTCTGCATCGCCTCCAATTGCATGCGCGCCGCCATTTCGTAGTTGGCGATCCGCGTATCGAGTTCGAGCAACTCAGGGTGCTTGCCGCGATGGAGCCGGTTCAAGCCGTTGACCATGCCGATGATGCCGCGTTCATCCGTCGCAGTCATCGAAGCTGGGCGCTTCAAGTCCGGGATCGGCACGCCGTCCACTTCCATCAGCGTGCCGGCAAAAGTCGGCGGCAGCCAGCCGCCCGTCCACGCGCGCGGGCCGATCAGCGCATCGCCGTCATGCAGGGCGATGTAGCCGGGCATATTCTGATTTTCCGATCCGAGCGCGTAGGCCGCCCACGCGCCAATCGCCGGATAGCCCGTGATATTGCGACCGCTCATGTAATGGTATTGCGCGGTGTCGTGATCGATCCGCTCGGTCACGCCCGAACGTATGACGGCGATCTCGTCGACCACCGTGGCGAGGCCTGGCAGGAGTTCGGAAACTTCAATGCCGGACTGGCCGTGTTTGGCGAACTTGAACGGACTGCCGAACAGCTTCGGCTGCGCGACATCTTTGCGCGAGATCACTTTGATGGGCGGGGCCTGGCCGTCGTATTTGTTGAGGATGGGTTTGGGATCGAACAGGTCAACCTGGCTCGGGCCGCCGGGCAGGAATACAAAGATCACCGACTTCGCCTTGGCCGCAAAATGCGAGGCGCGCGGCAGCAGGTCATAGACTGGATTGGCTGTGGAGGCTGCGCGCAACATGGAGCTGCACACCACGGCGCCCCAGCCGCCCATGCTGCGGATCAAGGCTTCGCGCCGGGTCAGGATTGGCTTGTTCATCGACGGGTCCTCTCCACAATCAGTCTATATAAAGAAAGTCATTGGAGCCAAGCAGGGCCTGGCAAAACATTCGCAGGCCCGCTTCGGCATCCGGTTGTTTGCGCACTTCGGCAAACGCGAAGCTAATCTCGTCTTCCGTGGCCGGCCGCGAGTACGCGAGTTGGATCGCGCGCCGGATGCGGGCAACTATGTCTGCGCCCGCGTCCTGCCGGGTACGCTCAGCCAGCGCCGAAGCCGCGTCCAGCATCAGTGGATCATGCAGCGCGGCCAGTGCCTGTTGCGGCAGGGCTGAGCGGAAGCGCACCGAGACATTGTTGTCCATGAGAGGAGCATCGTAGGCAGCCAGGAAGCCATTGGCGGCGACGCGCCGGATTTGCAAATAAATGCTGCGACGATTGGGATTGCGGTCTTCGGCCAGTGCCTGGCTTGCGGCCTTGCAAGGCGGAGGGGTGAAGCTGAAGCCACGGATACGCTCGCCGTCGATGCGGCCGGACATGTCTGGCAGGTAGTTGCCGTCGGGCGCCGAGCACAGGGCCACCGGGTGGCCGTACATAGTGCGGCTCAACTGGCCACTGGCGCTGAGCACGGCGTCACGCACCGCTTCGGCTTCGAGCCGCCGGGCGGGCCAGCGCGACAGGAGCTTGTTCGGCTCGTCGGCCTTCAGCTGCCCCGGCGAGGCGTCCGACGATTGCCGGTAGGTGGCCGAGAGAAGGATCTCACGGTGGAGCCACTTCAAGCTCCAGCGGTGCTCCACCAGGCCGACTGCCAGCCACTCGAGCAGTTCCGGATGGGTGGGCCGCGCACCTTGGGAGCCGAAGTCATCGGGCGTACTCACGATGCCCGTGCCGAAATGATGCTGCCAGACGCGGTTGACGATCACGCGTGCCGTGAGCGGATGATCCGGACGGGCGAGCCACTTGGCGAAAGCGAGCCGCCGGCCGGTGTGGGGCGCATCGGGCGCGGGCCTGGCCGGTTGAAAGGGATTCGCCGGGTCATCGAGTATCAGCGGCACGCCGGGCTCAACCACGTCGCCGGGGCTCTCAAAATCGCCGCGCATGAGCACGCGCGTGACGGCATCCTTCGAAACATCCCAGGCCGCCCAGATCATCTCCGGCCGTGCCGCCTTGAGTTTGGCGGTCATCTCATTCTGCTGCTCGCGCGCCTGTTTGAGAGACGGGTCGAGCTTCTCGAGCTCGCCGTCCTCGATTTTCAGCTTCTCGGTGTACTCGCGCATCATGAGCTTTTGCTCGGGGTTGCGCTTGTCCTCAGCAAGGCGGGCCGCGGCGAGCGCTTCGCTGCGCTGGGGCTCGGCCAGCTTTTCCAGTTGCGCCTCACGCCACTTGTCGCGCGCTGACCGTAAGAGAACGGCCATCGGGCTGAGCTTACCGGCCTCTTTCTGTAGCTGTACGTACTCGTCCATCTGAGCCTTGCTGGCGTTGGGAACGAAGCGCGCAGGCCACTCGCCTGACCCGATGTTCGCAGCCAGCCATTTGGTATTTTTGGGCGGGAATACGTCATCAGGGTCGTAGACAGTCCGAATGGCTGCCATGATGCGGTAGTAATCTTTCTGCAGGATCGGATCGAACTTGTGGTCATGGCAGCGTGCGCAACCCAGGCTCAAACCCATCACCGCTTTCATGGGAACTTCCACGGCAGCGTGCAGTGCGTCGTACTGCTTGTCGATTTCGTAGATCGCCTGATTGTCAGTGCCGTCGGGCGTGAGGCGCAGGAAACCGGTGGCGGTGAGTTTCTCCACGGCATCCGCGGACAGCGGTTCACCCATCTTCCAGTCCGCCATCTGATCGCCCGCCAGTTGCTGCATCACGAACTGGTCATAGGGCATGTCGCGGTTCAACGCGCGTATCACCCAGTCGCGGTATCGCCACGCGTGGGTGCGGGGCTCATCTCCGAGGAAGCCGTTGCCGTCGGCGTATCCGGCGGCGTCCAGCCAATGGCGCGCCCAACGTTCGCCGTAGTGCTCGGAACCGAGCAGCCGGTTGACCAGCGCCTCGTAAGATCCTGCCGAGGCATCGGCCGCGAACGCCTTCACTTCTTCGGGAGAAGGCGGTAGACCGGTCACATCAAAATAGACGCGCCGGATGAGTTTTTCACGCGAAGCCTCCGGGTTCAGGCGCAGACTCTTGGCCTCGAGCTTTTGCAGGATGAAGGTGTCGATAGGGTTGAGGACCTGGGCCTGGTTCTTCACTGCAGGCGGCACATGCTTCACCGGCTTCTGATAGGACCAGTGACGGCGTGCCCGCTCGCTGAATTTCCCTTCGGGTGACTTTGGCGAGGCGCCGGTGCTACGTGGAAACTGGCCCGACTCGATCCAGCGGCGCACCAGCTCTTTTTCTTCCGGAGTCAGTTGCTTGCCGCCGAGCGGCATCGCGTCCGAGGCGATCTTCTTCCAAATGAAGCTTGCATCGGGATGGCCGGGCTGAATCACCGGTCCACTGGCGCCGCCCTTCATCAGAGCCTCCAGCGTCCGCATGTCAAGGTTGGCCGTTTTCACTTCACCGTGGCAGGAGAGGCAGCGCTGCGCAAACACGGGCAGGATGTCGTGCTGGAATGTGGGGACTTGCGCCGGGACGACTCCCGTCATCAGGGTTAACCACAGAGGTAACTTTACAAGTCTGGCCATGATTTCGGATCCGTAGTGAGTATATAATCATTCCCGGGTGTAACGTTTCTGTCGCCATGAAGGCGAGAGCTCTTTAAGGGGTGTCCATGTTGATCCGTGATTTTTTCATTGCTCAGCTGCGCTCGCGCAGCTCCTCCAGGCTTCGGTTCGCGCTGGTGGCGGCCGCCACCTTGACGTCTCCGCTTTTTGGCCAGAGCTTCTACGGCTCGGTGGTGGGAACCGTCAGCGATGCCAGCAAAGCCGCGGTGCCACAAGCCAGTGTCACGCTGGTGAACGCGGGCACAGCCGAACGCCGCGTGGCGCAGACCGATGGAGACGGCGCTTATCGCTTCGTCAATCTCGTGCCCGGCACTTATAAGGTTGACTTCGAGCATGCCGGATTCCGCCGGCACGCCGTGGACAATGTCATAGTTGCCGTGGAATCTACGCTGCGCCTTGACGTGTCGCTTCAGGTTGGTGAAGTGACTCAGACCCTCGAGGTGAGTTCGCAGGCGCCGTTGCTGCAGACCGAGACGGGCTCGCTCAGTCAGGTGATCTCGGGCCGCGCGGTACAGGAGTTGCCGCTCAATGGCCGCAACGTATTGAACCTGGTAGCGCTGTCGCCGGGCGTGGTGCCGCAGGGGAGCTCGGAAGGGAGTCTCACGGGCAAGAACGTATTCGCCGGCGGCAACTATCAGATTGGCGGAGGCATGGCCAACCAGAGCGCCACCTACTTTGACGGCGTGCCGGTCAACGATTCTTATGGCAACATCGTGGCGCTGATTCCCAGCCAGGATGCGGTGGCCGAGTTCCGCGTGCAGACTAACGCCAATAGCGCAGAATTCGGCCGTTACACCGGAGGCGTCATCAACATGGCATCCAAATCCGGCACGAATGAGATTCACGGCAGCGCCTACGAATTCCTCCGCAATAAAGTGCTTAACGCCGGAAGCTTTTTCTCCAACAGCACGGGCGCGGCCAAGGCGCCTTTCGTGCAAAACCAGTACGGCGCTTCGGTTGGCGCGCCGATTCGCAAGGACAGGATTTTCGTCTTTGGCAGCTTTGAAGGGTTCCGGCAGCGCCAGGGCGCGCCGTTCCTGCGGACGGTTCCCACCGAAGCGATGTCGCAGGGTGACTTCTCGAACTACCGGAACGCCGCAGGCGCCGTCGTGCCGATCTACGATCCCCTGACGCAGTGCGGCACGCAAGGCAACGCCACGTGCGCGGCCGGCGTGTTGGAACAAAGAACGGTCTTCCCGGGTAACCGGATTCCGGCCAACCGCATCAACCCGGTGGCGCAGAAGTTCGTCGCCTTTCCGGCTTTTGCCAAGCCGAATCTACCGGGGAACGCAGCGGGCAACTTCAACTATTTCCGGAACGCCTCCACCGGCGGCGACAACGATCAAGGCAACATCCGCGGCGACTTCAACGTCAGTGACAAGCAGCGCGTCTTTGCGCGGTACTCGCGCTGGAAGTCCGTGAACGCAAAAGTGGATGTGTATGGGAACAAGCAGCTCAACGGCGATCCATTCTCACCGGAGGCATTTATCACCGACCATGCCGTGCTGGCCGACACGTATTCGTTGAGCCCGAGCATGGTTCTCGACATTCGCCTCGGCTTCATGCGGTGGTTCTACGAGCGCACACCGGGCAACCTGGGGATCAACATCTCGCAAACGTTTGGCCTGCCGTCTTACTTCAACGACATCCCGGCGAAGAACGGCGTGACGCCTTCGACGATTATGCCGCAGATCGCCGCCGCCGGTTATGACTTCATCAGCACCGGCCTGCTGGCCGCGCGTGACAACACCTATGTGATCACCCCGACGCTGACTAAGATTTTGCGCAGTCACACGTTGAAGTTTGGCGCAGAGCTTCGCCGCGCCGACAACAACTATTATCAGAACAATCAGCCGGGCGGAATCTTCAACTTTGACAATCTCTTCACCTCGCGTAACGCCCTGAACTCGGGTGGGACCGGCAACAGCTTTGCGTCAATGCTCCTGGGCTACACCTCATCGGGAAGTGTATCCACCTCGCCGTTTACGGCGGCCAGCCAGCGGTACCAGGCGTACTTCGTCAATGACTCTTGGCAGGTGAATACCAAACTGACAGTGAACCTCGGCCTGCGGTGGGAGATCCCCGGTGTCTTTACCGAGCGGTTTGACCGCCAGGTTACTTTCAACCGCGATCTGCCTAATCCGGAATTGACGGGCATTACCGTACCGGGCCGCTCCGGGCCGGTGCTCGGCACGTTTGTATTGGTGAACAGCCCCAATCATCCGGAGAGAGGACTGCGGCCAGAGAAGTTCCGGCTGTTCGCTCCACGCGCCGGCATCGCCTATCGCCTTAGTGA
>JBJXGL010000001.1:0-15981 GCA_046160365.1 Aestuariivirga sp. | reverse complement strand
TGATCAAATCCTCCTTCGGCGGCAAGGGTGATACGGCGGCTCAGGCGCAGGCCGCCAAGGCAACGGGCGCGCAGTTCGTCGATATCAACGTCGAGCGCGTCTATGCCCATCGCGGCGAAGTGGTGGTCGGAGTGAACGGTACCGTGACCACGGCGGGTGGCAAGGTGACACGCGCCGATTTGCGCGGCGCGTTTCTGAACGGGCAGCAAGTTTCCCTGCAACTGGCCCAGGCCAATGGCGGGCGGGAGTTGCGCATTTCTGGCAACGACGGCGGCGGAGCGCTGCGCGCAGCCAATCTCTACTCCAAGATCGCGGGCGGAGAGATCACCTTCTATGCGCTGATTGCCAATGACGCCAGTTCCTCGATCCGCCGTGGCATCCTGACCATGAAGAATTTCGAAGTGCGCAACGAGGCAGCGCTTGCTGAACTCGACCAAAAGGGAAAACCCCGCAAATCTGGCCCGCGCAAGGGCGGCATCACCTTCAAGCGGCTCAATCTGCCATTCACCACGGATGCGAAGTTCATCCGTCTCGGCGACACGCTGATCAGGGGCAGCGAGCTCGGCGCTACGGCGGAAGGCATCATCCGCAAAACCGATGGCGCCATGGACATCACCGGCACCATCATTCCGGCCTATGGCCTGAATTCCGCGCTGAGCGACATTCCGCTGGTGGGCGAAATTCTCACGGGCGGCAAAGGGCAAGGTATCTTCGGCCTCACCTACGCGCTGGGTGGCACGATCAACAAGCCAAAATTCGAGGTCAATCCGGTGTCGGCAATAGCGCCTGGCATATTCAGGAAGCTGTTCGAGTACTCAGGCCCTGGTTCGGCCCCCAAGCCAAAGGCGGGCGACGGCAAGGACGGGTGATCGGCCGCACTCTCAATCTCCAAAATCTCTCCATGGCCGGGTCGAAGCCCGGCCATGGAGAGAATTGGGATTGCTGAGCGTGATGCGAGGGCGCTCTATGTGCCCACCAGCAAAACATGTTTCTTCTTTCCAAACGAGAGCTTGATCGCGCCGCCGTTTGCATCCGACGCAGTCAAAATCCGCTTCTCGTCCTTCACGGCTTCGTCGTTCACGCGGATCGCGCCGCCTTGAATGGCTCGGCGGGCTTCGCCGTTTGACGACGCAAAGCCTGCGGCGACGAGTGCGGAGAGGATGCTGACGCCCGAGGCAAGATCGACCATGACCTGGGGCAAGCCCTCGGCGGCGGCGCCTTGCTCGAATGTCTGTTGCGCCGTGCGCGCGGCGGCCTCCGCTGCGCCGCTGCCATGGAGAAGCGTGGTTGCTTCGTTCGCCAGCACCTTCTTGGCCTCGTTGATTTCCGCGCCGCCGAGCTTTTCGAGCCGCGCGATCTCATCGAGGGGAAGGAGCGTGAAGAGCTTGAGGAAGCGGCCCATGTCCGCGTCCTCGGTGTTGCGCCAGAACTGCCAGTAGTCATAGGGCGAGCGCATCTCGGCATTGAGCCACACCGCACCCGTCGCGGTCTTGCCCATCTTGGCGCCCGAGGCCAGCGTGATGAGCGGCGTGGTCAGCGCGTAGAGCTGATGTGTGCCCATGCGGCGGCCGAGCTCGATGCCGTTGATGATGTTGCCCCATTGATCCGAGCCGCCCATTTGAAGGTTGCAGCCATAGCGGCGGGCAAGCTCCACGAAATCGTAGGACTGCAGCACCATGTAGTTGAACTCGATGAAGGAGAGCTCATGCTCGCGCTCGAGCCGTAGCTTGACCGAATCCATCGCCAGCATGCGGTTGACCGAAAAGTGCCGGCCCACATCGCGCAGCATGTCGATGTAGTTGAGCTTGGTGAGCCACTCGGCGTTGTCGATCATGCGCGCGCGGCCTGCGCCGTCGCCGAAATCGAGGAAACGTTTGAAGACCTCTTGGATGCCCGCCTTGTTGTCGTCGATCTCTTCAATCGTGAGCATCTTGCGGCTTTCGTCGCGCCCCGACGGATCGCCGACGCGCGTCGTGCCGCCGCCCATCAGAGCAATCGGCGTTTGCCCGGTGCGCTGCGCCCAGTGCAGCATCATGATCTGCACGAGCGAGCCGACATGCAGGGATTTGGCGGTGCAATCGAATCCGATATAGGCAATGACCTCGCGGGATTGGGCGAGCCGGTCGAGGCCTTCGGCATCGGAGACCTGATGGATGAAGCCGCGGTTTGCGAGTGTGTTGAGGAAATCGGATTTGTAGCTGCTCATGGCGGGGCGCTCATAACACAGGCTCGAATGATGTCAAAAGTGATGCGCACTATAGGGCTGATGTCGGGAACTTCGCTCGACGGCATTGACGTGGCAATGATCGACACCGACGGCGAGGAGGTGGTCCGGCGCGGGGCCTCGCGGACGTTCACATATTCCGAGGAACAACGGCAGCTCCTGCGAAGGGCTCTGGAAGAAGCAAAATTGGTCACTGCGCGTGATGATCGGCATGGTGTTTTGGGCGAAGCGGAAGTTTCTTTGACGCAATGGCATGCCAATGCCGTGCGGAGTTTCGCGAAGGAAGAGGCTCTTGAAAAGGATGATGTTGGCATCATCGGCTTTCACGGCCAAACCGTCATCCATCGCCCAGAGAAAAGGCTTACCATGCAGCTTGGCGACGGGAAGACTTTAGCCCGCGAGTTGGGCGTGCGAGTCGTCTACGACATGCGCGCCGCTGATGTGGCGGCTGGAGGGCAGGGCGCGCCGCTTGTGCCTGTCTACCACC
Organism: Aestuariivirga sp.; assembly: GCA_046160365.1. Lineage (GTDB taxonomy): Bacteria > Pseudomonadota > Alphaproteobacteria > Rhizobiales > Aestuariivirgaceae > Aestuariivirga. Next base: position 13,270 of record JBJXGL010000001.1, on the reverse strand, counting down.
GGGCTCTGGCGAAGGCGGTGGCGCATCGTCCGCTGGCATTCGTGAACATCGGTGGCGTCGCGAACATCACGTGGATTGGGAGCGGCGGCGATCTCGCCGCGTTCGATACTGGACCCGGCAATGCGCTGATCGACGATTGGATGAAGCGCAAAACCGGAGTAGCGCGCGACGAAGGCGGCCGGAGTGCTGCGAAGGGCCGCGTCGATGAAGGCATCGCCGCACAGTTTCTTGGCGACAGCTACTTCGAAGAGAGAGGGCCAAAATCGCTCGACCGCAACGCCTTTGCGGGAATCTCTCTCGACAGCCTTTCCGTCGAAGACGGCGCCGCAACACTCACAGCGGTCACTGTGCGTGCGATCGCGATGGCGCGCGAGAATGTGCCGGAAGACCCGCACGCCTGGATCATCTGCGGCGGCGGACGGCACAATAGCGCGATCATGGCGGGACTCGAGCAACTCCTCCCGCGCGTCATGAAAGCCGAAGCCTGCGGATTGAACGGCGACTCGATGGAGGCCGAAGCCTGGGCCTATCTCGCGGTTCGCTCATTGCACGGATTGCCGCTCTCTTATCCGGGAACCACAGGTGTCCCACAGCCGATGCCCGGCGGCATGATCGCGGAGCCTAGAATCTTCCAGTCAAAATAAACCTGTCATCGCCGGACTTGTTCCGGCGACCCATCCGTCGGCTCGCGCGGAGCATCGGCATGATGGGTCCCCGCAACAAGTGCCTATCGCATGCACAGATTTTCCGTGCCGCCGGTAAGCCGCCCGATGCTCTTGCGATGGTCGCATTGCGGCCAATCGAACTCAATTACTTGCTCAAAGTGCCGGGCGGACCGCAAGGCCGGAGCGGCGCAAGTCATTGACTTCGCTTGTCCGCGATGCGGGTGTGCAACGACACATTCGACGGCAAGATGCGCGCCTCCTCAACGGAAACAACTCACATTTCGCGTTAGATTGCGTCGTGGAACTTCCGCAAATGACCAAGCCGGGGTCAGGGCCCGGCGCTGCTCCGGCCGAGCCACATGCTCCGAATGTCGAGCCGCGGCCTTGAGGCCGGCTTGGCCATTTGCGACCCTGACAACAGCAATCGAGATGTGTGAATCCGCCGGGCAACAAGTTCGGGGATGGCTTAGCGCGCGGCTGCACGGTTGGCCGCCTTAAGACTCGCGCGCGAGCCTCTTGTCGAGATAATCGGCGCAGATTTTGGTCAGCTCGTCGACCTTGTCCTGGAAGAAGTGGTTGGCGCCGGGAATAACCTTGTGCTCGATGGCGATGCCCTTTTGGGTCTTGAGCTTGGAAACAAGTGTGTGCACCGCTTCCGGCACCGTGACCGTATCTTTCTCGCCGTTGACGAACAGGCCCGAGGCGGGGCAGGGCGCCAGGAAAGAGAAGTCGTAGTGCTTCGCCAGCGGCGCCACCGAAATAAAACCTGAAATCTCCGGACGCCGCATCAATAGCTGCATGGAAATCCACGCGCCGAACGAGATGCCTCCGATCCAGCAGATTTTGGCCTCGCGGTTGTGGGCCTGGAGCCAGTCGAGTGCCGAGGCCGCATCGGAGAGCTCGCCCGCGCCATTCTCGAACAGGCCCTGGCTGCGGCCGACGCCACGGAAATTGAACCGAAGCACGGAAAAGCCGCGCGATACAAACATGTGGTAGAGCGAATGCACGATAGGGTTGTTCATCGTGCCGCCGAAGCTTGGGTGCGGATGCAGCAGAATGGCAATGGGCGAACCGGCGGGCTTGGAGTGGTGATAGCGGCCTTCGATGCGACCGGCCGGCCCATTGAAAATGACTTCAGGCATACTGCTGGGAAGTTCCTTCCTGCGGCGCGCGGAATTGCGGCTGATCCACAGCCGAAATAGTTGACTCCGGCACTCGGATTTCTTATGTTTCTCCTTAGAATGGTTCAAGACTAGGCTGTCTTGCACCCATCCCGCGAAGCCCGGTGTCCTTAGCATGGCTGGGGGGTGAAAAAGCAAGCCTTTCGTCGCTGTCCGCAAGGGTTCGCCTATGAAAATGAGCACTAAGGGCCGGTATGCCGTGATGGCCATGATCGACATTGGCCAGAACTCCACCGGCGCGCCCGTTTCGCTGGCTGAGATCGCCGAGCGGCAGGAGATCAGCCAGGAATATCTGGAGCAGCTGTTCGGAAAACTGCGCCGGGCCGGGCTGGTGCACAGCGCGCGCGGGCCGGGCGGCGGTTATGTGCTGGCGAAATCCGCCGCCGATATCCCGATGGCCGACATTATCGTGGCGGTGGACGAGCCGCTCCGCGTCACCCGCTGCGAGGGCGATGCAGTGGAGGGCTGCGTCAAGGGCGAGCAGTGCTGCGCCCATGACCTGTGGTCGTCGCTTGGCAGGCAGATGATGTATTTCCTCGGCTCGATTACGCTGGACGACGTTGTGAACCGCCGCAACCTGGCGCTCTCGGCTTCGATCAAGCAGGCGAAGGACCGCTATGTGAGGCCCACGGCGTGAGGACTTACCTCGACCATAACGCCACAAGTCCGCTCCGCCCCGAGGCGAAGGCGGCGATGCTGACGGCCCTGGAGGCGGGCGGCAATGCCTCCTCGATCCATTTCGAAGGCCGCAGCGCGCGGAAATTCGTAGATGACGCCCGCGAGACGATTGCGCGCGCGGTCGGCGCCATAGCACCCATGGTGATCTTCACGAGCGGCGGCACGGAAGCAAACAACCTCGCCATCAAGGGCGCAGGCGCCGAACGCTTTGTGCTCTCGGCCATCGAGCATCCCTCGGTCATTGAAGCCGCGCGCGCCACAGGCAAACCGGTGGAATTCATCCCCGCTGATCCAAGCGGCATGATTATTCCAGAGTCCCTTCCTTCTCTCCTCAAGCGCGGACCCAACACGCTTGTATCGGTCATGCTCGCGAACAACGAGACGGGCGTCATTCAGCCGGTGCGGGAGATCGCGAACATCGCGCATGATGCGGGCGCTCTCCTGCATGTGGACGCAGTGCAAGGACTGGGCAAGATCGCAGTGAACTTCGCAATGCTCGGCGCGGATATGATGACGCTCTCGGCTCACAAGCTGGGCGGACCTGTTGGCGCGGGAGCGCTGGTTATGCGCGACGGTCTTGTGCTCGAACCTCTCATGCATGGCGGCGGACAGGAGCTGCGCCGTCGGGCTGGTACCGAAAACATCGCGGCCATCGCCGGCTTCGCCGCCGCTACCGAAAAAGGATTCGCGGTCAAGGAGTTACGCGACCGGCTTGAATCAAATCTTGAAGGCGCGGTGATCGTGGGCGCGAAGGCCGAGCGGCTTCCGAACACGACCTGCTTCTACGTTCCCGGCATCAAGGCCGAGACGCTGGTGATGAACTTCGATCTCGAAGGCATCGCTATCTCATCGGGCTCCGCCTGTTCATCCGGGAAAGTGTCGAAGTCCCATGTGCTCGCCGCCATGGGCATCGAGGAGACAGCGATCCGCGTCAGTCTCAGCTGGAATTCGACCGAAGAGGATGTGAACCGCTTCCTCGCTGCCTATCGTAAAATCATGGCGCGCCTTTCGCGCCGCGCCGCATAAGAGAGAAAAGAATGGCCGATCTCGACACCATAGAGCTTGTGAAAGACATCGACGTCGACAAGTACAAGTACGGCTTCACGACCGATATCGAAAGCGAACTCGCGCCCAAGGGGCTCAACGAAGACATCGTCCGCTTCATCTCGGCGAAGAAAGACGAGCCGACGTGGATGCTCGAATGGCGGCTCGAAGCCTATCGCCGCTGGATCAACATGGAGGAGCCCACCTGGGCGCGCGTTCACTATCCCAAGATCGACTTCCAGGACCTTCACTACTACGCCGCGCCGAAAAGCATGTCGGGGCCGAAGAGCCTGGACGAAATCGACCCCAAGCTGCTCGAAACCTACGCCAAGCTCGGCATTCCGCTGAAGGAGCAGGAAATCCTGGCGGGCGTGCGCAAGCAGGGCGAGAAGAGCGAGCTTGACGAGGCGGGCGGCGAATATGCGCCGGGCAAGGTCGCCATCGATGCGGTGTTCGATTCGGTCTCCGTCGTCACCACCTTTAAAGAGGAGCTTGCGAAAGCCGGCGTGATGTTCTGCTCGATCTCGGAAGCCGTGCGCGAGCACCCCGAACTGGTGAAGAAGTATCTCTTCTCCGTGGTTCCTCAGGGCGACAATTTCTACGCGGCGCTGAACTCGGCCGTGTTTTCCGATGGTTCCTTCGTCTATGTCCCGCCGAACACCCGCTGCCCGATGGAGTTGTCCACCTACTTCCGCATGAATGCCAAGAATACCGGCCAGTTCGAGCGCACGCTGATCATCGCCGACAAGGGTTCCTACGTCTCCTACCTCGAAGGCTGTACGGCACCTACGCGCGACGAAAGTCAGCTTCATGCCGCGGTTGTGGAACTGATCGCGCTCGACGATGCCGAGATCAAATATTCGACCGTGCAGAACTGGTATCCGGGCGATGCGGAAGGCAAGGGCGGCATCTATAATTTCGTGACCAAGCGCGGAGACTGCCGGGGCCCGCGCTCGAAAATTTCATGGACGCAAGTGGAAACCGGCTCCGCCATCACCTGGAAATATCCCAGCTGCATTCTGCGCGGCGACAACTCGCGCGGCGAGTTCTATTCGATCGCCATTTCGAACGGCCGCCAGCAGGTCGACAGCGGCACCAAGATGATCCATCTCGGCAAGAACACCTCGAGCCGCATCATTTCCAAGGGCATCGCCGCGGGCCGCAGCGACAATACCTATCGCGGCCTTGTATCCGCTCACCGCAAGGCAACCAACGCGCGCAACTTCACCCAGTGCGACTCGCTCCTGATCGGGGACAAATGCGGCGCGCACACCGTGCCCTATATCGAGGCCAAGACCTCGACGGCTCATTTCGAGCATGAAGCCACGACCTCGAAGATCAGCGACGACATGCTGTTCTATTGCCGGAGCCGCGGGCTTTCGGCGGAAGAGGCGGTGGCGCTAGTCGTCAACGGCTTCGTCCGCGACGTGCTGCAGCAGTTGCCCATGGAGTTCATGGCGGAAACGCAGAAGCTGATCGGGATTAGTTTGGAGGGTAGTGTGGGATGACCATAACTCGTTCTAACTTCATGCCGGACATGCGACGGACTCCCGCTCCTCAAACACAATTGCGTTGTTTCATCCTTCCCCAGTCGGGGGAAGGTGAACTTCAAGATCGTGCGACAGCTTCGCGCTCGCAATCTCATTGACGACATCAGGAACCCTCATGCTCTCGATCGACAATCTCCACGTCAAACTCGCCGATGAAGATCGCACCATTCTCAACGGTCTCACCCTCAATGTGAAGCCCGGCGAAGTGCACGCCATCATGGGCCCGAACGGCTCCGGCAAATCGACGCTCTCTTATGTTCTCTCCGGCCGCGAAGGCTATGAAGTGACCGAGGGTAGCGTCAGCTATCGGGGCGAAGACCTGCTCGCTCTCGAACCCGATGAACGCGCCGCCAAGGGCTTGTTCCTCGCGTTTCAGTATCCGATCGAGATACCGGGCGTCGCCACCATGCAGTTCCTCAAAGTGGCGCTCAATGCCCAGAAGAAGGCGCGGGGCGAGAAGGAACTGTCGGTTCCGGAATTCATGCGGCTGGTGAAGGAGAAGGCGGCGAAGCTTGGAATCAGCCAGGACATGCTGAAGCGGCCGGTGAATGTCGGCTTCTCCGGCGGCGAGAAGAAGCGCGCGGAAATTCTCCAGATGGCGGTGCTGGAACCGAGGCTCTGCATTCTCGACGAAACCGATTCAGGGCTCGATATCGATGCGCTGAAGATTGTGGCCGATGGCGTCAACGCGCTGCGTTCGCCGGATCGCGCCATGGTGGTGATCACCCACTATCAGCGCCTGCTCGACTATATCGTTCCCGATGTCGTGCATGTGCTGTCCAAAGGCCGCATTGTGAAATCGGGCGGCAAGGAATTGGCACTTGAACTCGAAGCCAGGGGTTATGCCGAGTTCGCCAAGGAGGCGGCGTGAACGCGATTGCCAAAACCACCGCCGAGACCGCACTCGGCCTGACGCTTCCGCACCGCCGCATGGAGGACTGGCGCTGGACCGATTTGCGCCAGCTGATCGACCGCCCGTATCCGCCGCGGATCGCCGTCGAAGCGACGAAGAAGGATATCGAAACGCTGATGAAGGCTTCGCCCTTCGCCAAGGTTGCGAAGGCGCGGCTCGTGTTCGTGAACGGCGAGTTTGACAAGACGCGCTCGAAAATGGCGGGTCTCGAAGTTAGTGACGCGATTCCATCGGTGAATGGTGACGAGCCGGTGCTCGCGATGAATGTAGCGTTCGCATCGGGCGGCGTGATCCTCAAGATCGCAGGCACCGCCGACTCGCCCATCGAGCTGCTCCACATCGCAACCGATGCAACTCCGCGCACGATTGCCATCCGCAACCGCATTGAAGTGGCCCCCGGCGCGTCCGCGACCATCCTCGAAACCCATTTGGGCGTGGGCGACTATCTTTCGAACAGCGTCATGTGCATCGACATCGGCGAAGGCGCACGGCTCGACCGCGTGAAGGTCGAAGTGGAGTCAACGCAAGCCGTTCATCTGGCACACGCACAAGTGACTCTGGAAGCAATGGCTATCCTTCGCGACTTCACTTTCACCACCGGCGCGCGGCTCAATCGCCAGAATGGGACCTACACCTTCGCCGGCGAGAACGCCGATGCCCGCATCTCCGGCTCCTATCTCCTGAATGGCCGTCAGCATGCCGATACGCGCCTCGTGGTCGATCACGCCGTGCCGCATTGCACCAGCCGCGAGCTTTTCAAATGCGTCCTCGACGAAAACGCGCGTGGGATCTTCCAGGGCAAGGTCATCGTGCGGCCGGGCGCACAGAAGACCGACGGCAAGCAGTCGTCCCACGCACTGCTGCTTTCGGAGACCGCCGAGTTCGACGCCAAGCCCGAGCTTGAAATCTTCGCCGACGATGTCGTTTGCGGCCATGGCGCGACCGCCGGCGATCTTGATCACGATCATCTCTTCTATCTCCGTTCCCGTGGCATTCCGGAGGCCCAGGCCCGCGCGCTGCTGGTCGCAGCGTTTGTCGAAGAATCCTTCGATGCGATCGAGAACGAGGACGTGAAGGCGGCGCTGACGAAGATGGTTGAGGAGAGGTTGGGGTGAGTAACGCCGGTTGCCCTCATCCGCCCTTCGGGCACCTTCTCCCATTCGCGAAGAGCGCACGGGAGAAGGCAAAGTTGCGTGATCGCGCCACATCGCCTTCTCCCGTTGCGAAGCAATGGGAGAAGGTGCCCGAAGGGCGGATGAGGGCAGCCGCAAGCACGGATGGCCCCCATGTATGACCTCCACAAAATCCGCGCCGACTTTCCCATCCTCTCGCGCGAGGTCTATGGCAAGCCTCTGGTCTATCTCGACAATGCCGCTTCGGCGCAGAAGCCGAAGGCGGTCATCGACCGCATGACGAAGGCGATGGCCGAAGATTATGCCAACGTTCATCGCGGGCTTCATTATCTCTCGAACGCCTCCACGCAAGCCTTCGAGGACGCGCGCGAGAGTGTGCGCCGCTTCCTCAATGCGCCTTCGAAAGAGCAGATCATCTTCACCCGCAATGCGACTGAAGCCATCAACCTCGTGGCGCAGAGTTTTGGCGGCCTCGTGATCGGCGAGGGCGACGAGATTGTGCTTTCGATCCTCGAGCACCACTCGAACATCGTGCCTTGGCATTTCCACCGCGAACGGCGCGGCGCCAAACTCAAGTGGGCTCCCATCGATGACGACGGCAACTTCCTGCTCGAGGAGTTCGAGAAGCTCCTGACGCCTCGGGTCAAGATGGTGGCGCTCACGCAGATGTCGAATGCGCTCGGCACGATCGTGCCGGTGAAAGAGGCGATCCGGTTGGCGCATGCGAAAGGCATTCCAGTGCTGATCGACGGCAGCCAGGCGGCGGTGCATATGCGGGTCGATGTGCAGGATCTCGATGCCGACTTCTATGTCTTCACCGGCCACAAAACCTATGGGCCAACCGGCATCGGTGCGCTCTATGGCAAGATGGAGCATCTGAAGCGCATGCCGCCCTATCAGGGTGGAGGCGAGATGATCGGCGAGGTGACCGAGGACGCGATCACTTACAACGATCCGCCTCATCGCTTCGAGGCCGGAACGCCGGCCATCGTCGAGGCCATCGGCCTTGGTGCGGCACTCGACTACATGACGGGCTTGGGCCTCGACAACATCGCGGCGCATGAAGCCACGCTGCGCGACTATGCCACCGAGCGGCTCACCGCCATCAACTCGCTGCGCATCTTCGGCCGCGCCAGGAACAAGGGCGCGATTGTGTCGTTCAACATGGAAGGCGCGCATCCGCACGATATCTCGACCGTGATCGACCGCGCCGGCGTGGCCGTGCGCGCCGGCACGCACTGCACCCAGCCGCTGCTCGCCCGCTTCGGCGTCACCGCCACCTGCCGCGCCTCCTTCGGCCTCTACAACACCCATGAAGAGGTGGACAAACTGGCGGAAGCGCTTATCTCTGCCCAGAGGATCTTCGCATGATGGACGCAACACCACAGGTCGAAACCGCCCCCAACCCCAGCGCCATCCCGGCGGATGAGCTGGCGCGCATGACCGACGATATCGTGGCGGCGCTGAAGACCGTCTACGATCCGGAAATCCCGGTCGACATCTACGAACTGGGCCTCATCTACAAGGTCGACATCGACGACGACCGCAATGTCGAGATCGAGATGACGCTGACAGCGCCCGGCTGCCCGGTGGCCGGCGACATGCCGGGATGGGTCGAGAATGCGGTGTCTACGGTGCCAGGCGTACAGGCGACCAAGGCCAAGATCGTGTTCGATCCGCCCTGGGATCACAGCCGCATGTCGGAAGAGGCGCGCATGGCGCTCAATATGTGGTAGGATGGCGCTCATGACTCAGGCGAGACCAAATGTCGTTCAGTTGACCGAAGCCGCTGCAGCGCGCATTGGCGAGATCATGACGTCGGCTTCCGAGCCCAAGTTCCTGCGAGTCGGCGTCAAGAACGGCGGCTGTGCGGGCATGGAATACACCATGAGCTGGACAGCGGAGCCGGGCAAGTTCGACGAAGTGGTCGAGGACAAGGGCGTCAAATTCTTGATCGACGCCAAGGCCGTGATGTTCCTGCTCGGCACCGAGATGGACTACCAGACCGGCAAGATGCGCTCCGGATTCGTGTTCAACAATCCGAACCAGACGTCGGCCTGCGGCTGCGGCGAAAGCGTGCAGTTGAAGCCGGCGGCCCAGTCCGCGTGAGCATCTCGGCGGAATTCCGCGCCTTTCTGGAGGATCAGATGGCGGAGTTCGGCAGGGTTTCCATCCGAAAAATGTTTGGCGGCGCAGGCGTCTACCGCGACAGCCTGATGTTCGCGCTGGTTGCCGATGACGTTCTCTACTTCAAAGCCGATGCCGAAAGCCGCAAGGACTTCGATGCTGAGGGATTGCCGCCATTCGTTTACGAGGCAGCAGGTGGCAAGCGCACGGTCGTGTCCTATTTCCGCGCGCCCGAGGCGTGCTTGGATGACCCGGGCCAAATGGCGGAGTGGTGCCGCAAAGCATATGCGGCGGCACTGCGGGCGAACAAGAAGAAGCGCTAAGTTTCGGTTGCCAGTTCCGCTGGGATTTGCTGATTCCTCGGAAACGGGAACCCTCTCATGAAGCGCGGCAAGCAGACGACCAAGGATCAGCGGCTCTTCGATCTGCGCTGGAAGCGAAGCGAAGTTGATCTTCTCGACCCGTTTCGCCGCCTCTATGGGAGGCATCCTGCCATCGAGGCGGAACTGAAGGCGCTGCTCCAGCGCTTCTGGGACGAGCGGCCCGATGCGCTCAAGGATCTCGATCTGCAGCGCGATCTGGAGCCGGATTGGTTTCTGTCGGAGAAGATGGTTGGTTACGTCTTCTATGTCGATCGCTTCGCCGGAACCTTGAAGGGCGTGCTCGACCACGTCGGTTATCTTGAGGAACTGGGCGCGACTTACGTTCACTTCATGCCCTGCCTCAAGCCACGGCCCGGTCCCAACGATGGCGGTTACTCGGTCATGGATTATAGCGCCATCGATCCGCGCCTTGGAACGATGGACGATTTCGAGGAAGTGGCGGCGGCGTTGCGTGCGCGCGGCATCAGCATCTGCATCGATCTCGTTCTCAACCACACCGCCAAGGAACATGCATGGGCCGAGAAGGCCAAAGCCGGCGATGAGCGTTGCCGCAACTATTATTGGATGTTCGACAATCCGGATGAGCCTGCGGCCTATGAAAAAACGTTGGTGGAAGTGTTCCCCAACGATGCGCCGGGGAATTTCACGCACTATCCCGAGATCGATTCATGGGTGTGGACCACGTTCAACGAACACCAATGGGATCTAAACTGGTCCAATCCGCGCGTATTCCTCGAAATCGTTGGCGTGATGCTGACCCTCGCCAATCGCGGCGCGGATGTTCTGCGGCTCGATGCCGTGGCCTTCATGTGGAAGCGGCTCGGCACCAATTGCCAGAACCAGCCGGAAGTGCACGACATCCTGCAAGGGCTTCGCGCCGCCACGCGCATTGCCGCGCCCGCCGTCATTCACAAGGCGGAAGCTATCGTAGCGCCGCGCGATCTGGTGCCGTATCTGGGGCAAGGAAGTCATGCCGGCCGCGAGGCCAATCTGGCTTATCACAACAATCTCATGGTTCAGTACTGGTCGTCGCTCGCGACGCGCCAGACGCCGCTCATGACCAATGTCTTGCGCACGCATTTTCCGCCGCGGTTCCGCAATGCCTGCTGGGCCACTTACATCCGCTGCCACGACGATATCGGCTGGGCCATTACCGAGGAAGATGGCGCCGCGATCCCGCACGTCTCGGGCGCGGGGCACCGGCGTTTTCTTGCCGACTTTTACTCCGGGCAGCATGCAGGTTCCTTCGCGCGCGGCGGTATCTTTCAGGAAAACGAGGAGACAGGCGACCGGCGCAACAGCGGCAGCTTCGCCAGTCTCGCCGGACTCGAATCGGCATTGGCGGCGGGCGACACTGTGGCGGCGGGAACGGCGGTGCAGCGCATGTTGATGGGGTTTGCACTGATCGCGAGCTTCGGTGGCCTGCCGCTTCTCTACATGGGCGACGAAGTGGGGCTTCTCAACGACTACAGCTTCGGGAACGTTCCCGAGCATGCACACGACAACAGATGGATGCATCGCCCCGCCATGGACTGGGAACTTGTCAACAAGGCGCAGGGCGGAGAAGGTGCGTCAGCGCAAATTCTGGCGGGCGTGAAACACATCCTCACTCGCCGCAAGGCCGTGCCGCATCTCTCGGCGCTCTATGCGACGCGAATTCTCGACACGGGGCATCCCTCGATCTTCGCTTTCGTGCGCGAGGCGGATGTGGGCGCGCTCGTGGCGCTCTTCAATTTCTCCGAAACCTGGCGGAACGTTCACGCATCGGTCATCCGCCAGGCCGGTGTGACCGAGTTCCATGACCAATTGAGCGATGGCAAGGTGACCCTGCACAACGATCAAGTAGCGGTGGCACCTTACGGGCGGATTTGGCTCACTTGAAGCCTTTGGGTTTTGCAGAACCTATCGTATAGTCATTCTCGGGGCGCTGATTTAACTGGAGGCAAGCCATGGCCGTGCCCGGCAACATGTTCACGTCGGCGGAGAAGACCAAACACCGCAACTCGCTCCCCGCCTTCGCCGATGCGGCGGCGGACTTTCTCGACTGGACCTATGACGACCACATCAAATTCTTCAAGCAGTGGGGCGTCTCGAAATACTACGGCAACCGCAAGCCGGAGCACAAAACCAAGGCGCTCCGAATCGAGCAGCTCAAGAAATATGGCAAGCCCGCCTTCCTCGCCGATCAGCAAGTGGCCACAGCCTGCGTGACACTTGCGATGCAGGCCTTGGAGCGCGGCTTCAATGCCACCGGCATGCCCAACACCTGGAAGAAGATCAACGACCAGCTCAGGATCGGGCAGAAGTTCTACGGCACTGATTTGCAGGCAATGCTGCGGCAACTCGGCTGGAAAGTCTATTTGTGGAATCCCGATCCCAGCAAGAATGCCGAATGGGACGCCGAGGATAAGCGGCTCAATCCGCCGAAAACAAGCGGCGGCTGGAGGGCTGAATGGGGCGGCCACGCGCTTCGCTACGCGAGCTCTGTCAACAAGGGCATGTACTACGACGTGCCAGTGGACAACGTCACCAAGCTCGTCGGCTTCAAGAAGTCGCCGCCCGCGTCGTTCAAGAGCGTGCCGATCTGGGTTGGCACGGCTCACGCCGGCTATCATGTGTTTCCAGGCCGCACCGGCGATGTCATCGAGGCGCATTCCATGCGGTGGATGAACTCGATCGAGAACATCGAATTCTCGAAGTTCAATCCGCTGGGTTCGGGCGGCGGCCCGCGCTGGACGCCATCGCTCAAATACCGCTCGGGATTGATCTGCGTGCCGTCGGAGTTTTAACGGCGCGCGGTGAAGAAAGCTCGGCCTAAGAGAAGCGCGGTGCGGCAACTCACGCCGCGCTACAAAACTCATGGTACGCGCCAGGTGTGGCTCACTTTCGATGATGGGCCACATGGAACAAACACGCCTCGGGTGCTCGACGTCCTTGCGGGCCACGGGATCACCGCAGTGTTTTTTCTCGTTGGGCGCAATGCGGCGGCCTATCCGCAGATCGTGAAGCGCATGGCCCGCGAGGGTCATCGCATCGGCAATCACACCTATAACCACCCGGACTTGCGGAAGCTCGGCCGGGCCAAGGTGCGCGAGGAAATCCTCAAAACCGAGAAATTGATTGCACCCTTCATCAAGGGCCGCAAACTGTTCCGGCCGCCCTACGGCGCACACAACGCGACCGTGGACGACGTGCTTGCGGACCTAGGCTACCGGCTGGTCCTCTGGAATGTCGATCCGCTCGACTGGAACAAGGCCTATCAGCCGACGAAGTGGACCGATCTCGCCATGTCGCAGATCAGGGCGCGCTCCAACGCGGTGGTTCTCGCCCACGACATCCACCGCACGACAGCTGCGCATCTCGATTCGTTGATCCGGCGGATCAAGAGATTGCCGGGCACGCGCTTTCAGCCGGCGGCGTCGCTCTGAGAGTCAGTAGGCAGTAGTCAGTATTTGACTACTGACCTCTGACTAGGGTCTGTACTCACATAGGCTGTTGATTTGCAACAGAGAAGCTGATTCACCGTAGGCGGAGGTGAACCATGCGATTCGATTTTACCGACGAGGAATGGGCGGAGCTTGAACCATTGATGCCGC